>DATAUX010000108.1:0-4912 GCA_036268015.1 Solirubrobacteraceae bacterium | reverse complement strand
ATCGCCCCGCCGGTCCGGTGCGTCGCAGGCTCAGGCCGGCCGGTCACACTTCCGGCTGAGATCGCATTAACGTCTGATGACCCACTCGAATGCCGACGACGCGGCCCTCCTGCGGGCGACGCGGACCGACCCGACGGCGTTCGCCGTCTTCTACCGCCGCCACGAGGACGCCGTCCTCGTCTTCATGCTCCGCCGGACCCGGTCGCCCGAGCTGGCGGCGGACCTGACGGCAGAGGTATTCGCGACGGCGCTGGCCGGAGCCCCAGGGTTTCGCTCGACCGGCGCGCCACCCGCGGCCTGGCTGTTCGGCATCGCGCGCAACCTGCTCGCTGCGAGCTTTCGCCGGTCCCGCGTCCAGGACGATGTCCGCCGGAAGCTGGGCATGCCGCCGCTCGCGCTGACCGACGAGCTGGTCGACTCGCTCGACGAGCTCGCCGATCGGGCGGCCGGCCGGGACGCGCTGGATCTGCTCGCGCACCTTCCGGCCGAGCAGCGCCAGGCGATCCGGTCGCACATCTTGGACGAACGCGACTATGCGGAGATCGCCGCCGAGCTCGACTGCTCGGCGAGCGTCGTGCGCAAGCGGGTCAGCCGCGGTCTCGCCGTCCTACGGGCCCAACTCGACCGGGGAGACGCCGATGCCTGAGACCGCACGCATGCCAGACCTCGAGCGCGACCTGCTCGCCGCGGCCGGACGGCTCGCCCGGGGGCGGTCGGAGACCAGCCGTCGCCGTCCTGTGCGGCGTCCGGGTGGCGGTCGGCCGATCGCGACGATCTCGGCGCTCGCGGCCATGGTGGTGGCCGCGGTGATCGCGTTCGCCGCCGGCGCCGGCAGCGATCCGCAGGCCACGGCGCGGGGTCTGCGGTCGGGTGGCATCCTGCTCGGCGACTACTTCGCCGTCTTTCGAGGTCCGCCGCAGGGCGCGAACCCGGGCAACCCGTTCGCGGGCTCGACGACTTCGCTGGTCGACGTCGACCCGGCCAGCGCCCGCCGCCTGGACATCCCGGGCGCGAATGTCTGGGTCGCGGCCAGTGCGACCCAGGTCTGCGTCGCCGGCGCTCTCGTCGACGGAGGATCGGCGGTGACTGGGTCGTGCGCGCGGCCGACGCAGATCGTTGACGGGGGTCTCTCGGGCGAGGGCAGGCCGGCGCCGGCCGACGTCGCGGCCGAGCATCTGCCTGCCGGCACGACCGATGTCTACGGGCTGGTCCCGGACGGTGTCGGCAGGGTGACGTTCACGTTCGCCGACGGCGGCGATCGGACGCTGGCCGTGACCGACAACGGCTACGCCGGGACGTTCCCGTCGTCGCCCACCCGGATCTCCTACCGGGACCGCGACAACACGCTGCACGGCCAGTCGCTGCCGCCGGTCCGTCAGTGACGCACGGCGCGCCAGCAGCGGCTGACCAGGGGGACCTCGATCCCGTCGGGTGAGTCCAGGCGCGGGTCGGCGTCGAGATCGCGGCGGAGGCGGTCGAGCAGATCGGTCCGGTCGGCCGCCGGGAGGACGATCACGGCGCTGTAGGTGCCGGCCAGCCCGAGCAGCTGGTCGCGGGTGAAGCGCCGACTGAAGCGGACGTCGTGCGGGCCATCGGGACGAGCGAACGGGCCCGCGCCGGGGACGCTGAACGAGTGTGACCGGCGACCCGGACCCGGTCCGCCGAGGCCGAGGCGGAGCTGGGCGTTCAGCTCGGCGACCCAGTCGACATCCCGGTCCAGGCGAGTCCACGCGACACCGAGCCGGCCGCCCGGTCGCAGGACGCGGGCGACCTCGGGAATCGCCCGGGCCGGGTCGACCCAGTGCCAGGCCGAGTGGGCGAGCACGGCGTCCTGGGAGGCGTCGGCGACCTGGATCGCCTCGGCCGTGCCGTCGAGGATCGTCGCGTCGGGCGCGCGACCCGACAGGGTTCGCCGCATCCGCGGGTCCGGCTCGACCGCCGTGACCCTGAGGCCGCGGGCGACCAGCAGGCGGGTCAGTGCGCCGGTCCCGGCCCCGACGTCGACGACCTCGCGGGCGCCGGGCGCGAGCAGCCAGTCGACCGCCGCGTCGGTCGGGCCCGGCCGGAACTGGTCGTAGTGGTCGGAGATCGCGCCGAAGGACCGTGATCGCTGGGGCATCGCGGTCAGCTCCGGTGGCCGGCGACGGCGGCGGCGAGCACGTCGGCCATCCGTGCGGCCTGGCGGCCGGCGCCGTGGCGCTCGGCCACGGATCGGCCGGCCGGGTTCGGCGATGGGAGGCCCGCGGCGGCGACGAGGGCATTTCGGAGCGCGCCCGGATTGTCGGGATCGACGAGCAGGCCTGTTTCCGGGGTGACGAACTCGGCCGGCCCACCTCTCGTGGTCACGACGACGGACCGCTCCATCGCGAGCGCCTCGAGCGCGGCTTGGCCGAACGGCTCGCGAAGCGACGGCTGGCAGAGTACGTCGGCGGCTGCGATCCACCGGGCGATCGCCGGGTGGGGGATGCGACCGACGACGGTCACCCCCGGCCGGCCGTCGAGCTCGGGTCGGAGGGGACCGTCGCCGACGAACGCGAGCCGGCCGCGGCCGAGAGCGGCGAACGCGTCGGCGAGCGCGACGACGTTCTTGCGGGCGACGAGCGACCCGACGCAGACGAAGGCCGGACCGTCGTCGCCGTCCCAGCCGAGCTCGGCCCTGGCGGCGGCGGCATCGGCCGGGTGGAAGAGGTCGAGGTCGACGCCGCAGTCGATCACATGGGCTCTCGCCGCGCTGCCGGGGATGAAGGCGTCGAGCTGGCGGCCGAGCCAGGCAGAGTTGACGATCAGGCCACTCGCCCGGCGCAGTGCGGCGCGCGTCAAAAGAGTCACACCCGGAACACCGCCGAGGTTTTCGACATCCGCTCCGTGGGCCATCACGACCAGCGGTGCCCGGCCGACGATCGACGCGGCGACGCCGGCGAGGCCGGCCGGGAAGAGCATGTGCGCGAAGACGACGTCCGGCGGCCGGCGCCGGGCCGCCCGGACCGCGTCGAGACACAGGCGCGGGTACTTCAGCCGGGATCCGCCCCGCCGGTCGATCACGGCCAGGTCGATCGTGTGACCGAGTGCCTCGAGCTCGCCGGCGACCGTCGCGACGAAGCTGCCGAGGTCCGGATCCGACGGGCCCGGCCACATCTGGCTGACGATCAGGATCCGCATCGGTGGACCATCTCAGCAGATCGCGGTGACACAATCCGCAGCATGCAAACGAGAATCGTCGGCTGGCGCGGGCGGCCCGGACGCCGGTGAGCCTGGATCGACTGTCGGCCGTGCTCGAAGGGTCGCTCGTCCGGCTCGAGCCGCTGAACCCCGGTCACGCGGCCGGACTGTTCGACGCTTCGCGGGACCCGGAGATCTGGCGGTGGCTGTCGCTGCCGGGCGCGCCGCCGACCCGGGAGACGCTCGCCGGCTGGCTGGACCAGAGCCTTGCCGACAGCGCGGCCGGGCGTGAGTGCGCGTTCGCGACCGTCTGGCGGGCGACCGGTCAGGTGATCGGGAGCTCGCGGTTCATGGCACTCCGCCCCGACCACCGGGGTCTCGAGATCGGCTGGACCTGGCTGGCGCCGGCCTACTGGCGGACGGGCGCGAACGTCGAGGCCAAGCTGCTGATGCTCTCCCACGCGTTCGACGCGGTCGGCGCGATCCGCGTCGAGTTCAAGACCGACGCCCGCAACGACCGTTCCCGGGCGGCCCTCGCCGCCCTGCCGGCCGCTTTCGAGGGGATCTTCCGCAATCACATGGTGATGCCCTACGGCCTGCGCGACTCGGCCTACTACAGCGTGATTCCGGGTGAATGGCCGTCCGTCCGCGCCAACCTCGGCGACCGGCTGCGCCGGCGGGCGCTCACCGGCGCCTGACGGCGCACCCGCGACCGGTCCGCGGCCCCGGCGACGGCCGCGCGTGCCGTCGGGACTTCCGGCGAATCTGTACGACAGTCGACAAAGTGTCGATAGTCGTACGTTCTCGTGGTGGAAGCCGGCGCACCGTCTGCCTTACCGGCGGCGATCCCTGACGCCGGCCCCGGGCGTGCGGTCGAGGCTTTCTCGGCGAATCTGTACGACAGTCGACAAAGTGTCGATAGTCGTACGTTCTCGCGGCCCAAGACAGCACACCCCGACGTCCCCGAGCGCCGACCCGACTCGACTCGACCCGCCCATCCCGACCCAACCCAGCCCGGCCCGACCCGACCCGACCCGACCCGGTCTCAGGCCTGGCCGGCCAGCCGTTGGGCTTCGAGGTCGGCGGCGACGGCCCGGACCCGGGCGACGCGGACCTCGCGGCTGAGCGTCGCCTCGTCGTAGGGCCCCTGGTGGCGCCGGCCGTTGATGAAGAACGACGGCGTCCCCGAGACGCCGCTGGCGTCGGCGCTCGAGATGTCAGCGTTGACCCGGGCGGCATGGCGCCGGCGGCGGAGGTCGTCGTCGAAGCGGTCGACGTCGAGCCCGAGCTCGCCCGCCCAGCGGGACAGCGACGCCGGGTCGAGATCGTCCTGGTGGGCGAAGAGGAGGTCGTGCATCGCCCAGAACTGGCCCTGCGCGTGGGCGGCCTCGGTCGCCTCGGCGGCGAGCTGGGCGTTCGGGTGGACGTCGGCCAGCGGCAGGTGGCGGAAGACGTAGCGGAGGTCGTCGTCCCACTCGGCGATCAGCTCGCGGACCATCGGCTCGGCCCGGCCGCAGTACTGGCATTCGAAGTTCGCGTACTCGACCAGCGTGACCCGGCCGTCCTCGTCACCACGGATGTGATCGTGGGCCGGGTCGACGTCGTCGGCGAGGTCGACGATCTGCTCGGCCGTCCGGCCGAGCTGGCGGGCCCGCATCGCCTGGGGGAGGAGGCGGACGAGGCGGAAGACGGTGGCGGCCAGCAGCGTGGAGATCGTCGCGGCGGCGAGCACCGCGAGCTTGGCCTCGGCGAG
>DATAUX010000107.1:0-6489 GCA_036268015.1 Solirubrobacteraceae bacterium | reverse complement strand
GGACCAGGTCATCCACCGGCCGGCGGGAAGCCGGCCGCCGGGGAGGTCGATGACCGCGCGGCCGAGGCAACCGCCGGCCGGCCCGCCGACTACGCTGTCGGAGATGACCGGACCCGAACAGCTCGACACCCTCTCGTCGGCCGAGCTCCACGAGCGGGCGGTCGCGCTGGCCAAGCACAGGCTCGATGTCCGGTTCTTCTGGAGGCTGTTCGAATCGATCCCCGAGGCGAGGGCGATCTCCGGCGAGCTGGACGCCGCAGATGTCCAGCGCGCGTCGAACTGGCTGTTCGACTTCAGGAACGCCGACGCCGCCCTCGACGACGCTCTGAGGCCGCTGTATCTCGACTATCTCGTCAAGCACGAGAAGTCCGCAAGCTGACGTGCCGGCCGCTCGGCGTCTACGACGACGCCTCGTCGCCCGGCGTCCTCGCCGGGCGCGGCCCGTCGCCCGCCTAGTCGAAGCGCATCGCCCGTGGCGCCTTGCGCATGCGGATGATCCGGGCGGGCACGCCGCCGACGACCGCGTTGTCGGGAACGTCCCGCGTGAGCACGGCGTTCGTCCCGATCACGCAGTTCTCGCCGACCCGGACGCCCCGCAGGATGCAGGCGCCGTAGCCGATCCAGCAGTTGTGGCCGATCTCGACCGGCCGCTTGTAGATCCCCTGGGCGCGGATCGGCCGGTCGACGTCGACGACGCCATGGTCGAAGTCGATCATCATCACCTTGTCGGCGATGATGCACTCCCGTCCGATCTTCACGTGCCGAAAGCAGGAGATCGTGCATTCCTGGCCGAGCACGCTCTTCGCCCCGATCTCAGCGATGCCCTCGTGGACGCGGACCTTCGAGTTGTCGCCGAGCCACGACCACCGGCCGAGCACGAGCCTGGCGCCCGGCGCGACCTCGAGGTGGACGCCCGGTCGGATGAACGCGATCCCGTCGAGCTGGAGGCGATCCCCGAGCCGGAACTTGGCCCAGGCGAGGCGGGCGAGCAGGGCCGCGTAGCGATGGTTGAGCATCCGGTGGGCCCGCATGAAGCGCAGCAGCTCGAGCGGGTTGTGGCGCAGCGGCGGGGGTGGCCCCAGCACGAGCGGATCGACCGGCTCGAGCGGGGGTTCGGCGAGCTGCGTCTCCATCGCGGCCGAATCGTAGATCAGTCGCGGCCGGTCTCGACCGGATCGATTTGGTTAATGATTGGCCGATGACTCCGCAGACCCTCGCCCAGCGCCTGCTCGACGGCGATCGCCGTGCCCTGGCGCGGGCGATCACGCTGGTCCAGAACAACGACCCGGCCGGCTGGGACCTCGTCCGCGAGGTCTATCCGCACACCGGCACGGCAGCCGTCTTCGGGCTGACGGGTCCGCCCGGTAGCGGCAAGTCGACGCTGATCGGCTCTCTCGTCGGCGCCCGCCGGGCGGCTGACCGGCGGGTTGCCGTGCTCTCGATCGACCCGTCGTCCCCGTTCACCGGCGGTGCCGTGCTCGGCGACCGGATCCGGTTGACCGACCACTTTCTCGACGCCGGCGTCTTCATCCGGTCGATGGCCAATCGCGGCGCGCTCGGCGGGCTCTCCGAGGCTGCGCTCCAGACCGCGCTGCTGATGGACGCGGCCGGCAACGACGACGTCTTCGTCGAGACGGTCGGAGTCGGCCAGGCCGAGGTCGACATCATCGACCACGCGGACACCGTGATCCTCGTCCTGATCCCCGGGTCGGGCGACTCGATCCAGGCGCTGAAGGCGGGCGTCATGGAGATCCCGGACGTGATCGTCGTCAACAAGTCCGACCACCCGCTGACCGACACGATGATCCGCGAGATCCGCGGCGTCCTCTCGCTCGCGCCCCAGCGCGGCTGGCGCGTTCCGATCGTCAAGACCCAGGCGCTGACGGGGGTCGGCACGGCGGAACTGGTCGCCAGGCTCGAAGAGCACCGGGCGTACATCGAGGCCGAGGGGACGCTCGGCGATCGCCGGCGACACAATCTCCGGTCCGAGGTGCTCGCCCTCGCGACGACGCGGATGCGCCGGGCGCTCGAGGCGCGCGTGGCTGAGGATCCCGACTTCCAGCGGATGCTCGACGAGGTCGTCGCGCGTCGCCTCGACCCGGCGAGCGCGGCCCGGCTGATCGTCGACGGCGGGCTGTGACGAGCCGTCAGCCGCCGGTGACGTCCCGGCGGAGGAAGACGACGTAGGCGGCGAACGCGCACGGGACCGCGTAGACCGCGCTGACCCAGGCCGCCCGCACGATCGGCGACCAGTCGATCGGCGTCCGCAGGAAGCCCATCCACGCGTCGAATTCGTTGGGCAGGAGGTAGTCGTGAAGGCCGCCGAGGCCGGGAACGATGTTCAGGAGGTTGAGCATCAGGACGACCATCACCGTCCCGACGACGGCGCCCGCGCTGTTGCGGGTCGTCGTCGACAGGAGGACGCCGATCGAGGCGATCGCGAGCATCGGCAGGAGGTAGATGCCAAAGCTCGCGTAGACCAGCTCGAGTGCCTTGGGCGCCGAGATGTGGGTCCCCGAAAGTGAGACCAGGCCGTTGAAGCCGGACTCGAGCGACCCGGCGACCGTGGCGACGGTGCCCATCAGGAGGAGCGCGACGAGCGCGTAGGTCAGGGCGGCCAGGAGCTTTCCGGCGAACACCTGACCCCGATCGAGCGACCGTGTCAGGATCGTCTTGAGCGTCCCGTTGTGGTCCTCGGCAGCCACGATGTCGCCCGCGACGAGGGCCGTCGCCAGGGGGAGCAGGAAGGCCGACGCGAAGATCAGGATGACGAGCGGGATCGCCAGCCCCGACTGGTGGACGTAGCGTCCGAAGGCGACGTCGTCCGGCCCGCCGGCCCGCAGACCGAGCGAGATCACGAAGATCAGGGGGACGGCCGTGACGATGCCGAGGCCGAGGTAGGTCCGCTTCTGGGCGCGGAGCTTGCGCAGCTCCCACGCGTAGACCGTCAGCGTGCCGGGGCGCTTCACGCGACCGCCTGCTCGACCGCCGTATCGCCCTCGGTCAGGCGGAAGAAGACGTCCTCGAGCGTGGCCTGCTCGTTGGCCAGCAGCTTCAGGCCGACCCCGGCCTCGCCGAGCGCGATCGACAGCATCGCGATCGCGGACTCCTCGGCCCGCAGGCGGAGCTCGTGGTCGCCGGGGCGGACGTCGAAGATCCCCGGCTGCGCCCGGCTGATCGCGGCCGCCCGGGCGTCGTCGGTCGTGCGCAGGCGGTACTCGGCCGCCGCCGATCGCTTCAGCTCGGCCAGGTCGCCCTCGTAGGCGACCCGACCCTTGCGGATGATCGCCACCCGGTTGCACAGCTCCTCGACCTCGGCCAGCTGGTGGCTCGAGAGCATCACCGTGATGCCCTCGCCGGCGAGTCGGCGGATCAGCGAGCGCATGTCGCGCAGGCCGGCCGGGTCGAGGCCGGTCGCCGGCTCGTCGAGCAGGAGGAGTCGGGGCGCCCGCAGCAGGGCCGCGGCGATGCCCAGGCGCTGGCGCATTCCGTGGGAGTAGCCGCCGACCTTGTCGCCGGCGCGCTGATCGAGGTCGACGACTCGCAGCGACTCGTCGATCCGGTCGGTCGCGCCCGACCCGTCGAACGCGGCCAGCAGGTCGAGGTTTCGGCGTCCGGTCATGTACGGGTAGAACCTGGGCGCCTCGACGAAGCCGGCGACTCCGTCGAGCGCCTTCGCGCCGTCGATCAGCGGGTCCCGGCCGAACAGCTCGACGTCGCCCTCGTCGGGGCGGATCAGGCCCAGCAGCATTCGCAGCGAGGTCGTCTTCCCGGCTCCGTTCGGACCGAGGTAGCCGTAGACGTCGCCGGTCGCGACGTTGAGGTCGACGTGGTCGACGGCGACGATCACGCCGTAGCGCTTGACGAGCCCGCGGGCCCGGACGGGGGGCGGGTTCCCGTCCGGCGCGGGCGGCGCCGCCCTCACAACCCGCGGGCCGCCGCCTCGGCCGCGGCAGGGGGAACCGAGCCGAGGACGATGTAGTCGATTCCGGTGGCCTGGAACCGGATCAGCGTTCCGAGCGCCGTCGCCACCTCGGTGCCGGTCGCTCCGTTGATCGTGACCGTCGGCAGACCCGACGACGACGCGGACGCGCTCGGTGCCGGCGTCTTCGCTGCAGGCGCTGGGCGGGAGGCCTGGCGCTCGAGCACGAGGATTCCCCCGAGGTGCTGGCCGTAGGCGACGAGGGCCCCCGCCTTCTTGCCCTCCGTGACGAGCCTGACCGACGTCTGGGGGAGGCCGGCGAGCTCGGCCGGGGCGTCGAGTGTGAACGGGAGCGCCGCGGCGACGGCCGCTGATCCGGTGACCGGCTTGGCGTCCGGGTGGGCGCCGGCCGGCGTGGTCGGCGCGGAGACCTCGACGACCTTGGCGTTGGTCGGTGGCGTGACGCTCACGTCAGCCGGGGCGACCGGGCCGAACGAGACCTGGGTCGCCGTCAGCTCGAGCACGGGTGACGTGTCGCCCTGGGCGTAGACGGCCAAGCGGAGCGGAGCGCCGTTGTCGGCGTCGAAGGCCAGCTCGGCCGACCCGAGCAGGCCGCCGCCGTGCCGGGGCGAGAAGGTCACCGAGTAGGCCGGTGCCCCGCCGACATCGGTCGGGTCGGCTCCGGAGATGCCGACCTTGCCGATCAGCTTGTCGAGCGCGTCGGTGATCGTCTGCAGCGACGGCGGCTGGTGCGTCGTCTGACTGCCGTCCGGCTTGTCGGCGGGCAGCGTCCCCCGGTAGACGGTGTTGCTCGCGACGTCGAAGATCTGGAACGACCCGGGGGCGACGGTGATCTCCGTGTCGCCGGCGCTGGCCTGCAGCTCGAGCCGGATGTGTCCGCTGTCGTCGGCCCAGAGGCGGCCGCTCGCGCCGCTGAGCAGAGGGCCGGCGCCGGGGATGCTCGACGTGTCGACGAGGTTGTCGGTGAACTGGATCTGCGCGGTCACGCCGGCGATCTTCGGCCCGTCGAGCGCGTCGTGGATCGCGGCGGCCAGCGTCTTGGCGGCCGGGATCGGCCCGCTGCCGCCGAGCGCGGCGACCGCGACGGCGGTGACCGAGCCGGCGAGCACGACGACGCCGGCGAGGACGCCCAGCAGTCGGCGCGTCGGGAGATGGCGGAGCTGGCGAAGTGGGTTCACGGTGGGCCTTCCTGATCCGGGTGCTCGACCAGCCTAGGCGGCGTGTCTGACAATCGCCTGACAGCGGGCAGCTCGAGCGTGAAGCGGGCGCCGTCGACGCGGACCCGGCCGCCGTGGCGGGCGGCGGTCGCCGCGACGATCGACAGGCCGAGCCCCGAACCCGGCCGTTCGGTCGCCGGACCCCGCCAGAAGCGCTGGAAGGCCAGCTCGACCTGGGTCGGGTCGAGTCCGGAACCGGAGTCCGACACGGCGAGCAGGGCCTGGTCGCCGGTGCGGGTCAGGCTGACCTCGATCGGCCCGGCCGGCGGGCCGTGGACGCGGGCGTTCTCGACCAGGTTGGCGAGCGCCCGCTCGAGCGCGCCCGGCTCGCCGCGGACCCACGGGTCGTCGTCGATCCGGACTTTGATCCCGGTCAGGCCCGAGCAGACGGCGTCGACGACGTCGGTCAGTCTGACGAGCCCGACCGGGCGCTCGGCGCCGTCCTCGCGCTCGAGGGCCAGGAGGTCGTCGAGCAGGCGGGCGAGCCGGGCGACGTCGGCCTCGATGTCCTGGAGCGCGTCGGCATCGGCGCCGTGGCGGGCGACGTAGGCGGCGTTGCCGCGCAGCGACGTCAACGGCGTCCGCAGCTCGTGGGACGCGTCGGCCAGGAAGCGCCGCTCGGTGGCCCGGGCCCGCTCGAGCGAGTCGAGCATCCGGTTCAGGGTCCGCGCGAGCTCGGCGAGCTCGCCGCTCTCGGTGGCGATCGGCAGCCGGCGGGAGGCGTCGTGGGTGTCGGCGATCTCCCGGGCTCCGTCGGCCAGCCGGCGGAGCGGGCGGAGGCCGCGCTGGGTGAGGAGGGCGGCGCCGGCCGCGCCGAGCAGTCCGGCGGCGAGCGCGCTGAGTGCGACGAGGGCCCGGAGCCGGCCGAGCGTGACGTCGATCTCGGTCGTGCTCGACCCGACGAGGACCGCCCCGCCGCTCACCGGACCGCCGGCGTCGGCGAGCGGCGCGACATACTCGCGCAGCGGGTCGCCCGACAGGACTGCCGAGACGAAGCTTCCCCGGCCGTCGGCGAGCGCCGTCGTCAGGGCGCTGCCTCCGGGAAGCACGCGGCCGCCGAGCGACAGCGATCGTGCGTAGATCCGCCCGAACCGGTCGACTACCTCGACCGAGAGCTCGCGTCCGCCGAACGGGGCTTCGAGCGCGCCCGGCGACGTGAGGACGGCGGGCGCGGAGACGGCCAGGCGGGCGACATCGGCGGCCCGGGACCGGAGCGTCGAGTCGAGCGAGCTGTGGAGCTCGTGGTCGACGAGCAGGAGGACGCTGACGCCGAGCACGGCAACCGCGCCGATCGTCGCGGCCGCGGCCGCGGCGATCAGCCGCGCGCGC
>DATAUX010000106.1:0-10318 GCA_036268015.1 Solirubrobacteraceae bacterium | reverse complement strand
CGGCTACTCATTGGCCCGGGCTCGGGTTCTGCTGGGCCGCACCGGGGAGGCGACCGAGCGGGTCGACTACGTCGCCGTCAAGGAGACGTGTGAGCGGGCGGTCGCCGCGATGGAGGAGGTCCGGCGGATCAAGCAGCAGCTGACCGGCGCGCGGACGCAGATCGACAAGGCCGGGGAGATCGTCGAGGCGATGGCCAGCCGGGTCCGCGGGCACCTGGCGGAGATCGACGGGCTCGTCGACAGCGCGGCCCCGCCAAGCCAGCGGGCCCTGCTCTGACCACGACGGGCCGGCCGGCCGTTCTCCGGAAATCGTGAAGACCTATCGTTCCGACACGGTGCTCGCAGAGCGCCCGCGCCAACCGAACTTCGACTCGACAGGGAGTGCTTCATGAAAATGGTTGTGGCATACATCCGCCACGAGGCGTTTGAACCGATCCGCACCGAACTGCTCGAGCTCGGCTTCCCGTCGCTGTCGGTCTCCGAGGTCAAGGGGTCAGGCCGCCAGAAGGGGATCACCGAGAGCTACCGGGGAGCCACGCTCGCCAACTACCTCCGACCGAAGGTCAAGATCGAATGCGTCGTCGCCGACGGCGACGTCCAGACGGTCGTCGACGCCGTCCTCAAGCACGGGCGGACGGGAGCCGTCGGCGACGGCAAGGTCTTCGTGCTGCCGGTCGAACAGGCCTACCGGATCCGCACGGGCGAGGTCGGCGAGGAGACGCTCCAGGCCCACGCGACGACCTAGGCCGGGGTCCGTCGGCGGTGCAGGTCGCGTCGATCCCCAGCCCGCGGAGCCAGTCGCGCCAGGCGACCGCCCGTCGTCTGATCCTCGGACGGCTGACCGTCTCCCAATCCACGAGACGCGGGTCGCCGATTCGAGACCGCCGGACCAAGTCAGGTGCGAGGGCCCCCGGTTCCCGCCACGAGGGCGGTCGTGCTCATGAAGCCGGCGTCGCAGTCGCCGGTCGTCGCGCGAATCGTCAGGTGGGTCCGGGCGTTCGGCGGCGTCACCTCGAGGCGGCGGCCGGCCGACGGGCAGTCCTGCGGATCGATCGGCGACAACCCCCCCAGCCACTCGACCCCGGCCGACGCGCTCCGGCCCGGGCCGAGCACGAGCGTTCGCGGCGGTCCGCTCTCGTACAGATACCCGCTGCCCCGGTGGAGCTTTGTCGGCAGCGGCCGACCGCCGACGCCGAGCCGGAGAAGTCCGACGTAGCCGCCGGTCCGACACCGCGCCGACGACCGGTTGGTGAGCACGAGGACGAACCCGTCATGCCCGAGACCCGCCGTCGGCGACCGCGTCCGGGCCGCGAGCTGCCTCGTCGCGCACTGCGACACGCCGGCGCCGTGTGCCCCGGCGATCACCGCGCCCGTAGCCAACAGCGCGAGCCAGCACGAAACGACGATCACAAGCCTCCCCACCCGACTCAGCCTACGCCGATTCATGAGTCCGGCGACGTCCGCGACGACGAGGACCGACTCGACCGACGGGCCGGCGTCCCGCCCGGTCGGCAGCCCCGGGATGGCGACTCACGAGCAGTGCGTGACGTTCCCGGCCGCGTCGGCCGCACCGCACGACCACCTCGAAAGGTGGATGGAGAACGCCACCCGCGACCCGCACCATGACGGGCACGGTACTCCGCCCGGAAGTCGCCGGCAACCCAGCGATCACCTCCCGCAAGCCGCCGGCAACCGAGCGATCGCACCCGGGCCGGACGACGCTGACGTTCGCTCCCCACTTGACAAACCTACTGGCAGTAGGTAATTTCCTAAGTATCATAGGTAGCCGTCGAGCCGAGGAGTCGCGATGCGAACGACATCGATCACCGAGAACATCACCCAGCTGACCCGTCTGCGCTTCGTCAACGCGTATCTCGTCCGCGAGGCCGACGGCTTCACGCTCGTCGACACGACGACAGGCGGGGCGACCAAGGCGCTCGTCGCCGCCGCACACGCCGCCGGCGGGAAGATCCGCCGGATCGCGCTGACCCACGGCCACGGCGATCACGTCGGGTCCCTCGACGCCCTGAAGGCCGAGCTCGGCGACGCCGTCCAGGTGCTGATGCCCGAGCTCGACGCGAGGATCCACGCCGGCGAGCAGGTCGTCGACGGGAAGCTGCCCGGAAGCTGGCCGAAGCTCGCGACCCGGCCGGACGTCCGGCTCCAGCCAGCCGACCGGGTCGGCAGCCTCGAGGTCGTCGCCAGCCCCGGCCACTCGCCCGGCCACGTGTCGTTCCTCGACGTGCGGGACGGGACCCTGATCGCCGGCGACGCGTTCACGTCGTACGGGAAGGTCGCGATCCCGACCTTCTACTACCCGCGGTTCCCGCTCGCCGCGATGGCGACCTGGAACGGGCAGACGACGCTCGACTCTGCCCGCGCACTGCGTGCGCTCGACCCGACAACCCTCCTCGTCGGTCACGGTCCGGCCGTACGAGCGCCGGCCGCCGCGATCGACCGGGCCCTCGCCCGCGCGTCGCGCTGATGCCCCGGGCCGGACTCGACTCGGCGGCCGTGGTTGCGGCGGCCGCGAGTCTCGCGGACCTCGACGGCCTCGACGCGGTCACGCTCGCTCGCCTGTCGAAGCTCCTCGGCGTCAGGCCGCCGTCCCTCTATGCCCACGTCGCCGGCCTCGACGACCTCCGCCGGCGGATCGGCCTGCGCGGAGCCCGCGAGCTCGCGGCCGCGCTCTCGTCGGCCGCGGCCGGCCGGTCCCGGGGAGACGCGCTGCGGTCGATCGCCGACGCCTACCGGGAATACGCCCACGCCCACCCGGGGACCTACGCCGCCCTCCAACGACTCTCGGATCCGGCCGACGCCGGCGCAGCCGCGGCCGGGACGGCCGTCGTCGCCGTCGTCCTCGCCGTGCTCCGCGGCTACGAGCTCGACGGCGACGACGCGATCCACGCCGTCCGCGCGATTCGCGCCGCCCTGCACGGGTTCGTCGCGCTCGAGGCCGACGGCGGCTTCGGAATTCCCCTGTCGGTCGACCAGAGCTTCGCCAGGCTGGTCGCCGTCCTCGACCGCGGCTTCAGCCCCCCGACCGACTAGCCCCTCCGAGGCCGGTCAATCGGCCTCGGGCCCCACCGGCCAGCGCTCGCGGCCGGTCAATCGGCCTCGGGCCCGACCGGCCAGCGCTCGCGGCCGGTCAGTCGGCCTCGGCCGCCCGCCGGCGCCGGTACGCCCGCCGGCTCTTCTCGCGTGCGCCGCAGACGGCCATCGAGCACCAGTGACCGCCGGCGTTCTTCGACTGGTCGTAGAACGCCCACCGGCACGTCTCCCGCTCGCACGCCTTGAGGCGGACCCAGGTTCCGTCGGCGATCCCCGCGTGAACGGCCGCGACGATCCGTCCGAGTGCGGCGTCGACGCGACCGGCCGCCGGCTCGAGCCGGGCGTCGGCTGGCCCGGTCAGCACCGGGAACAGGCCGGCCCGCCGGCCGGCCGCGTTGACGACGGCCAGCGAATCCCGACTGTGGCCAAGCCCGGCGTTCGCGCCCACCAGGTCGCGCAGCGATTCCCGCAGCCGGATCGCCCCGGCGTGCTCGGCCGGACTGACCCGGCCGCCGGCATCCAGGAGCCCGGCCTCGGCCAGCCACTCGCCGAGCGCGTCCGCGTCCCCGAGCAGGTCGACTCCCGCTCGATCGTTCGTGTTGATGAACCGCTGGACCAACCGGATCGGCTCGGGCGCCGGCGCCCGGCTACCGGGTTCCTCGGTCATCGGCTTCATACTACCGAAGCGGCTTTGCTGGTGTTAGGGTTGAGACCGATGACCGACGCATCCAGCCGACCGGGCGGCGTGCCCGACGCACCCGGCCCCCGACCGATGCACCCGGTCCAGCGCGGGATCCGTGCGGGCATCCCCGCCGCAGTCGCGACGTTCGCTGTCGCGATCAGCTTCGGCGTCCTCGCCCGGCCCGTGATCGGAACCGTCCCGACGATCGTGATGTCGCTCGTCGTCTACGCCGGCTCGGCCCAGTTCGCCGCCCTCAGCACGATCGCCACCGGCGGGACCGCGGGTGCCGCGATCGCCGCCGGCCTGCTGATCAACGCCCGCTTCCTGCCGATGGGGATCGCCGCCGCCCCCGCCCTCCGCGGCGGCCGGCTCCGGCGGGCGGTCGAGGGCCAGGCCGTCGTCGACGCGTCATGGGCGATCGCCAGCGACGGGCGCGGTCGCTTCGACCGGGACCTGCTGCTCGGGTCGACGATCCCCCAGGCGCTCGCCTGGTGGTCGGGCACGGCGATCGGCGCGCTAGGCGGATCCCTGCTCGGAGATCCCCAGTCGCTCGGCCTCGACGCGATCTTCCCGGCCTTCTTCCTCGCCCTCCTGGTCGGCGAGCTGCGCGACCGCCGGGCCCTGGCGACCGCCCTGATCGCCGCCGGCCTCGCACTCGCCCTCGTCCCACGCGCCCCGACCGGAGCTCCCGTCGTCGCCGCCTCGGTCGCCGCCCTGGGCGGCGTCGTCCGCAGACCACGAGACGACCCGGCCGGACGGCTCCGATGACGAGCATGTGGACGACGATCGGCCTGCTCGCGGCCGGCACGATCGCGATCAAGTCGGCCGGACCCGTGATTCTCGGCGCCCGGCCCCTGCCGGCCCGGCTGACCGGGTTCATCGGACTGCTCGCGCCCGCCCTGCTCACCGCCCTCGTCGCCGTCGACACGTTCACCGGCGCGCCCCACCACCTCGTGATCGACGCCCGGGCGGCCGGCCTCGTCGCCGCCGGGACCGCCCTCCTCCTCCGGCTGCCGATCATCCTCGTCGTGATCGCCGCAGCCGCCGCCACCGCCCTCGTCCGCGCCGTCTCATGACCCCGCCGTCCTGATCACCATGGCCGCCGCCGCCGTCGTCCCCGCCGTCTCGTGACCCGGCCCCCGGGCCCTGCCGTTCGATGGCCCGGCCCGGCCTCTGGCAGTTTATGGATGCAGCAATCCATTCCGTCGTGTAGATTTGGATTAGTTCATCCATTCCGCGCCGCGGCCGGACGCTGACGGCCAGCGGGCAGACCACGAGGAGACCGACGTCATGGAGCTCGAGAACAAGACCGCCCTGATCACCGGAGCCGGAGCGACAGGCGGGATCGGCGCCGCGACGGCCAGGCTGTTCGCCCGCGAAGGCGCCACCGTCGTGATCTCCGGCAGGGACGCCGACCGCGGCGCACGGGTCGTCGCCGAGATCGACGCGGCCGGCCACACCGCCCGGTTCGTGCTCGCCGACCTGACCGACCTCGTCGCCGTCCGCCGGCTGGCCGACGACGCCGGCGACGTCGACATCCTCGTCAACAACGCCGCCGCCTTCGCCGTCGGACCGACCGTCGACCAGGACTCCGCGTCGTTCGACGAGTCGTTCGACGCCAACGTCCGCGGTCCGTACTTCCTGACGGCCGCGCTCGCCCCGAGGATGTTCGCCAAGGGCGCCGGCAGCATCGTCAACGTCAGCACGATGGCCGCACGGATCGGCCTGCCCGGGATGTCGGTCTACGGGGCGACGAAGAGCGCCCTCGAGTCGCTGACCCGGACCTGGGCGGCCGAGTTCGCGCCGGCCGGCGTCCGCGTCAACGCCGTCGCCCCCGGCCCGACCCGCAGCGACAAGGTCGTCGGCCTGATGGGCGACGCGGCCGAGCAGCTCGGCCGGACCACACCACTCGCCCGGATGGCGTCGACCAGCGAGATCGCCCAGGTGATCCTCTTCCTGGCCAGCGACCGGTCCAGCTACGTGACCGGCGCGACGCTCCGGGCCGACGGCGGACGCACCGCGATCTGACCCTCCTACGAACCCCCGGCCCCCACGTCCGACGACCCCACGTCCCCGGCGCCGACCGTCCTACAAACCTCGGGCCCGACGCTCCCCGGGCCCCGCCGTCGTGCCCACCGGCGGCTCGGCCGCGGGTCAGGCGACTTCGGCCGGCTCGTCCTTGCCCTGCAACCGATCCCGGCCGCGCTGGACGGCCGCGATGAACTTCGAGAGGTTGACCTCGAGCGTGTTGAGGATCTCGTCGGCGTAATCCTCCGCGCCCAGACGGATCTCCCGCTCGCGGGCTCGCGCGTCCTCGATGATGTCCTCGGCCGCCCGCTCGGCCGCCTTCGTGACCTCTTCCTCGCCGATCAGCCGGTTCTGCTTCTCCCGGGCCTCCTTGACGAGGCGCTCGGCCTCGCGCTTGGCCTCGGCCAGCATCTCCTGGCGTTCCTTGACGATCCACCGGGCCTGCTTGATCTCCTCGGGGATCGTCGCCCGCATCTGGTCGAGGATGTCGTAGATCTCCTCCTTGTCCACCCGGACCTGATCGGTCAGCGGAACCGGCTTGGCGTTATGGACCAAGTCGTCGAGCTTGTCGATCAGTACGAGTACGTCCATAAGGTGAAGCCTAAAGGGTATGCGCCGCGCGCGTTGGGCCCGGCTCGCACCCACCTGATTCGCCGGCCGGCGAGCTCCTCCTGCATGGCCGTCCGTTCACCTGGTGAGCTCCGCCCGCACGGCGATCCGTCGACCCGGCGAGCCGCACCCGCAAGGCCGCCTGCTCAGCGGGTCAGCTCCTCCTCCAGGCGGCGGGCGACCCGGCTCGGGACCAGATTGTCGATCGTCCCGCCGAACCGCGCGAGCTCCTTCACCCCACTCGAGCTGAGGAAGCTGAACTCAGGGCTGGCCATCAGGTAGATCGACTCGATCTCGGCCGCCTGGAGCCGGTTGAGCTGATTCATCTCCATCTCGTACTCGAAGTCCGAGATCGCTCGCAGGCCCTTGACGATCGTCTTCGCCCCCATCCGCCTGGCGAACTCGACCGTCAGCATGTCGAACGGCTCGGCCCGCACACCCGGGAGATGGGTCGTCGCCTCCTCGATGAACGCGATCCGCTCGTCGATCGTGAACAGCGTCGTCTGCTTGCGCAGGGAGTTCGACACGACGGCGACGACGACCTCGTCGAAGAGGGCCGCCGCCCGCGTGATCACGTCGAGATGCCCGTTCGTGACCGGGTCATACGAACCCGGGCAGACGGCGATCCGATTGTTGGGCCTCATCGGCTCCGATCTCCTCGACGGTAGATGCGAATCAGGGTGTCACCGTACCGGCGCTCGCGCTCGACCGGTAGGTCGAGCTCCAGCGGCCGGCGACGGTCGCTCTCGCAGACGACCAGCCCGCCGTCTGCGAGCACCTGCTCCAGCTCGACGTCGAGCACCCCGCCGAGCTCGGCCGCGCCCGCATACGGCGGGTCGAGAAAGACCAGGTCGAAAGCGTCGCCGGCCACCCCGGCCGCCCGCAGCGCGTCCAGCGCGTCCCCGCCGCGGACGCGCGCGACCGGCGGGCCGAGCCCGAGACCCGCGAGGTTCGCCCGCAGGATCTCGATCGCCGACGGATCGTGGTCGACGAAGATCGCCGCGGCCGCTCCCCGCGACAGGGCCTCGATCCCGAGGCTGCCCGACCCCGCGAAGAGATCGAGAACCAGCGCTGCGTCGAGCCCGCCGAGGCTGGCCAGCATCGAGAAGACGGCCTCCCGCACGCGATCTGACGTCGGCCGCGTCGCGGATCCCGCCGGCGCCCGGAGCCGCCGCCCGCCGAAGCGTCCGCCGATCACGCGCATCCGGCCGCCCCGTTCAGGCCGTGATCGGCCGGTCGAGATCCTCCCGGCCCGGCCCGTGGACCGACGGGTGGGCGGCGGCCAGCGCCTCGGCGAGCGGGACGTGCTCCGCCAGGCGGAGGTCCGGGTCCCGGGCGATCACGCCGGCGGCCGCCGCTCGCGCCCACTCGAGGAGCTCCTCGTCGCCCGGCAGGCGCGCGACCCGGAACTCGCCGATCCCCGACTGCCGCGTCCCGATCAGGTCTCCCTCCTGGCGCATCTCGAGGTCGATCTCGGCCAGCTCGAACCCGTCGGTGTGGTTCGCGAGCGCCCGCAGCCGCTGGGATCCCTTCGGCCCGAACAGCAGGCAGACCGACGCGTGCTCGCCCCGCCCGACCCGCCCGCGGAGCTGGTGGAGCTGGGAGATCCCGAACCGCTCGGCGTTCTCGATCAGCATCACCGTCGCGTTCGGCACGTCGATCCCGACCTCGACGACCGACGTCGCGACGAGGACGTCGGCCTCGCCTGAGGCGAACGCCGCCATCGCCGCCTGCTTGTCGCGGTGGTGCAGCTGCCCGTGGAGGAGGACGACCCGGAAGTCGGCGAACTCGCCCGACGCCAGCCGCTCGTATTCGACCGTCGCCGCCCGGGCCGCGACGACCGTCGGCGACTCGTCCGGCTCGACCAGCGGGCAGACGACGAACGCCTGGCGGCCCTGACGGAGCTCCTCCCGGATCCGCTCGTACGCCCGCGTCCGTTCCCGCTCGCCGCCGGCCAGGTGGGTCTCGATCGCCTGGCGCCCCCGCGGCAGCTCCCGCAGCCGGGTCTGGTCGAGGTCGCCATGCGCGCACAGGGCCAGCGTCCGCGGGATCGGTGTCGCCGTCATGTGGAGAACGTGCGGGACGACCCCGGCCGGCGACTTCGCGTCGAGCGCGGCCCGCTGGCGGACGCCGAACCGGTGCTGCTCGTCGACGACGGCGACCGTCAGCGACGCGAACCCGACCGTCGGCTCGATCAGCGCGTGCGTGCCGATCGCGATCTGCAGCGCGCCGGACCGCAGCTTGCCGAGGATGTCCGACCGCCGGCCGGCCGGCGTCGATCCGGTCAGCAGCCCGAGCGCGAGGTTCTCGCCGCCGATCAGCCCCTGGATCGTCGCGAAGTGCTGCTCGGCGAGCGTCTCCGTCGGCGCCATCAGGACCGCCTGGTGGCCGTGCTCGGCCGCCCTGAGCATCGCGAACAGGGCGACGACCGTCTTGCCCGACCCGACCTCGCCCATCAGCAGCCGCTGCATCGGCGCCGCCTGCCCGAGCTCGGCATCCACCGTCTCGATCGCCGCCCGCTGGTCACCGGTCAGCTCGAACGGCAGTCCGCCGGCCAGCCACCGAGCGGTCAGCGACGGCTCGTCGGCCAGCACGACCGCCGGATCCCCGTTGCGCCGCCGGGCCCGCCGGTGGAGCAGGCCGAGCTGGGTCATCAGCAGCTCCTCGAACGCCAACCGCCGCCGCCCGGCCTCGGCCTCCCCAGCCGTCTCGGCGAAGTGCACGCAACCCAGCGCGGCCGCACGATCCGGCAGTCGATGACCGGCTCGCATCAGGCCCGGGAGGGCGTCTGAGACGTGGGCGAGCAGGGGTCGGGCAGCCCCCATCAGAGCGAAGATCTGCGTCGACGAGAGGCCGTCGGTCGCCGCGTAGTGCGGGATCCCGCCGTCCCCCGTCGCGCCCGCCTCGTCGGTCACCGCGTGGTGGGAGACCTTGAAGCTCGACCGCCCCTCGTACTTCCCGTGCAGGACCACCCGCGTGCCCGGCCGGTACCGGCCGGCGAGCCACGGCTGGTTGAAGAAGGTCGCCCGCATCGTCGCCGTCTCGTCGAACACGGTCGCCTCGACCAGCGCCCGCATCCCCCGCCGGCGGACCGGCCGCTGGCTGATCGTCCGGACCTCGACGACCACGGTCGCCGCCTCGCCCGGCGTCAGTGCCGCGACCGTCCGCGCCTCCCGGCGGGCTCGCGGCAGATGTTCGAGCAGATCGCCGATGCTCAGCAGGCCCAGCGCCCCCGCCCCGTCGGCCGCCCTGCCGGTCAGCTCGAGCTCGGCCTCCAGCCGGGCCGGCTGCCGCCAGTGGACGGGCGCGGCGAGCAGCTCGTCACGGCCGGGCCGCCGGGTGCTGGCGAACCCGTGCGGGACGGCTGTGTCTCGGGTCGTCGCGCTGGCCATCCTCGGACTGAATCATGAAGCCCCGTCCGGTCGGTGCCGCCGGCGAGATGGTCGGGTGTTTTGGGGAATCCGTACGAAGCGCGACAAAATGTCGGGGTTCGTGCGAATCTCGTCGAATGTTGCGCGCCGTGTACGCCGGCCGCGTGAAGCTCACCTAAAGCCGGGCGTCCGGCAGCCCGATACGAGAACGTGAACGCATCGATCGTCAGGGGTCCACGTGAGCTTGCATCTTCTTTGTCGGGTATCGCCGGGCAGCGTCCCCCGGTAGACCATGACCGCCTTCGGAACATGAGCGTCTTCGAAACCAGCGCCCTGACGGCCCCGACGGTCGCCGGCCGTCCGCCGGCCGACACCGGACGCCTCGAGATCGTGATCGTCGACGTCAATGCGGGTGACGCCCAGCTGACGGCCGAGCTGCTCCGCCCGCATCACCCGGCCCTGCGGTTGGCGACCTACGAGCACGTCGAAGACGCGACCCGGGCGCTGGCCGGGTCGACCGCCGACTGTGTCCTGCTCGACCTGGGTCCGGCCGACGCCGACGCCGACGGGACCGGCG
>DATAUX010000105.1:0-8623 GCA_036268015.1 Solirubrobacteraceae bacterium | reverse complement strand
CGGCGGCCCGGCGGCCGGCGCGAACGTGTAGCGGTCGACCGCGCCGGTCGGGCTCGTCCCGAACGGCGTCGTCACGGTCACGTCGACCGTCCCGCTGCCGGCCGGCGCGGTCGCCGCGACCTGGGTCGCGCTGAGCACGGTGGCCGGGGTCGCCGCGCCGCCGAAGTCGACGGTCGTCGCGCCGGCGAGGTTCGTCCCGGTGATCGTCACCGTGTTCGCGCCGCCGGCCGGGCCGGCGCCCGGGCTGATCGCGGTGACCGTCGGCCCGAGGCCGACCGTCACGGTCTGCGCCGGGTCGCCACAGCCGGTCGACGTGCGCTGGTAGTTGGCGTCGCCGCTGTAGGTCGAGATCACCCGATAGGTGCCGACGTTCGGCGGCGTGTACGAGCCGGATGTGGTCGAGAAGCCGCCGGAGAGGCCGGGCGTGGAGGAGACGGTGTTCGTCGAATCGAACAGGATCGGCCCGGCGCAGGTCGGGTCGGTCGGGCCGTAGACGGTGAAGCTCATCGTCCCCGTCGGCCTGGCCCCACCCTGCGGCGGCGTCAGCGTGGCCACGTCGTCGAAGCCGCTGCCGAGCCCCAACGTCGCCGGCGTGACCGTGCTCGCGAGTGAGACGTTGCCGACGCCCGCCACGGCCGCGCGAACGCTGCCGCCGGCCCAGACGACCGGCGGCACGCCGAGCAGGACGGCACACACGGCACCCCCCGCGAGCAGGCGGGAAAACCGGGTCGCTGGGGCGATCCCCGAAGGCGATCGTCCGATCGTGCGCCCAACCACATCCACCCGCAGCCTCCCGTCGACACACCGATTACGGCGTAAATCTAGTGACTCCCCCGGATAAGCTCGTCGGCCATGGGATGGGTGGGGTGCTTCGCGGTCTTCGTCGTCAGCCATCTGGTCGGCGACTACCTCCTCCAGACCGACTGGCAGGCCCGCAACAAAAGGGGCGGCCTGACCGTGCCGGGAGCCTCGCGACGGGCCCTCTGCTCGCATATCGCGACCTACACGCTGGCCTTCGTCCCCGCGCTCGTCTGGCTGTCCTCGTCGCTCGGGGCCGGCGTGATCTGGGTGGCGGTGCTCGTCGCCGCTCCCCACCTCGTGCAGGACGACGGCCGGGCGATCGGCATCTACATGGCCCGCGTCAAGCGCCTCGAGCCGGGGACGGTGCCGGCGGTCGACCGGGCGGTCGACCAGACCTTCCACGTGCTCGCCCTGTTCGGCCTGGCGCTGCTGGCCGGGAGCTGAGCCCGGTGGCTGGATCCGGACGGGGCAACGGGCCAGGCCTCGGGCGCGGTCGCAGCCGCACGCGCTGGAGCGGGTCACAGCGGTCGAGGCGCCGGCGGATGATGCTCCTGCTCGGGGTCGCCGGCGGCCTGACGGCGGTGGTCCTCGTCGCCTACGCGACCAACGTGCTCGGCGGGCAGGAGCTCGGGAGCGTCGACGCACGCTTCTCGATCCGGGGGACCCAGGCCCCGCCGAAGGACGTCGTCCTCGTCGAGATCGACGACGCGACCTTCAACGCCCTGCCCGAATACCAGTGGCCGTATCCGCGCCAGCTCCACGCCGCCGTGATCGACCACATCGTCGCCGACCATCCGCAGGCGATCGGCTACGACGTCCAGTTCACCGAGATGCCGAAGAACCCCCACGAGGACGTGTCGCTGGCCGAGTCGATCTACGGGGCGACGAGCGCCGGAGTCCCGGTCGTCCTCGACACGACCGAGACCGACGCGAAGGGAGCGACGCGGATCCTCGGCGGCAACCCGGCCCTGCTGCGGTCGATCGGCGTCCGCCCGTCGAGCGCGAACCTGCCGACCGACCCGGACGGCGCCGTCCGGCAGGTCAGCTTCGCGACCGGCGCCCTCGACACGTTCGCCGTCGTCACGGCGGCCGCCGCCGCGCGCAAGCCGGTCAGGGCCTCGCTGTTCGGCGGCCGGCCGGCCTGGATCGACTACTACGGGCCGGCCGGGACGATCCCGTCGGTCTCCTTCGCGAGCGTCCTCCACGGCCAGGTGCCCCGCGGGTTCTTCACGGGCAAGATCGTCCTCGTCGGCGCGTCGACCCCGTCGCTCCAGGACGTCCACACGACCTCCGTGGGCCCGCTGATGCCGGGCGTCGAGGTCCAGGCCAACGCCCTCGAGACCGTCCGCCGCGGGCTGCCTCTGACGGGCGCGCCGGGTTGGCTGGACGTCGCCCTGATCCTCCTGCTCGGACTGGCCGCCCCGCTCGCCAGCCTGCGACTGTCCCCGCTGCGGGCGCTGGGCCTGGCGCTCGGAATCGGCGCTGCTTTCGTGATCGCCTGCCAACTGGCGTTCGACGCCGGCCTGATCCTGACGTTCGTCTACCCGGTCGCCGGACTCGCGCTCAACGCGTCCGGCTCGCTCGGCGTCCACTATGCGACGGCCGCGCTCGAGCGCGAACGAGTCCGCGACCTGTTCAGCCGCTTCGTCCCCGAGAACGTCGTCAGCGAAGTGCTCGCCCAGACCGACGACGGCCTCCGGCTCGGCGGGGTCCAGCTCGTCTCGACCGTGATGTTCAGCGATCTGCGCGGCTTCACGACGTTCGCCGAGAAGCTCCCGCCGGATCAGGTGATCGGCATCCTCAACGAGTACCTCAGCTCGATGAGCGACGCGATCCTCGACCACGGGGGAACCCTCGTCGCGTACATGGGCGACGGGATCATGGCCGTCTTCGGGGCGCCGATCGAGCGTGGCGACCACGCGGATCGGGCGCTGGCCGCCGCGCGGGAGATGCTCGACGAGCGGCTGCCGCGCTTCAACGCGTGGCTTCGCGACGAAGGCCTGGGCGACGGGTTCCGGATCGGGATCGGTCTCAACAGCGGCCCGGTGATGTCGGGCAACGTCGGCTCCGAGCGCCGGCTCGAGTACACGGCGATCGGTGACACGACGAACACGGCCTCGCGGATCGAGAGCACGACCAAGACGACATCGCATCAGCTCCTCTTCACCGAGTCGACGCTCGACCTCCTGAGCCGGCGGCCGGACGACGTGGTCTTCGTCGACGAGTTCGACGTTCGCGGCCGGGACGCGAAGGTCAGGCTGTGGACGCTGACCGGCGGCGGCATCTAGCGGCGGGGCTCGCGCCCCCGCCCGGCCAACGGCCTCACCCGCCCGGCCAACGGCCTCACCCAACGGCCTCACCCAACGGCCTCGCCCAACGGCCTCACCCGCCCGGCCGACGGCCTCAGGACGGCGCCCGCGCGAGATACGCGTGCCCGGCGCGGACGGCGATCGTCCGCCCGCGCAGGAAGTCGTCGACATCGACGACGCCCCGGTGGACCGACGTCAGCGTGCCGTCACACCGGTCGGTCGTCGTCCAGATCGTCCCGCGAACGGTCGCCGAGCTGTAGCGCCCGCGGGTCTCGAAGCGACCCTTGACCGTCGAGTGGAGCAGGGCGAGGTCGGTCTTCGGGAGCGCCCGCTTCGCCCGATCGCCGGCCGTCACGGCGGCCGCCTCCGCCTGGCAGCCCCGGCGGGCGTTGCTCGCGAGGACGAGCTCGAGCTCGGTCAACCCGCCGGTCGCCTTCGCCTGGAGGAGCCGGAAGCGCCCGCCCGAGAAGCTCCCCGTGCGGTCCGATCCGGCGGTCGCCGTCGCGCTCGTCAGCTCGGCCACGCCGCGGCGCGTGTCGAAGGTCGTGCCGACCGGAAACTGGCGGGCCTCGGTGAGCGGCGCGATGACCTTGCCGCCGGGCGGCCGGACGTAGACGAGCCCGCTGACCGGCGCCGCGTTGAACGTCTTGCCCTCGACCGGCGGCGGCGGCGGCGGATCGGTCGCGGTCTGGAACGTCGCGTCGCCGCCGGGCGTCACGCCCAGCGCGTTCGTCGCGATCACGCGAACCCGGTAGATGCTGTTCGGGAGCAGGCTCGCGACGGTTGCCGTGACCGTGTGGTCGGCGAAGTCCGAGCCGACCGGCTGCTCGACGGTGCGCGCGCTCAACACGATCGGCGTCAGTCCGAGCACCGGCAGGGCGACCGTGAACTCGAAGTGCACGGTCGTCGCCAGCCCCTCCGGGTTGACGGTCGCCGTGAACTCGGCGCTCAGGCTTGTGACCACCAGCGGCGGGCCGGTGTGCGACCCGGGCGGCCCGGGCGGCGGGTTTCCGGGCGGCGGGGCGCTCGCCGGAACATACGCGTAGCGGTCGGCGGCCACCGCCGGGCTCGTCCCGCCCGGCGTGCTCACCGTCACGTCGACCGTCCCGCTCCCGGCCGGCGCGGTCGCCGTGACCTGGGTCGCGCTGACCGCAGTCGCCGGGACGGCCGCCGATCCGAAGTGGACGGTGCTCGCGCCGGCGAGGCTGGTCCCGGTGATCGTCACCGGCGTCCCGCCCGCCGCCGGTCCCGAGGCCGGGCTGAGCCCGGTGATCGCCGGCGCGGGCACGTTGACGCTCACGACCTCCGACGAGTCGGCGCACGACGAGACGGCCGACTCGTAGTCGGCGTCGCCGCTGTACGTCGCGATCACCCGGTAGGTGCCCGCGGTCGACGGCGTGAAGCCGTCGGAGACCGCCGCCGCACCGGCGACCGTCTTCGTCGAGGTGAACGCCGGCGTGCCCGTGCACCCGGGGTCGGCCGGCCCGTACACGGCGAAGCCGATCGTCCCCGTCGGAGCCACACCGCCGGCCGGCGGCGTCAGGGTTGCCGTGTCTTCGAAGCTCGACCCGACCGTCACCGACGCGGGCGCGACCTGCGTCGTCAGCGACGCGCTGCCCGGGCCGATCGTCACCTCGTTGGTCCCGCTCGCGCTCCCGGCCAGGCTGTCGGAGGCCTGACCCGCGACGAACACAGCCTGATCGGTCTGCAGGCCGGCGGTCGACCCGTCGGCGTCCCGGCCGGGGACCTTCGCGACGGTCACCGAGAAGTCGATCACGCAGGTCGCCGACGACCCACTGGTCGGGCCGAGCACGACCGGCGCGGACGGCGTGAACTCGTACTTGCCGTCGGTCGCGTCGATCACGCTCGTCGTGAACGACGTGCCCTGGCACGCCGTCCCGGTCTGCCCGGTTCCGGTCGGGCTCGGATGCAGCACGCCCGGATCGACCGACCCGGTCGGGCAGTCGGCGCCGCTGATCGCCTGGGTTCCGCAGCTCGGCACGAGCGTGATCGTGTTGATCGTCACGTCGAGCCCGGCCTCGGTGCCGTTGGACCCGTTCGTGATCGTCAGCGTCGACGCGACACCGGCCTGGCCGACGACGAGCGACGTCGGGACGTTCGGGGCGACGAGCAGACCGACCCCCGCCCAGGCGGGCGAGACACCGCCGAGCAGCACGGTCGAGGCGGCGACCACACCGAGGATCAGGCGCGCCAGACGGACCTGCCCGGTGTCGGCCGACGGCGATCCTGCGGCCCTACGGTCTCCCAGTGCCATCTCCAGCCTCCGTTGCCCGCGCCGACTGATCCGGTAAACCTATTGCGGAGCGGACTCCGGCAGCGCCGGTCGCGCCCGGGCCCGACCGGACCGGACCGGAAGGTCGCCGCAGGCCATCACGGTGGACTCGCCCGGCCCACTACGTAGGCTACGCACGAGGATGGAGATCCACGCCGTGGCCTGCGGCTTGACTCGAGCGCTCCCGACCGGCCCGCTCGGCCGGCTGCTCGCCGCCTGGCTGCTGATCGGGACCGGCGGCTGGGCATTCATGATCGCGCTCGCCGTCTACGCGTTCGACCGGTCGGGCGTGGGTTCGGTCGCCGCCGCCACGGCCGCCCGCCTCGTCCCGGCGATGCTCGCCGCGCCGGTTGCCGGGAACGTGGTCGACCGGGGCAACCGCGCGCGCGTGGTCACGGTCGCCTGTGTCCTGCAGGCCGCGAGCTTCGCCGGGGCGGCGATCCTGATCGAGTCGGACGCGCCACTCGGCACGGTGCTCGGGTTCGCGGCGATCAGCGGGATCGTCGGAACGGCGGCCCGTCCGGCCCTGGCGGCGCTGATGCCGGCCCTCGCGCGGACGCCGGCCGAGCTGACGCGGGCGACGGCGCTCTGGTCGGCGACCGACAGCGGCGCCTTCCTGCTCGGCAGCGGCGTCGGCGGTCTGGCGATCGCGGCGACCGGCCCGGTCGCGATCGTCGCGGTCGGGGTCGTCGCCGTCGGCCTGGCGGCGGTCTGCGCCGCCGGCCTGCCGACCGTTCTGGCGAGCGCCGCCGACGAGCCGGGCGTCGCCGAGCCGGCCCTGCGGGCGGCGCTCGCCGGTCTGCGGGCGCTGGTCGACGCCCGCGACCTCCGCGTTCCATTCGGGCTGTTCGCGATCCTCCTGCTGCTCCAGGGGATGAGCGACGTCCAGCTCGTCGGCCTGGCGATCGGCCCGCTCGGGATGGGCAGTGGCGGGCCGGGCGAGCTCTACGCGATCTGGGGAGTCGGGGGCCTGATCGGAAGCGGACTGATGCTGCGCGTCGTCCGCCGGCGCGGCTACGGCCTGGCGCTCGCCGCCGGAGTCGTCGCCTTCGGCGCGGCGCTCGCCGTCGCCGGGGCCGACGGGACGGGTCTGGCGCTGACGGCGATGATCCCCGTCGGGATCGGCTTCTCGCTGGTCGAGACGGCCGTCATGGCACTGGTCGCGCGGCTGGCCGACGATGCCGTGATCGGCCGGGTGTACGCCCTGTCCGAACTCCTCTACACGGGTGTCGCCGGGATCGGGGCGATCGTCGCGGCACCGCTGATCGACGCGGTCGGGCTCGGCGCGAGCCTCGGGCTGGTCGGCGGGGCGTTCGCCGTGGCCGGCATCCTCAGCTGGGGGGTGTCGGCCCGGCTTGATGCCGGCCAGGAGGACGCCGGCATCGTCCGCGA
The DNA here is from genome assembly GCA_036268015.1 of Solirubrobacteraceae bacterium. Classification (GTDB taxonomy): domain Bacteria; phylum Actinomycetota; class Thermoleophilia; order Solirubrobacterales; family Solirubrobacteraceae; genus Palsa-513. The sequence goes on along the minus strand of DATAUX010000105.1, from coordinate 1,828 downwards.
CCTGCTCCGCCGCCTGCCGTTCCTCGGCCCGCTGCCGCTGCCGCGGTTGGAGCGGCTCGTCCGCCAGGCACGGCCGATCGCCTTCCCGGCCGGGGCGACGATCATCTCGGCCGGCGAGCACGGAGAGGACTTCTTCGTGATCGAGGACGGCATCGTCGACGTCGTCGAGTTCGCGCGGCAGATGGGGCCGGGCGAGGGGTTCGGCGAGATCGCCCTGCTGCGCGACATCCCGCGGACGGCGACCGTGCGGGCGCAGACCGACGTCCGTGTCCGCGCGCTCGCGCGTCCGGTCTTCATCTCCGCGGTCACCCAGCACGAGGACGCCGGGCGTGAGGCGCACGCGGTCGTCGAGACTCATCTCGCCCGACCGCGGCGCCTCTGAGGACCGCGGGCCGCCCGACCCGGGCCGTGGTCGCTAGTGCACGGTGATCGTCTCCGGCGTGTCGAGGATCATCCCCTTGGCGCCGGTCACCCGGGCCGTGAAGGCGAACGTGCCCGCCTTCGTCGGCGTGCCGGTGATCTCGCTCGTCGTCGAGTTGAGCTTCAGCCCGGGCGGGAGGGCGCCGGCGGAGATCGACCAGACGTAGGGGGCGACTCCCCCGCCGTCGAAGAAGCCTCCGTCGTAGGCCTGGCCGACCGTCCCGTCGGGCATGTTGGCCTCGGAGATCACGATCGGTGCCGGCGGTCCGATCACCCAGACGTACGGGACGGCGAACACGGTCCCGGCCGACCCGGTGAACTTCATCACGAAGGCGTACGTGCCCGGCGTCGTCGTCGATCGCGGCGGTCAGCGGCCTGAACGGGCTGACCAGCGTCAGACCGGGCGGGAGCGCTCCGGAGGAGACCGACAGGACGGTCCCGCCCTGGGTGCCGGTGACGCCGAGCAGGCCGGCCCGTTCGCTGCCGGCGAACGTCCCGCCGATCGTGACCGTCGTCGTCGTCTTCTGGGCGTGCGTCGTGACCGGGAAGGTCGCGCTCCGCGCGCCGGCCGCAATCGTCACCGAGACCGGGACGGTGGCTGCGGCCGTGCTGCTGGTGAACAGCGAGACGACCGCCCCGCCTGACGGAGCGGGGACGTCGAGCGTCGCACGTGCCGGTCGAGCCGGTCCCGCCGGCGACGGTCCCCGGGCCCAGCGTGACCGAGTCGAGGGCCGGCGCCGGCGGGGGCGTCGGGATCACGGTCAGCGTCGTCTGGACGGTCACGCCGCCGGCGGTCGCCGAGATCGTCACGCTCGATCGGACCGAGCTGGAGCTGCCCGGTCACGCTGCCGCCGTTCCAGGTCGCGGTGATCGTCACCGTCGTGATCGCGCCGACGACCCCCGTCGTCGCCGTCGCGACCGCCCCGAACGAGCCCGCGGGGATCCCGACGCTCGCCGGCAGCGAAACCGACCGCGAGCTGCTGGTCAGGCTGACGAGGGCACCGCCGGCCGGAGCCGGGGCGTTCAGCTGGGCCGGATCGCGTCGGTCTGGCCGCCCTGAACCTCGGTCGGGATCGTCAGGACCGATGCGAGCGGCGGCGGCTGCACGGTGACATCCTCAGCTCCCGAGGATGCACCGAGCGTCGCGCTCAGGTCAACGGCGGTCGGACTGGTCACGGCGGCCGCCGTGACCCACGGGTTCCTTCCCCACGGCGGACAGAACTTCTTCTGGACAGTCTCCGGCGCCCGGCGGGTCACACGGCCCGTGCGCCGCGCCGGCGGAGATCGCCGCAGGCCCGGGGCACCCCGGACGCCGGGGTCACGCCGACGTCAGGGTCGACCGGACACCAGGCTGGCCGATCCCGGGAGTCGCCCGGACGCAGGCGTGGACGAGCTCGCCGAGCGCAGT
>DATAUX010000104.1:0-4868 GCA_036268015.1 Solirubrobacteraceae bacterium | reverse complement strand
GCTGGTCGGGAGGACGATCGCCTTGGTCCCCTCGTGGTTGGCCTGCTGCACCGGCCGGACGATCGCGACGGCGGCGACGAGGATGATCGTCGAGACGACCAGGGCGCGCAGGAGCGTCTGGTAGTCGCGGGCCCCGGCGTAGCGCCAGCGGCGCTGGTAGACGCGCGAGAGGGCGAGCACGACGGCCGTCCCGAGCACCACCCAGATCCAGGTTCGGTCGAACAGCAGGCCGTAGCTCCCCTTCGGCCCGCTGTCGAAGCGCAGCTCGAACGCCAGGTAGTATGCGAGTGCGACCAGTGCCCCGTCCACCCCGAGCTGTGGCAGCGAGTGGCGATGCAGCGGGAGGGTCGCCGAGCGAAGCCGTCGGCGCATCCGGGCCATTCTACGCGGCAGGCCGGCGCCGCGCTGAGCAGGGCTCAGGCCGCGGGCGCGCTCAAGAGACCGACGAGCAGACCGACGTCGCGGCGGGTGCGGCGGGCGACCGATCCGGCGTCCCGCTTGCGCAGCTCGAGCTGGTCGACACGCTCGAGGCGGCGCAGGCGCCCGTCGGCGATCAGGCCGGCGTCGACCGCGCCGAGGCGACCCTCGAACGTCGTCCAGACGGGCGTCCCGAGGGCGACGGCCTCGCGGTTCATCGTGCCGCCGGCGCTGATCACGAGGTCGGCGTGGGCGATCAGCGACTGGGCGTCGATCGCCTGCTCGGGGACGATGAAGCCGCCGGCCGCGACGAGCTCGCGTCGCTGGTCGGCGATCCGCGGCAGGACGACGGCCTGCGAACCACGGACGCGGGCGAGCACGCCGGCGAAGAGGTCGTTCTCGAAGCGGTGGTAGAGCGAGACGGCCGGAGGTGTGCGGACGACGACGATCGGCTGCGTCCGATCGAGGCCGAGCTCGTCGAGCACGCGGTCGTCGGGCTCGAAGTCGGCCAGGTAGTACTCCTCCTTGAGGCCGGCGTACCGGCCGAGCTTGCCGTCGGCGCCGTAGCGCGAGAGCCGCTCGGGCGGGATCGCGTCGGGGACGACGACGGCCTGGGCGAGCCGGCAGTTGATGTTGTGCTGGACGGTCGCCCACTCGTAGTCGAACATCGTCGAGCACGGAATCCGCAGGAGGCGGGCGGCGAGGCTGATGTCGTTGGACCCGTGGCCGACCGCCAGGTCGAAGCCGCGGCGGCGGGCCCAGCGGGTCAGCTCGAAGGACCGCTCGGCGAGACCGCGGGCCTTCGCGGCGAGCCGGCCTCCCCGGTGGCGGCCGAGCGGCGTGTGGTCGATGCCGAAGCGGTCGCACAGCTCGAGCGTCTGGGAGAAGTCCCGGGCGGTGACGGCGACGTCGTGGCCGTCTGAGCGCAGGCGGGCGATCACCGGGCGCATGACGAGCACGTGGGGGCTGTTCGTGAGATCGACCCAGACCCGCATCCGCGGACCCAACGGTACCCTTCGACGCCCGTGCTCGTCCCGCTGATCGCGTCGGTCACCAACGTGCTGGTCAACTTCGCGACGAACGTGGTCGCGGATCTCGGCCTGCCGGGGGTCTTCCTGCTGATGGCGCTCGACGCGACCGGGATCCCGATTCCGTCGGAGGTGACGATGCTGTTCGCCGGCTTCGACGTCTTCAAGGGCCACAACACGCTGCCCGGCGTGATCGTCGCCGGCGTGATCGGCGACCTGGCCGGCGGGAGCATCGCCTACGCGATCGGCTACTACGGGCGGCTCGAGCTGCTCGAGCGTCACGGCGCGAAGATCCACATCACGCCGGAGCGCCTCGCGATGGCCGAGCGATGGTTCGCCCGCTTCGGGACGCCGGCGATCTTCTTCAGCCGGATGGTGCCGGTCGTCCGGTCGTTCATCTCGTTCCCGGCCGGCGCCGCCCGGATGCCGTACCCGCGGTTCCTCGTGCTCAGCCTGCTCGGCGTCCTGCCGTGGGTCGTCGGCTTCGCCGTGCTCGGCCGCGAGCTCGGCTCGAGGTACCAGAGCCTGCAGAGCAAGCTGCACTACGTCGACGAGGCCGTCGCCCTGCTGATCGTCGTCGGGGCGATCTACCTCGTCGTGCGCAACCGGCGGGCCCGGCGGCGACCGGCCGGCGATGGGGCGCCCTAGCCGGCCTGAGCTCGGGCTCGGCCAGGCGGTCTGGCTCGGCCTGGCGCACGGCCCGACCGAGCTGCTGCCGGTCTCCTCATCGGGGCACACGACACTGATCGGGTGGCTCGCGGGATGGGTTCTTCCGGAGCTCGACGTGGAGTTCCGCAAGGATTTCGAGGTCGCGCTGCATGCCGGCACGGCGGCCGCCCTCCTGATCGGCAGGCGCCGGGAGCTGGCCGGCGCGGCCTGGCTGCGCGACCGGCGGGCCGGGCTCGTCCTGGCGCTCGCGCTCGGTCCGCCGGCGCTCGCCGGGCTGGCATTCGAGTCGCGGATCGAGCGGTTGGGGACGCCCGGGAGGATCGCCGGCGGCCTGGTCGCCGGGTCGCTGGCACTCGGGCTGGCCGACGTCTGCGGCGCGACGGATCGGCGGACGGCCGATGCCCGGCCGCTCGACGGCCTCCTGCTCGGACTGGCCCAGTCGGCGGCGCTGGTGCCGGGGATCTCGCGAAACGGCGCGACGCTGTCGGTCGGCCGGGCCCGCGGGTTCGGCCGCGACGCCGCGGACGAGCTCTCGGGCGACTGCGGCCTGGCGGTGATCGCCGGCGCGGTCGTGCTGCGCGCCGTGCGGCCGCGACGCCCGCCGGCGGGGCGGAGCCGGATCGTCGCCGGGGCGGCAGCGGCCTTCGTCTCGACATTCGGGTCCCGGCGGCTGCTGGAGCGCCGCGATCGGCCGGTCTCGCTGGTCGCCTGCGCGGCCTACCGGATCGGGCTGGCCGGGGTCGTCGGCCTGCGCCTGGGGCAGATCCGGCGGGCCGGCGCGGCGGTCGCGGACGGCGCCTGACGGAGCGCAGCCCCCCTGAAAGGGGGATCCGTCGGAGCTGGTCCGAGACTCCGGGCGGCGTCACGCGTTTCGATTACGACACATCCGAAACACGGTTCAGCGCACAATATGAGTGAGAACAATGCGACCTACGCGATGAGAGCCCCGACGGGCACGCTGCTGAACGGCCGCTACCGCCTTGACGAGCAGGTCGGGATCGGCGGCATGGCGCGGGTCTACAGGGGCTTCGACATCGTGCTCGAGCGCCAGGTGGCGGTCAAGACGCTCAACCGCGAGGTCGCCTCGGACTCCGACCCGCTCGAGCGCTTCCGGCGCGAGGCGCGCGCCGTCGCCCGGCTCAGCCACCCGCACATCGTCACGGTGATCGACGCCGGCGAGGACGACGGGACGCCGTACATCGTCTTCGAGTACATCGAGGGCGAGACGCTCAAGCAGCGAATCCGCAGACTCGGGAAGCTCGACATCCCGGAGGCCGTGGCCTACGCGATCGAGCTCGCCCGGGCGCTCGGCGCGGCGCACGAGGCGCACATCGTCCACCGGGACGTGAAGCCCCAGAACGTCCTGATCAACGGCGACGGCCGGGCCCTGATCACGGACTTCGGGATCGCGCGCACGCTGACCGAGCAGGGCCTGACGGCTGACGGCCGGGTGCTCGGGACGACCGACTACGTCTCGCCGGAGCAGGCGCTCGGCCGGCCGGTGACCGGTCAGTCGGACATCTACGCGCTCGGCGTCGTGCTTTTCGAGATGCTGACCGGCGAGGTTCCGTTCAGCGCGGAGAACCAGGTCGCCGTGGCGATGAAGCACGTCCGCGAGGAGCTGCCCGACGTCCAGCAGCGCCGGCCGGAGGTCTCGGCCGGGCTGGCGGCGGTGATCGACCGGGCGACGGCCAAGGACGTCCGCCAGCGCTACCCGGACGCCGCGGCGATGATCGCCGATCTGTCGGAGGCCCTGGCGATCGAGGCGGTCCGGACCGGGCACGCGACCGGCGAGGCGACGACGGTCCTGCGGACGCTGCCGCGTTCGGCCCGCAGGCGCCTGCCGCTGCGCCTGCGCAACCCCAAGCGCCTGGCCCTGACGCTCGTCGGCCTCGGCCTGGTCGGCCTGATCGTCGCGATCGTCCTGATCGGGCACACGCATCGGGGGATCGGCGCGCCGCCGAACGTGGCCGCGCCGGCCGCGCTGACCGCGGTCCCGCTGGCGCAGGACGCCGCCCACGCGTACAACCCGTACGGAACGCCCGAGCACGTCGACCAGGTCCAGAACGCGGTCGACGGCGACCCGAACACGTTCTGGTCGACGTTCACCTACATCGGCCCGCTCGACAAGCCGGGCACCGGGGTCTACGTCGACACGGCGCCGGGGATCGCCGCCCGGGCGATCGTGCTCCAGACCGGAACGCCGGGCTTCACGGTCGAGATCTGGGCGAGCAACGCCCCGGTCAACCCGGCGACGCCGGCGGCCGCGGACGGCGGCGGCTCGCTGACCGCGCTCGGCTGGCGGCGGGTGGAGACCGGCGACAAGGTCGTCGCCGCCAAGCAGGAGATTCCCCTGGACACCGGCGGCCAGCGCTTCCGCTACTACCTCGCCTGGATCACGGGCCTGCCGCCGGGGAGGGAGAGCGCGATGCTCAACGAGCTGACGCTCTATCAGTGCACGGCCCAACGGTGCAGGGCCGCGCCGCCGGCGACCGTCGCACCCGCCGCGACGACCGGGGCCACGACCGGAACGACCGGCCTCGGCGCGACCACAGGCTGACGCGGCCCGGCGGGCCCAGAGAGCTCAGGGGGCCCAGCGGCTCAGAAGCGGTATCCGCGCTCGTGCCGGTGGCGCTCGAGGGCGAGCCGGCAGAGCTCGTCGACGAGCTCTGCGTAGGAGATCCCGGTCGCCTCCCAGAGCTTCGCGTAGACGCTGGTCGCCGTGAACCCGGGCATCGTGTTGAGCTCGTTGAG
>DATAUX010000103.1:0-9389 GCA_036268015.1 Solirubrobacteraceae bacterium | reverse complement strand
ATCAGGCGGCCGTGACGACCGCGCCCCAGGTAGCCTCGCTCGCCTTCGAGAACATCGACGACGCCGTCGACGCGCTCCGAGCGCGCGGCCTCCGGCTGTCGATCGCCCGCCGGATGGTCCTGCAGCTGCTCTTCCGGGAGGCCGACCCGGTCTCGGCCGAGCACGTCGCCCAGACGCTGGGGATCGACGTGGCGTCGGTCTACCGCAACCTGGAGATGCTCGAGCGCCACGGTCTGGTCCACCACGTCCACCTCGGACACGGGCCGGGCCTGTACGTCCTGGTCGGGCGGGGCGAGCACGAATACCTGTACTGCGACCGGTGCGCGACGGTCACCCAGCTCGAGCCGGAGCAGCTGGACCCGATCCGCGACCAGCTGCGGAGCAGCTTCGGCTACGAGGTCCGCTTCACGCACTTCCCGCTGGTCGGACTCTGCCCGGACTGCGCGGGCGAGGACGCGCCGGCAGCGACCGCGCCGCAGGCACGCCATCCGCACGCCCACTGAGGCTGTTTTCGCTGGCCGGCCGCGGCCCGCTCGGGCGGGTCGCGGCATCGCGCGAGGCGGCCGGCCCCGACCGTCGGGTCCCGGTGACCGGGCGACCGGCCGGCCTGGGATCATCCAGGCCGACGGGCCAGTAGCTCAGTTGGTTAGAGCACCGGGCTCATAACCCGTGGCGCGCAGGTTCGAGTCCTGCCTGGCCCATCGTTCGACCCAGAATTCGACGCCGGCGTGTACAGCGCGTCGTCGGCACGGTACGGTAGGGTCAGGCCTTCACGGATACCTCGCGGGGTAATTGGGGTATGGACGCCGTCGGAAAGCCCAGAAACCGGTAGATCAACGTAGGAGAAGGGACGGTTCGATGGATGACTCTAAAGACCGCGCGCTAGGCGCCGGCAAGTTTGTACGGACGTTGCCGCGATACATGGCCCGGACCGGGCTGATCGGGGCAGCAACGATCATCGGCGGCCTCGTGATCGGGAGCGCGCCGGCCAGCGCGTTCACCAGCGAGCCGCTGTGGACGTGTCGCGGCAGCGCCCTGTCGGCATCGGTCAGCGGCCAGAACCGGGTCGAGCCGGTCGTCGCGAACGGAAACCCGGACACCGGCAACGGTGGCAACCCGAACTACGCCCAGTGCGTCAACTCCGACGTCGGCGAGAACAACCTCGCGTCGCCGATCGGTCTGCCCGCGAACTTCCTGTCGGCTCCGACGGCGGACGCGTCAACGACGATCACGCCGGAGATCTCACCGTCGATCAATCAGACGTTCGTCGCGAAGGGCGGCGTCGAGAACCTGGCGCTGAACCTGGGCGGGCCGACGACGATCCTCGGCATCGGCGCGGCCAACGCGTCGGTCACCGGTACGTGCAAGGGGACGACGCCGACGCTGACCGGGACCAGCCAGGCGGTCAACCTGACGCTCGGTGGGTCGACGCTGTCGCTGGATCCGCTGCTGACGGCGGTCTCGCAGCTGCTCGCGCCGCTGCACGAGATCATCAGCATCAAGGTCAACGAGCAGATCCGCACGGCGACCGGCCTGACGGTCAACGCCCTGCACATCACGATCCTCAACTCGACGACCAACGCTCCGGTCGTCGACCTGATCGTCGGCCAGGCGGTCGGCGGGTTCGACTCGAACGTCTGCAACCCGAACGCCCAGTACATCATCCCGCCCGGGATCAACGGGTCGGGCGGCAACAACAGCGCGGGCAGCGGGGTCGGCCTGACCAACCAGGCGTACAACGGGAACATCGGTTCGGCCAACGGACCGCACGCGACCTGCGGACACCTGACGATGTTCTTCGTCGCCAACAAGACGAAGAAGCTGACGAACATCTACGGTCGCCGTCAGGTGACCCGGGGTCGGATCATCAGCTGCGGTTCCCACCCAGAGGGCATCGTGGGTGCCCGGATCGACGTGATCCACATCATCCACGGGACGCGCCACCTGGTGAAGACCGGTCTGCGTTCGCGGGCCGGCGGCAAGCTGACGCTGATCCTGCCGCTGAACCTGACGACCCGGAACATCGAGTACGACTACCGCGGGAAGCTCAACTCGACGCACGTCACGTCGAAGCAGGTTCTCGCGCTGACGGTCAAGACGGCCGGCGGCAAGAAGATCTAGCTAGCACCCGCCGCACGGTGGGGCGGGGGCTTCGGGCCCCGCCCCACTCCGTGGCACCCAGGCTGCGCCGTCGATCAGGCGCAGCTGACTGACCGAGAGAGCCCCGCCCCCGGCGGGGCTTTCTCTTTGCGGGCTCGCGGTGTCCGGCCGGCGGGGCCGACCCGGAGCGTCGGGTGTGGTTGGATGAGGCCGTGAAGCTCGGCGTCCACATCGGCTACTGGGGCCTCGGCCTGAGCGCGGCCGACCAGCTGGAGATCGTCCTCGAGGGCGAGCGGCTCGGTTACGAGTCGGTCTGGGCGTCCGAGGCGTACGGGTCGGACGCGGCGACCGTCCTGGCGTGGCTGGCGGCCGCGACGACCCGGATCAAGCTGGGGTCGGCGATCTTCCAGATGCCGGGGCGGAGCCCGGCGATGACGGCGATGACGGCGGCGACGATCGACCAGCTCTCGGACGGGCGGATGCTGCTGGGGATCGGGTCGTCGGGGCCACAGGTCGCCGAGGGGTGGCACGGGCAGCGGTTCGCCGGGCAGATCCAGCGGACGCGGGAGTACGTCGGGGTGGTGCGGATGGCGCTCGCCCGGGAGCGGGTCGAGTTCCACGGGGAGACGCTCGACCTGCCGCTGCCGGACGGGCCGGGCAAGGCGCTGAAGCTGACGATCTCGCCGGTGCAGGACCGGATCCCGATCTATCTGGCGGCGATCGGCCCGAAGAACACGGCGCTGGCCGGTGAGATCGCGGACGGGTGGATTCCGATGCTGGCCTCGCCCGAGCATCTCGGGGATGCGCGGTCGCTGCTCGAGGAAGGGGCGGCCGGGGTCGGCCGGTCGCTCGACGGGTTCGACATCGCGCCGAGCGTGAACCTGCTGATCAGCGACGACGTCGACGCGGCGCGGGATGCCGTCCGGCCGCTGATCGCCCTGTACGTCGGGGGGATGGGGTCGGCGAAGCAGAACTTCTACAACCGGCTGGTCTCCCGGTACGGGTTCGCCGACGCGGCGCGGACGATCCAGGACCTGTATCTCGGCGGGCAGAAGGACGCGGCGGTGGCGGCGGTCCCCGACAGCCTGATCGACGCGGTCTCGCTGTGCGGGTCGGCCGACCACGTACGCGATCGGCTGGACGTCTACCGGGCGGCTGGTGTCGGGACGCTGGGCGTCGTGCCACTGGCGTGGACGGCTGCCGAGCGGATCGAGCAGCTGCGCCTGCTGGCCGGGCTTGCCGGCTGAGGCGCCGGCCCGGCGCCTGCGGCTCCTGCTGGGGGCGTTCGGCGACCCGGGGCACGCGTTCCCGATCATCGGGCTCGGCAGGGCGCTGCGGGCCCGCGGGCACGACGTGACGATCCAGACGTGGACGCGCTGGCAGGCGGACATCGAGCGCGAGGGGATCGGGTTCGCGCCGGCACCGGAGTACGACGTCTTCCCGACGCTCGACCGGCCGCTGAAGCCGTACGAGGCCGTCGTCCGGGCGGCGCGCGAGGCCGGGCCGCTGGTCGAGGAGCTGCGGCCGGACGCGATCGTCGCGGACATCCTGACGCTGGCGCCGGCCCTGGCGGGTGAGCTCGCGGGCATCCCGGTCGGGACGCTGATCCCCCACGTCCACCCGGCGTCGGCGACGGGTTTCCCGGCCTACTCGGCGGGTGCCCGCCTGCCGCGAACGGCGGCCGGCCGGGCGTTCTGGCGGGCGTTCGAGCGACCTCTGCGAATCGGCCTGGACCTGGGCCGGGACGAGCTCAACGAGACCCGCCGGCGGTTGGGCCTGGGGCCGCAGACCCATCACCACGGGGGGATCAGCCGGGAGCTGTGCCTGGTGGGGACGTTCCCGGCGCTCGAGTACCCGCGGGCATGGGCGCCGCACGAGCACGTCGTCGGCCCGCTGCTGTGGGAGCCGCCGGCCGACCCGGTCGCCGTCGCGCCTGGCGACGAACCCCTGGTCCTGGTGGCGCCATCGACGTCCCAGGACCCGGATCACCGGCTGCTGCGGGCGTGCCTGACCGGTCTCGACGGCCTGCCGTTGCGGGTCCTGGCGACGTGGAACCGCCGCGTCCCCAACCGGGAGCTGCCTCGCCCGGCGAATGCCAGGGTCGTCGAGTGGGTGTCCTACGCCCGGACGATGCCCGAGGCGGCGGTCGTCGTCTGCCACGGCGGGCACGGGACCGTCGCCCGGGCGCTGAGCTGCGGGGCGGCGGTCGTCGCGTGCCCGGCGGCCGGCGACATGAACGAGAACGCGGCCCGGATCGACTGGGCCGGCGTCGGCGTCCGCGTGCCCCGCCGGCTGGTCGGCCCGGTCGCCGTCCGCCTGGCCGTGCTGCGCGCCCTGGGCGACGCCCGGCTCAGGGCGCGGGCGGCCGCGGTCGGGAGGTCGGGAGTCGCCGAAACCGCCGGCGAGCGGGCGGCGATCCTGGTCGAGCGCCTGGCCGGCGGCCGGCGGTGAGAAGCTCCGGGGGTGGGACTCGAACCCACAACCTAACGGTTAACAGCCGTTCGCTCTGCCATTGAGCTACCCCGGACCGTCCACTCGAGCTGGGCTGGCAGCCAGGTGCGGGCCAGCGTCGATCTCGGGCGTGAGCGTCGGAGCATATTGATGTCCGGGGTCGGTCCGGCCCCCGGCGACCCGCCTCCGCCGCCGCCCCGGCCCCCGCGCCACGGCGGCGAGCCTAGTCCCGGCGGTCGGCCGTCTCCTCTAGGGCGCGGGTCAGCGCGTGCTGGAGTTCGGCCATCACGGGTCGGCGGCGGGCGGCCAACTCGCTCAGCCCGCCGCGACCGGCCGCGCGGGCGGCGGCGAGCTCGCGGTCGATGCGCGAGAGCTCGAGCTGGAGGCGCTCGACGTCGAGCTGGGCGACGTGGGCGGGCGCCTGGGTCGCGCGGACGGCGAGCTCGGCGAGCAGGGTGGCGAGCTCCGGGTCGTCGTCGAGGCCGGCGCCCGGCGAGCGGATGTTGCGGCGCAGGTGGACGGCCGCCCGGCGATTGACCTCGCCGGTGAAGATCGCGTCGACCTCGATGTCCTCGAGCGCTTCCCGGCCGGGTTCGGGGAGGGCGATGCAGAGGGCGAGGAAGGCCTGCTCGACCCGCTCGCGGACGTCGAGCGCGGTGCGCACGGGCGCGTCGGGTAGCTTCACGCCCGGGCGGGACCCGGCCCCGGCGAGCAGGCCGGCGATCGTCGGCTGGGGAAGCTCGAGCCGGCCGGCGACGAGCCGTTCGAGCTCGGCCCGCATCGCTCCGGGCGGGACCTCGCCGAGGATCGGCGTCAGCTCGGCGAGCATCCGGTCGCGACCGTCGGCCGTGCCGATCGTCCCGGCCTCGAGGACCCGCTCGACCCGGAAGCGGACGAACGGGACGGAGTCCTCGACCAGCCCGGTGACCGCGGCCGGCCCGCCGCTCTGGAGCAGCTCGGCCGGGTCCGAGCCCTTCGGCAGGCCGACGACGCGGAGCTCGAGCCGCCGCCTGGCGGCCAGCCGGGCGGCCCGGAGCATCGCCTCCTGGCCGGCCTTGTCGGCGTCGAGTGCGAGCGTCACGGTCGGCGCCATCCGCTGGAGGGCGCCGAGCTGCTCGTCGGTCAGGGCGGTCCCCATCAGGCCGACGGCGTTCGCCCGGCCGGCCTGGTGCATCGCGATCACGTCGGTGTAGCCCTCGCAGACGATCACGCTGGCCTCCTTCGCCGCAGCCGTCCGGGCGAGGTGGGCGCCGTAGACGTACTGACCCTTGTGGTAGACGTCGTTGTCGGCCGTGTTGATGTACTTGGCCGTCTGATCGCCGCTCGTCGCTCGCGCGCCGAACCCCCGCACCCGGCCGCGCTGGTCTGCCAGGGGGAACATGATCCGGGCGCGGAAGCGGTCGTACATGCCGCGACCGCGCTCCTGCGAGCGCTGGGCCAGGCCGGCGTCGTAGAGCTCCTGCTCGGTGTAGCCGGCCTGACGCGACCCGACGAGGATCCGGTCCCAGGCGCTGGGCGCGTAGCCGACCCGGAACTTGCGCAGCGTCTCCTCGTCGAGTCCCCGGTCGAGCAGGTACGACCGGGCCCGGCCGGCCTCGGTCGAATCCCAGAGGTAGCGCTCGTAGTAGCCGCAGGTCCGCTCGAGCACGGCCAGCAGGCGCTCGCTGCGGGCATGGCGGGCGGCCGCGGCCGGATCCTCCTCCTCGGTCTCGAGCTGGACGTTGTACCGGTCGGCGAGAAACTCGAGCGCCTCGCGGAAGTCGAGGCCGTCCATCTCGCGGACGAAGCTGATCGGGTCGCCGGCCGCCGCGCAGCCGAAGCAGTAGTACGCCTTCTTGGCCGGCGAGACGCTGAACGACGGGGTCCGCTCCTCGTGGAACGGGCAGAGGCCGGTGTAGCGCTCGACACCCGCCCGGCGGAGCTCCGTCCGCGAGCCGATCAGGTCGACCATGTCGACGGCGTCGCGGACCCGCTCCTTGGATTCAGCCGTGTAGAAGGCCACCCGGCGAGTCTAGGTGCCCGGCACCGGCGGCCCAGTCGTGGCCCTAGTCGTCGCGACCGGGCGGGAGGCTGACGCCGCCGAAGGCCCGGGGGACGGTCAGCTCCTCGAACGCGGCGATGCAGTACCGGTCGGTCATTCCGGCGATGTAGTCGGTCACCCGCCGCTCGAGCGTCTCGTCGGTCGGCGGTCCCGGGAGGGCGTCCGGATGGCGGCAGTAGTGGTCGAACAGGGTCCGCACGACGAGCTCGACCTTGCCGAGCTCCCGGCGCGCCGTCGGCCCGAGGTAGACCCGCTCGAACATGAACGCCCGCAAGGCCGACATCGCCTCGGCGGCATCCTCCCCCTGGACGATCGCCCCGGCCGCGTCGGAGTGCTCGACGAGGTCGTGGACGAGCGTGTCGATCCGCTCGGATCCGGTCGACCCGAGCTGGCGGATCGGCTCGGCCGGGAGATCCTCGGCCCGTAGGATGCCCGCCCGGAGGGCGTCGTCGATGTCGTGGTTGATGTACGCGAACCGGTCGGTCAGCCGGACGATCGCGCCCTCCAACGTCGCCGGCGCGGGCGCCCGGCCCGAGTGGCAGGCGATCCCGTCGCGGACCGGATCGGTCAGGTTGAGGCCGGCCCCGTCGCGCTCGAGCGAGTCGACGACCCGCAGCGAGTGCTCGTAGTGGCGGAACCCGTCCCCGCCGAAGCGCTCGCGCAGGCACCGGTCGAGGACCTCCTCGCCGGTGTGGCCGAACGGCGGGTGGCCGAGGTCGTGCCCGAGCCCGATCGCCTCGACGAGGTCCTCGTTGAGGCGGAGCGCCCGGCCGACCGTCCGCGAGATCTGGGTGACCTCGATCGTGTGGGTCAGCCGCGTTCGATAGTGGTCGCCCTGCGGTGCGACGAAGACCTGCGTCTTGTGCTTGAGGCGGCGAAACGCCTTGCTGTGGACGATCCTGTCCCGGTCGCGCTGGAACGGCGTCCGCAGACCGCAGTCGGGCTCGGGCCGGCCGCGAGCCGCCGGATAGCTCGGGGCGGCGAGCGGCGAGAGCCACCGGCGCTCGAGCTCGACCCGATCGGCCGCATACCCCGTCGCGACCGGCCCGCGCGGCTCGATCCGCCGGCCGTCGGCCTCCCCCGGCCTGCCGGCCTCCGCCAGCCCGGCCGCCTCCCCCGGCCCAGGTGTGTGCGCGTCGGGTGGCGTCATGCGGGCCGGGCTGCCGAGCGCAGGTGGAGGTGGGCGTGGTGCTCGAGCATCTCGCCGATCGCCCGCTCGGCCTGGCGCAGCGACCGCGGGTTGGCGCTCGGGACATCGGCCAGCGGCCGGGAGACGGCCGCCGTCATGAACGCGTGGGTCGACTCGTCGAGCGGGAACGACGCGGCCTCACATGCCGTGCAGACGACGCCGCCGGCCGCGGCCGAGAAGCCGACGAGGTGCTCGGTCGACCCGCAGGTCGCGCACGCGGCGAGCTGCGGGACCAGCCCGGCCGCGATCAGCAGCTTGAGCCGGAAGGCCAGGGCCATCGCGTGCGTCGCCCGGGCCGGGTCCGCGTCGATCAGGGCGAGCTGGTTGCAGAGCAGGTTGTAGACGGACGGGTGAGGCTCGGTCGTCTCGAAGATCCGTCCGACCGCGTCGCACGCTCGCGCCGCCGAATCCAGGCCGGCGGCGTCCTGTCGCAGGCGGACGTGCGGATCGACGGTCTCGACCGACGTCACCGTGAGCAGCTCGCTGCGACCCTCGTAGAGCACCAGGCGGACCCGGAAGAACGGCTCGAGCCGGCCGCCGAACCGGCTGCGGGTCCGGCGCACGCCCTTGGCGATCGCCCCGACCCGCCCGCGACCCGGCGTGTAGAGGTGCAGGATCCGGTCGGCCTCGCCGTACCTGAGCGACCGCAGGACGACCGCCTCGGTCTTGACAGAGCCGCTCATCGCCTGCTTTTTCGTCCAGCTATACTTTTGATAGTGATGAAGAGCGTAATGGTGTTCACAATTGATCCGTGCCCGTACTGCCGCATGGTGAAGTCCCTGCTCGCGAAGCGGGGAATCGAGTTCGAGGAGATCGACCTCTCAGACGACCCGGGCGCGAGGTTCGAGCTCGTCGAGCAGACCGGTCTGATGACCTTCCCCCAGGTCATCATCGACGAGGAACTGCTTGGTGGGTACGACGAAGTTCGTGCTGCCGACCAGTCCGGTCGCCTCCTCGAGCTGCTCGCCGCCTGAGGTAGCTGGAAGCCGCCTGGACTGTAGCGCCCGCGTGCGTCGCGGTCGTGGTTTCGGCTGGCAGTGCTCGCACACGTAGGTCCCCCGGCCGGCTACGACGAGCTTGCGGATCGGTGTGCCGCAAACCGGGCACGGAAGTCCCTCCCGCCGGTGGACGAGGAACTGGTTCTGGAAGCTGCCGCGGACCCCGTCCGGGTGACGGAAGTCGTCGATCGAGGCTCCCTGGGCGTCGATCCCCGCCTCGAGCGACGCGATCACGGCGGCGTGGAGGCCGGCGTACTGCTTCGGCCTGAGTGACCCGGCCGGCCTCAGCGGGTGGACCCGGGCGCGAAAGAGGGACTCGTCGGCGTAGATGTTGCCGACGCCGACGACGTTTCGCTGGTCGAGCAGGAACGGCTTGACCGGACCCCGCCGGCCGCGGGCGAGCGCCCGCAGCAACTCGGGCGTGAAGCCGCCGTCGAGCGGCTCGACGCCCAGCCTGGCGTCGAAGAACCGCTCGAGCGCCGCGAGTCCGATCGCGAGCTCTCCGGTCCCGAACCGGCGAGGATCGACGAAGACGACGCGTGCCCGGTCGAGGCCGAGCACGACCCGGGTGTGCGCGGGGTCGACCGGCGGGTCGAGCAGCAGGGTCCCC
>DATAUX010000102.1:0-2371 GCA_036268015.1 Solirubrobacteraceae bacterium | reverse complement strand
GAGCAGCCCGACCAGCGGCAGCTCGTCGATCGCCAGGGGGACCTCGGCCTGCTCGACGACCGTCGCCACCAGCGGCCCGTGGGTGACCTCGAGCTGCTCGATCGGCTCCACCGACCCGAGCGGCGCGCCGGCGTCCTCGAGCTGGCCGAGCACGCTCGCGCCCATCCGGGCGAGGATCCGGATGAAGCCGGTCCGCGTCCAGTTGACGCCGACGTCACCGACGACGACCCGGGATCCGGGGACGAGCACGGCGGCCGTGATCGCAAACGCGGCCGACGATAGATCGCCGGGCACCCGGATCCGGGACAGGGCGAGCGGCTGGCCGCCTGTCACGTGGAGGCCGGCCGCGTCGCGGCGGACGCCGATCCCGCCGGCGAGCAGCATCCGCTCGGTGTGGTCGCGGCTCGGCGCCGGCTCGGTCAGCGTCGTCTCGCCGTCGGCGGCGATCGCCGCGAGCAGGACGCACGACTTGACCTGGGCGCTCGCGACCGGCAGGGCGTAGGCGATCCCGTGGAGCGGCGACCCGGTGATCCGGAACGGGGCGAAGCGGCCGTCGCGGGCGTCGAGCGTCGCGCCCATCAGGCGCAGCGGCTCGGCGATCCGGTCGACCGGCCGCCGGCGGATCGACGCGTCGCCGTCGAGCGTCCACGCCCGGCCGTCCTGGGCGGCCAGCCAACCCGGCAGGAGGCGCATCAGCGTGCCGGCGTTGGCGACGTCGATCGGCCCGTCGCACTCGCGCGCGCCGCGCAGCCCGACCCCGCGGATCACGAGGCGGCCATCCGCCTCCTCGACGACGGCGCCGAGCCGCTGGACGGCGGCGAGCGTCGCGTCGGTGTCGGCCGCGTGCAGGTAGTTCGAGACCTCGACCGGCTCGGACGAGATCGCGCCGAACAGCGCTGCCCGGTGCGAGATCGACTTGTCCGCGGGTGCGACGATCATTCCCTGGAGCGCGCCCGCCGGATCGAAACGCATGTTCGTCATCGTGCGACCGCCGTTGGGGGCGGCCGGCGCGGTCGGCTCACGCGCGGGCCACCGGCATCGAGAGGGCGCCGATCAGGTCGGCCGCCCGGTCGGCCTGCTCCTCGCCGCGGAACCAGAGCGCGACGACGCCCTGACCGCCGTCGGTCTGGGACGGCGAGAGCGCCATGTCGACGATGTTGACGCCGGCCCGGCCGAGCGTGAGTGCGATCTCGGCGACGACGCCCGGCCGGTTGGGGACGGCGACGCGGAGCTCGTGGACGGTCCCGCCGGCCAGCCCGGCGCCGAGCAGGGCGTCACGATCGGACCGGGCAGCGTCGTTCCAGCTGTCGATCGCGTCCCGGTCGGACGCGGTCAGGGCGGCGCGGACGTGCTCGAGCCGGCTGATCGTCCCGTCGAGCGTGCTCAGGAGAGCGTCCCGGTTGGACAGGTAGATGTCCGTCCAGATCGCTCCGTTCGCGCCGGCGACCCGCGTCGCGTCGCGGAAGCTGGGTCCGGTCGCCGGGACCCGCTCGGCCGCGCCGGGGCTCGCCGGGTCGGCGAGGGCCCGGGCGGCCTGGGCGACGAGGACGTTGGCGAGGACGTGCGGAAGGTGGGAGACGGTCGCCATCACCCGGTCGTGGATCTCGGCGTCGATCGCGGTCGGCTGGGCGCCGATGCCGGCGATCGCGCGGTGGAGCCGCTCGTAGAGGACGCCGGACGTCGTCGCGTGCGGCGTGAGGTACCACGTCGCCCCGTCGAAGAGGTCGGCGCGGGCGTGCTCGACACCGGACGTCTCGGCACCGGCGAGCGGATGCCCGCCGATGAACCGCTGGTCGCTGGCGCCGGCGACGATCCGCCGCTTGGTCGACCCGACGTCGGTCACCGCGCAGTTGGCCGGTGCCCGGTCGAGGGCGGCGGCGATCACGTCGGCGAGGAATCCGACCGGTGCGGCGACGAAGACGATCTCGGCCGCCTCGACGGCGTCCGCCGGGCTTTCGGCGGCCTCGTCGATCGCCAGGTGGTCGAGCGCGGCGTCGAGCACGGCCGGGTCGGGATCGAAGCCGCTGACGCGCGCGCCGAGGCGCTCACGCACGGCCATCCCGATCGACCCACCGATCAGCCCGACGCCGACGACGGCGACGCGCATCTAGCCGGCCGCCCGACTCGGCGGCCTGCCGGCCACTAGACGGCCGTCGTGAACGCCTTGCCGGCGAGTGCCGTGGCGCGCTCGATCTGGGCTGCGAAGTCCGCGAAGTCCTGCGAGCGCAGAGCCTGCGGCCCGTCACAGATCGCCTGCTCGGGATCCGGGTGAACCTCGACGATGATCCCGTCCGCGCCAGCCGCCGCAGCCGCGAGCGACAACGGCAGGACAAGATCACGCCGCCCGGCCGCATGACTCGGATCGACGACG
>DATAUX010000101.1:0-3885 GCA_036268015.1 Solirubrobacteraceae bacterium | reverse complement strand
CCGAAAGATCCCGCCCACCGGCCGCCGGACCGAGCTCGACCAGCAGGTCACGAGGTCCCTCGAACGCGACCATGCGAACGCGAGGACCACGGTCGCCGGCGCCGCGGCTCGGGAGGCCGAGCTCGCCGAGCTCAGAGGACGCCGCGACGTGCTCCGGCGCGAGTACCGCACGGCGACCGACGACGGGGACCGCCGTCGGGCCGCGTCACTCCTCGTGCGCACTCACGACGTCGAAGCCAGGATCCGGTCCGGCGAGCACGAGCTGTCGGCCGCGCGCGCGACCGTCCGTCGCGGCGAGGAGAATCTCCGGCACACAGGCGTCGTCCACGACGCCGATCAGCGCGCCCGCCAGGCCGAGCAGCTCGACCGGCAGTCCGACGTGCGCCCGCGGATCGCGTCGGTCCGGGACAAACGCCGCGGCCGGCGCGACTATGACGAGCTCGCCCAACTCGCCGGCCTGCGGCCCGCCGAATACGGCGCGCTGCCGTGGACCCAGCAGCGGCGAGCCCAGCTCGAGATCGACCGGGCACTCGAACGCCGCCGCGACTGGACGCGGGAGACCCGGGTCGCCGAACGCGAGCAGGCACGGGTCGCCAGGAAACAGAAACAACCCACGGGTCAACCGCCAGCTCGCCCGCGCCCGGCACCCGTCAGCGACCGACACCGACAGTTCGACGTCATGCCGGACCGGCCGGATTCCCGCCGGGCCGCGTCGCGACCTCGCCGCGAGCCCCCGCGCCAGACGACGGCTCCCCGCAACACCCCCGAGGCCGCGGCCCCCGACGAGCCCGCGATCGGACGCCGACCGCGGGCCGCCGACCGCTCGCGGCGATCGTCGCGCCGAGTCTCGTAAGGTCCTGGGATGTCCGCCGACCGTCACGTCGAACATCTCCTGGTCGGCGGCGGAATCGCCGGCGCGACCGCCGCCCAGACGCTCCGCGAGCAGGGCGCCGACGGTTCGATCCTCCTCGTCGGCCGCGAGCTCGACCCGCCCTACCACCGCCCGCCGATCTCCAAGGCCTACCTCCAGGGCCGCCAGACTCGGGAGCAGACCCTGATCCACGAGCCGGACTGGTGGACGGCGAACGACATCGAGCTCCTGACCCGGACCAGCGTGACCGAGATCGATCCGGTCGCCCGGACGGCCAAGCTCTCCAACAAGGAGACCGTCGAGTTCACGACCGCCCTGCTCGCGACCGGAGCGATCGTCCGCAGGCTCAGACTCGACGGCAGCGAGCTCGACGGAATCCACTATCTCCGGGCGCTCGCCAACGCCGACGCCATACGCCGGGATACCGAGGCGGCCGAACGGATCGTCCTGATCGGCGGCTCGTACATAGGCTGTGAGGTCGCCGCCTCGCTGACCGCGGCCGGCAAGCACTGCACGATCGTCATGCAGGAGGCCAATCCCCTCGAGCGTCACTTCGGCGCCCAGGCCGGCCGGCACTTCCGGGCAGTCCTCGAAGCCCACGGCGTCGCGGTCGTCGGCGACGACGAGATCGACCGCTTCGAGGGCGACGGCGACCGGGTTGGGCAGGTCGTGACCAGAGCCGGTCGGACGATTTCGGCCGACGCCGTCGTCTGCGGGGTCGGCGCGATCCCCGACGTGATGCTCGCCCGCAAATCCGGCTTCGAGCTCGGACCGACCGGCGGCGTGCTCACCGACACCAGGCTCGAGACTTCGCACCCCGGGATCTACGCTGCCGGCGACATCTGCGAATACGAGTCGCTCGTCCACGGCCGGGTCCTGCGGATCGAGCACGAGGACGTCGCCGCCGAACACGGCCGGACCGCCGCCGCCAACATGCTCGGCCGCGACCGCCCGCACCTGGCCGTCCCTTACTTCTTCTCCGATCTCGCCGACTGGGCCTCGCTCGAGTACGTCGGGCCCGCCGCCGCCTGGGACGCCGAGGTCGTCCGCGGATCGCTCGACGACGGCGACTTCACCGTCTTCTACCTCGACGATCGCCGGGTCGTCGCCGCGCTCGGCGTCGGCCCGTCCGCCCAGCTCGAGCAAGCCCGCCGGCTGATCGTCGCCGCGACTCCGATCACCGACCCGGCCGTTCTCGCGGACGGCGACCTCGAGGTCTTAGCCGTCCCTTAAGGCCTCGGGTCTACGCTGGACGGCCATGCAACACAGTCCCGCGAGCGCGCTGCGCGCTGCCTTCCTCTGGGTCGCGGGCCTTGTCGTGACCGGCGTCGTCGCCCTGATCCTCCCGATCGCCCAGGTCCACGACTCGGCAACCCTCGAAGGCTTCGCCCAACTCCGCGGGATCCGCGTCAACGACCTGGCCAACCGGATCGCCCACACCGTCGACCCGCGGCCGTACGCCGTCGCCGGCGTCCTGCTCGCGCTCGTCGCTCTGGTCCGCGGCCGGCCGCGCGTGGCCGTCGCCGTCCCGATCGCGATGGTCCTCGCCTCCACCACGACCGAACTGCTCAAACCGCTCGTCGGCCACCCCCGCTTCTCCGAGTGGCTGGGCGCCGGCGCCGGCCGACTCGTCTCGTCCTGGCCGAGCGGCCACGCGACCGCGTCGATGATGATCGGCCTCGTCGCCGTCCTCGTCGCACCCCCCCGACTCAGACCGCTCGCCGGCCTCTGCGGCGCCGGGCTCGCCGTCGGCGTCAGCTACTCGATCCTCGTCCTCGGCTGGCACTTCCCCAGCGACGTCCTCGGCGGCTTCCTCGTCGCCGGCACCTGGATCTCGCTCACACTCGCCGTCCTCTGGTGGGCCGAGGCTCGCTGGCCCGAGCGGACCGCCCGTCGCGCCGTCGGGCGTGTCGCGGCCGGCGTCGGCGACCTCGCCGCGCCCGCGGCGGTCCTCGCTCTGATTGCCGGCAGCGTGATCGGCGTCGTCGCGATCCGCGGCCACGTCGTCGCCGCCTACTCCGCCTCCCACCTCTCGTTCGTGGCCGGCGCAATCACGATCGCTCTCCTCGCGACCGTCCTCGCCACAACGATGGCCTACGCCCTCCGCCGGTAGGCCGACGCCGAACGGTCCCTGACGCTACGTACGAAGTTCGACAGAATGTCGATGTTCGTACGCTGGCGGGTTTTAAACTCGTACGTCCCTCTCACCCGTCCGACTCAGACTGCCCGACTCCCGTGCCTGGGTCGGGCCTGGGCCGGGCCGGGCTCGGTCGCGGCTTGCCGGCGGGCGCGGCCGATCCGGCGAAGTCGAGGGACGGTCGGGTTCGCGGCGGGGCGCCGGCGCCAGGCCCAACCCCGCCCCGACCGGTCCGACCCAACCTCGCCCGACCGGTCCGACTCAACCCCGCTCCGACCGGCCCGACCCAACGCCGCCGCGGCTCAGCGCGACCGGCCCGGCTCCCAGAGCGGCTCGTCGCCGTCGTTGGCCCCCCGGGCGAGGATGAACAGCAGGTCTGACAGGCGATTGAGGTAGCGGACGACCTCCTCGCCGACCTCCTCGCCGTCCTGCTGGGCCAGGCCGACCGCCCGCCGCTCGGCCCGCCGGCAGACCGTCCGGCAGACATGGAGTTGGGCCGCCGCCGGACTCCCGCCCGGCAGGACGAACGACTTCAGCGGTGCCAGCGTGTCGTTGACCTCGTCGCACGCCCGCTCGAGCCAGGCGACCTGGTCGCCGGTCACACGGAGCCGCTCCCGCTCGCCGCCCGGCGGGACCGCCAGGTCGGCGCCGACGTCGAACAGGTCGTTCTGGATCGCGGCCAGCCAGCCCGCGTACCGGTCCGGCAGGCCGGTCGTGGTCAACGCGACGCCGATCTGCGCGTTGAGCTCGTCGACATCGCCGTACGCCTCGATCCGCGGGTGCGTCTTCGCGACCCGGCTCATGTCCCCGAGGTGGGTCTCCCCCCGGTCGCCGAGCTTCGTGTAGATACGGGTCAGGTTCACGGTCACACCGCGAG
>DATAUX010000100.1:0-4857 GCA_036268015.1 Solirubrobacteraceae bacterium | reverse complement strand
CCCGACCTGTCGTTTCGCCGCGACCGAGAAGCTCCGAGCCCGCGGCCGGGTCGAGGTTCACATCAGCTTCCCCGGCAGCTCGACGCTCGCGCCGGCGCCGGTTCGCCGTAGCGTCGTCCACGTCGCCTGACCACCGAGACTCGCCGTCGACCCCCCCGCCACCGGGTCGTCGCGTTGCCCGACCGCCGACCGTGCTCAGAGACCCTGGCCCTGGAGCCAGAGCTCGAGGACGCCGAGCTGCCACAGCTTGTTCCCGCCGAGCGGCGTTCGCTCGTCGTTCGGCGCGGCCAGCAGCCGGTCGACGTACTCCTGCCTGAAGATGCCCCGGGCGCGCGCCTGCGGCGACCGTAGCGCCGTCTCGACGAGCTCGAGAAACGGCCCCTCGAGGTGGATCAGCGCCGGCACCGGGAAATAGCCCTTCTCCCGGTCGATCACACCGGCCGGGAGGATCCGGCGGGCGGCATCCTTCAGCACGCCCTTGCCGCCCTGGGCGAGCTTCAGCGCGGGCGGGCAGGCCGCCGCCAGCTCGACCAGCTCGTGATCGAGGAACGGCACCCGGCCCTCGAGACCCCAGGCCATCGTCATGTTGTCGACGCGCTTGACCGGGTCGTCGACGAGCATCACCTCGGTATCGAGCCGCAGCGCCCGGTCGGTCGGCTCGTCGGCGCCGTCGCGGGCGAAGTGCGCGAGAACGAAGTCCCGGCTGATGTCCTTCTCGGCCAGGAAGTCCGGCTCGACCGCCTCGGTGATCTCGGCGTGGCTGCGGTCGAAGAACTTGCCCGAGTACTCGCCAAACCCGCTGCCCTCCGCGTCCCGCAGTGGCGGGTACCAGTCGTAGCCGGCGAAGATCTCGTCGGCTCCCTGTCCCGACTGGACGACCGTGACGTGCTTGGAGACCTCCTCGGACAGGAGGTGGAACGCGACGACGTCGTGGCTGACCATCGGCTCGCTCATCGCCCCGATCGCCCGGTCGAGCGCCGGGAGCAGCCGCTCGCCCGAGATCACGAGCTTGTGGTGGTCGGTCGCGAACTCCCGGGCGATCAGATCCGAGAACTCGAACTCGTCTCCCGCGTGCCCGCCGACCCGCTCGAAGCCGACGCTGAACGTCGACAGCTTCGCCCGATCGGACTTCGCCAGGAGACCGACGATCAGGCTGGAGTCGAGCCCGCCCGAGAGGAGCACGCCGACCTGGACGTCGGCCACCATCCGCCGGTCGACGGCGACTCGCAGCGCCTCGAGAACGGCCTCGCTCCAGTCGCCGGCGTCCATCCCCGCGTGGGCCGGGTTCCGGGCGAAGTCCGCCCGCCAGTAGCGGGTGACCCGCGTCTCGCCGTCCGCCGAGATCCGCATGACGGTGCCCGGCTCGACCCGGCGGACGCCGTTCAGGAGGGTGCGCGGGGCCGGGACGACCGAGTGGAAGGTCAGGTAGTGGTGAAGGGCGACCCGATCGATCGACGTGTCGATTCCGCCGCCCGCGACGAGTGCCGGCAGCGTCGATGCGAAACGGAGACCCCCCGGCGTCGCCGCCGTGTAGAGCGGCTTGATTCCCAGCCGGTCGCGGACGAGCACGAGGTCCCCGGTCTCGCGCTCGGCGATCCCGATCGCGAACATCCCGTGGAGGTGGTCGACGAACGCCTCGCCCCACCGGTGATATGCCTTGAGCAGGACCTCGGTGTCGCTGTGCGAGAAGAATCCGTACCCGTCGGCCTCGAGCTCGGCCCGGAGCTGCTTGTAGTTGTAGATGCAGCCGTTGAACACGATCGCCAGGCCGAGCTGCGAATCGACCATCGGCTGTTGCCCGCTCGGCGACAGGTCGATGATCCGCAGCCGACGGTGGGCCAGGGCGATCCCGTCAGCCGCGTACGCCCCGCTCCCGTCAGGCCCGCGTGGCGCCAGGACGGCGGCGATCCGCTCGACGGCGGTGACGTCTGCCCCTCCGGTAAAGCAGATCTCGCCAGCGATTCCACACATTCAGGACCTCTACCGTACTGGCGGGCTATTCAAACCGGACGACCGCCGGACCGGACGGTCGGTCAGAGCCGCTCGGCGAGCATGCCCGCGGCCGCGGTCAGCGCCTCGAGCGTCGGTGCTTCGAGGATCTCCTGGAGGTCGATGATCCGCGCGTCGAACCGATCCAGCCGGTTGACGCCCACGATCGCGTGGGCCGGGACCCCCGACTGCCTCGCCCGGGTCGCCGCGTCGCCTAGCACCCGTCCGGTCAGCGCGCCGACGTCGAGCCGGCCCTCGCCGACGATCACCGCGCGAGCCGCCCGCATCCGCGCGTCGAAGCCGACCGCATCGAGGACGAACTGGGCGCCCGGCTCGATCGCCGCCCCGAACGCCTCCGACAGGGTTTCGCCGATGCCGCCCGGCTCGCCACCGTGGCCTCGACCCCAGGCGGTGAACTGCGGCCGGATCGGGCAGAGCACGACGACCCGCCTTCCAACGAGGCCGCCGGCCGCCTCGATCGCGTCGAGTGCTCCGGCGCCGTCGTCGCTCGTCGACGCGCCACCCGCCGCCACCAGGATCACGTCGGCGCCGGTCCCGGCCGCCGCCACGATCAGCTCGCCGATCGCCGACGAGCTCTCGCGGGTCAACTCGCCGGGGATCGCCCCCAGCTCGACGATCGCCGTCGACCGGTCGCCGAGGAGCCCGAACCCGACATCCCGCGCACGGCCATGCCCGTCGCCGACGCTCGCCGCCAGGCTCTCGCCCCCCAGCCTCGTCAGCAGGACCTCGAGCGTGCCCGGCCCGCCGTCGGCGACAGGACACAGGTCGGGCGGCTCGAGGCCGGCCGCCTCGAGGCCACGGCCGATCGCCGCGGCGACCTCGGTCGCCCGCAGCGTGGCGTTGAAGCCGGCCGGGGCGACGAGCACTTGCACGGTGCGCCATCCTGCCAGGGATGGAGCCGATCGTGATCGACGTCTGCGGCCAGCAGGTCCGACTGTCGAGTCCCCAGAAGGTCTACTTCCCCAGGATCGGCGTCACCAAGCTCGACCTCGCCAACTACTACATCGCCTGCGGCGAGGCTGCCGTCCGGCACCTCCGCGGCCGGCCGACCGTCCTCAAGCGTTGGGTCGACGGCGTCGACGGCGAGTTCTTCTTCCAGAAGCGGGTCCCCGCGACCGCGCCCGACTGGCTGGAGACGGCGACGGTCACCTTCCCGAGCGGGCGCACCGCCCGGGAACTCGTCCCCAACGACGCGGCCCACCTCGTCTGGGGCGTCAACCTCGGCGTGATCGACTGGAACCCGTGGCCCGTCCGGCGGGCCGACCTCGACCGTCCGGACGAGCTCCGCGTCGATCTCGACCCCGGACCCGACGTCCCGTTCGACGAGGTTCGCCAGGTCGCCC
This sequence comes from Solirubrobacteraceae bacterium, assembly GCA_036268015.1. Lineage (GTDB taxonomy): Bacteria > Actinomycetota > Thermoleophilia > Solirubrobacterales > Solirubrobacteraceae > Palsa-513. The sequence continues at coordinate 1,504 of DATAUX010000100.1, read as the reverse complement.
TCGGTGTCCGTGAGGTCCTCTCCGACCACGACCTCGCCGGCTTCCCGAAGACGTCCGGGTCGCGCGGCATCCACGTCAACGTCCGGATCCGTCCCGACTGGGACTTCGACGATGTTCGCCGGGCGGCCGTCGCCCTTGCCCGGGAGGTCGAGCGGCGGATGCCCGGCCGGGCGACGAGCAAGTGGTGGAAGGAGGAGCGCGAAGGCGTCTTCATCGACTACAACCAGAACGCCCGCGACCGGACCGTCGCCTCCGCCTACTCGGTCCGCGCCGTCCCCGACGCCCGGGTCTCCTGCCCGCTCGAGTGGGACGAGGTCGCCGACGTCGAGCCGGCCGAGCTGCGCATCGACACGGTCCCCCGCCGTCTCGCCGAGCGCGGCGACCCGAGCTCCACGATCGACGAGCACCCCGGCTCGCTCGAAGGTCTGCTCGAGCTGGCCGCCCGGGACGAGGCCGGCGGCCTCGGCGACGCCCCGTGGCCCCCGCACTTCGCCAAACAGGCCGGCGAGGGAAGGCGGGTTGCCCCGAGCCGCGCGCGCAAGCCCAAGAAGTGATCGGGAGCATCCGGCGTCACCGGCTCGTCCGCGCCGCGCGCGCCGCCGGACGCCGAATCGCCGTGCGCGCGCGGTGGGAGCGCGAACGGCAGCGGGAGTGGTGGTTCGACCGCCGTCGACGTGTCCGCACCGCCGGCGTCATCCGGGCCGGCGTCGACGGTGCGACGACCAACTACCAACCCGTCGATCCGATCGCGTTCCGGGCGTTTCTCGAGTTCCTGCCGCCCGATGCCGTCCACTCACCTTCGTCGACTACGGCAGCGGCCGGGGCCGGGCGGCCCTCCTGGCGCTCGAGGCGGGGTTCGGCGCCGCCGTCGACCTCGACCTGCCGAGCGGCCGATCGTCGTCTTTCTCTACAACCCGTTCGCCCGCGACGTGATCGTCGACGTGCTCGCGAAGATCGTCGGCTCCCTGCGCGCCGACCCCCGTCCGGCCTGGGTGATCTACGAGGCGCCCTTCGATCGTGACCTGTCGACGCCGATCCGAGCTTCGAGCTCCTCGGCGAGCGGTCCGACCGGCTGGGGGCCTCTCCCCGACGCCCGCGTTTCGCGATCTACCGGGCACGGCCCGGCCGACCCGCTCCGACCCGATCTGCCGGCCTGTGAACGACCGGCGATCCACTGGACAGACACCGGCTCTCGGGGTACCCTCCTCTTCCGACTTGGCGTCGCTCGCCGGATCGGGCGGGCCAAGTCAGCAAGCGGAGGTAATCGGTATGGGAAAGCGCGTCTACACAAAGCCGGTTCTCCGACGTCTCGGCCTGCTCCGTCGCCTGACCCGGTTCACCTTCTAAGTGCTGCCCGCCGGAATTTGGTTTGGTTTGGGCTTGAAGGAGTTATGACAAGCGCGGCGAATCTTGGTAGCGATGGCGGGTCGCAGCCGGTACCAGATCATGTTGAGCGACGAGGAACGCGTCGAGCTTGAGCATCGCGCGGCTTCGTATTCGCGTC
>DATAUX010000099.1:0-10181 GCA_036268015.1 Solirubrobacteraceae bacterium | reverse complement strand
CACAGGTCGTCGCAGCCGGCCAGAGCTACACGTTCGAGCTCCCACCCGGGCTCTACACGCTGACCGCCGGCTTCTGTCGCGGGACGGCCACCGTTCGCTCAGGCGCGGAGACCCGGGCCGACACGGTCTGCCCCGTCCCCTGAGGCGTTCGAGACGAACAGCGTTCGCGAAAACGAACGGCGTTCGGGACGAACAGCGTTCGAGACGAACGGTGTTCGTCGGCGCTTGGGAGTCTGTCTCGATCGCACCACTTCGAAGATCAGCCGCGCGAACGCCCGCGGGCCGTCCGCATCGCACACGACGTCGCCCCAGCCGGGCTGGTCGCGGGCCAGCGACACACGGGTCAGTCGGGCACCCACGGCGCGTGCCAGCGGCCGATCCCCGAGAGCAGACGATCGGCCTCGCCCGGCCCCCACGAGCCCTTGGCGTACGGATGGACCGGGGGCGGATCGTCGAGCAGGGGCTGGAGGACCCGCCAGCTCTCCTCGACCGAGTCCTGGCGGGTGAAGTACGACCGGTCGCCGGCCATCGCAGCGGCGAGCAGCACCTCGTACGGAGTCGCGCCGGCGCCACCCTCGGCGGCGAACTCCATGTCGAGCTCGATCTCGGCCGGCCCGTCGCGGTCGGCGCGGTGGGCGTCGAGGACGATCCGCACGCCGGGCTCGGGGTCGAGCTTGACGACGAGCTGACTCGGGTCCGGCCGGTGCTTGGCGACCCGGAGGAAGCGGACGGGTGGGGCGTGCTTGAAGACGAGCCGGAGCTCGGTCTGCTTGACGGCAAGCTGCTTGCCGGTGCGGATCAGGAAGGGAACGCCATGCCAGCGCCAGTTCTCGATCTCGAGCCGCAGCGCCGCGTAAGTCTCGGTGGTCGAGTCGGCCGCGACCCCGTCGATCTCGCGGTAGCCGTCGTACTGACCGCGGACGTAGCGGTCGGGCGACGCGTCGGGCATCGACCGGAACACGGCGAGCTTGGCGTCACTCAGCGTGTCGGGATCCCCGCCGGCCGGTGGCTCCATCGCCGCGGCCGCGACAAGCTGGAGGAGGTGGTTGACGACCACATCGCGCAGGGCGCCGACCGGGTCGTAGAAGTGTCCGCGATCCTCCGCGCCGAACTGCTCGGCCATCGTGATCTGGACGCTCGCGATGTGGTTGCGGTTCCACACGGGCTCGAGCATGGTGTTCGCGAAGCGGAGGTAGAGGATCTCCTGGAGGCCGAGCTTGCCGAGGAAGTGATCGATCCGGTAGAGCTGTGACTCGTCGAGGTACTTGTGGAGGCTTGCGGCCAACGCCCGGGCGGAGGCTAGATCGTGACCGAACGGCTTCTCGACGACGACGCGGGCCGGCTCGTCGACGAGCCCGGCGTCGTGGAGTCCGCGGACGACCGGCTCGAAGAGGAAGGGTGGAATCTCGAGGTAGAAGACGACGTTCCGCCGGCCGTCGATCGCCTTCGCGACACGGTCGAACGTCGCCGTGTCGGAGAAGTCACCGCTGACATATGACAGGCGCTTGGCGAAGTCGGCGAAGACGGCTTCGTCGAGCGTCTCCCCCGTCTCGACGATCGACTTGCGCGCATGGTCGCGGAGCTCGTCGATCGTCCAGTCGTTGGCGGCGACGCCGAGCACCGGGCAGCCGAGCCGACCCTCGCGCTCGAGCCGGTAGAGCGAGCGGAAGGTCATCTTCCTGGCGAGGTCGCCCGTGATCCCGAAGATCACGAGGAGCTCGGCGGACGGGCTGGACGCGGGCGGCGTCATCGCACGCGCCCGGCGTACGACATTCGATTTTGTGGGCCACGCACGGCAGGGTCGGGCGGCTGTCGCGTCGGCACGTCGCCGATCGTAGCGCGGGCTCGTCGCCGCCCGTCGACCCCGACCCGGGTTTGGTCGCGGCCGGCGACGGGCAGACCCGGAGGCCTGAGCCCGGGCAAGGAGATCGAGGATGCGTTCGGATCGGGAGATCCGTTCACCGTCGGCGTCGAGGAGGAGCTGTTCCTCGTCGACCCGGTGACCGGCCGCCAGGCCAACTCGTCGCGGGCCGTCCGGGCCGCGCTGGGCGAGATCGAAGGGCGCGTCGAGCAGGAGCTCCACGCCTGCCAGATCGAGCTGATCACCGACGTCTGCCAGACCGCCGACGAAGCGGTCACCGGGCTCGACGGCCTGCGGCGGGCTGTGCTCGACACGGGCGCCGGCCTGATCGCCTCGGGGACGCACCCCTCGGCTCTGGAAGGCGAGGCGGAGATCACCGACAAGCAGCGCTACGAGCGGATCCGCGACCTGCTCGGCGACGCGGTCGCGACCCCGGTCAGCGGGATGCACATCCATGTCGGGATGCCCGACGCGGAAACGGCGATCCGGGCATTCAACGGTCTGCGCCGCCACCTCCCGCTGCTCCAGGCCCTGGCCGCGAACTCGCCGTTTCGCCACGGGCGCGACACGGGCCTCGAATCGGCGCGCGAGGTGACGATCCGGTCGTGGCCGCGGTCGGGCGTCCCCCGGGCGATGGGCGATTTCGAGGACTTCCGGGACACGGCCGACCTCTTGAGCAGGGCGGCCGATGTCGAGGACTACACGTGGTTCTGGTGGAAGCTGCGTCCCCACCCGCGGCTCGGGACGGTCGAGGTTCGCGGCCTCGACAGCCAGGCGTCGCTCGCGGACGCGGCCGGACTGATCGCGCTGACCCACTGCCTCGCCCGCCACCTCGCGGACGCCGAGCCGGAGCCGGACCCGCCGGGCGAGGTGCTCGAAGAGGGAGCGTTCCGGGCGGCGCGCTACGGGGTCGCGGCCGAGCTGCCGGATGCCGACGGCCGGCTGCGCCCGGTCGGCGACCTGCTCGACGACGCCCTCGCGATCGCCGGTCGATACGCGGGCGAGCTCGGCTGTGCCGGCGAGCTCGCCGGCCTGCCGGGCCTCGTGCGGCGCGGCGGCGGGGCCGGGCGCCAGCGGGCGGCCCACGAGATCGCCGGGATGGACGCCGTGCTGCGGGAGCTGATGACGCTGACCGCTGCCGGCGGCGGGTCGGCGTCGCAGCGGCCGGCCGGGACCTCCTGACCGGTGAGCGCCCTGCGTGCCAGGTCGGTCGGCGGTGTGACGGTCGGCGCGATCGACGAGGGAGCCGGACCAGCGATCCTGATCGTTCCCCCCGGGGGTGGCGACGCGTCCTCGTGGGCCGAGGTCGCCCGCCTGCTGACCGACGAGTTCCGCGTGCTGCGCATCCAGCGCCGGATCTACCAGCCTGACGCGGCGATCACGCTGCCGCACACGATGGCCGCCGAGGCCGCCGATCTGCTGGCGGTCGCCGGGCAGCTCTCACGACCGCTGCTGGTCGGTCACTCCTCAGGCGCCGTGGCAGCCCTCGAGGCGGCGCTCGCGTCACCCGCGGCGTTCACCGGGATGGTGCTCGACGAGCCGCCCCTGGCGACCAGGTCGCCGATCGCCGGCGAGGCCGGCCGACGCGCGCGGGCCGCGCTGGACGGCGGCGACCCGGTCGGGGCGATGGAGATCCACATGCGCGAGATCGTCGGCATGCCCGCCGAGACGGTCGCCGCGATCTTCGCGACCCCGGCCGCCGGCGCCGAGTTCGCCCGTTTCGCGGCCGCGCAGATCGCCGACAACGAGGCGCTCGACGGGCTTGGCGTCGGGATCGGTCGCTACGCGACGCTCGACCTGCCGGCGGTGCTCGTCGAGGGCGAACGGAGCCCGACGCACCTGCGTGAGCGACTCGCCGATCTCGCGGTGGTGCTCGGGCATGTCGAGCGGACCGTGACACTCGCCGGCGTCGACCACATCGGCCACCTGACGGCCCCGGATCGACTGGCCGACGTGATCCGGGACGCCGTCCGCCGCTTCGCGGATGCACCCCCCGGGGGTCGGCTGCCGCGGTAGATTTGACACTGTCCAAGGCGACCGTGAAGGAGTGATGGCTGGATGGCGAGCGAGTTCCAGAGGCGCAAGATCGCAGGCGTTTTCGGGGCGATGGATGCCGACGGAGACGGCTTTCTCGAGGCGGCGGACTTCGAAGCGGTCACCGAGCGTTGGATCGGCATCCGCGGTTGGGTGCCGGGGTCGGCCGAGTCGGACCGCATGGGCACGATCATGATGGGCTGGTGGTCGGGTCTGCTGGCGATGTCGGACACCGATCGCGACGAGAAGGTCACGCTCGACGAGGTCCTGCTGATGGTCGATCAGCTCGCGTCGATGGACGCCGCGGTCTACGGGACGGCGGACTCGATGTTCGAGGCGATCGACGAGAACGCCGACGGGGTCATCGCACTCGACGAACACAAGCAGGTCGTCCAGGCTTGGAAGGGCTCGGCCGACGGGATGGACGAGATCTTCCCGCAGCTCGACCTCAACGGCGACGGTCATCTCTCCCGTGACGAGTTCCGCGAGCTGTGGTCGGAGTTCTGGCGAGGCGACGACGCCGCGGCCCCCGGCCAGTGGATCTTCGGGCCGTACTCCTGAGCACGGCTCGGCCGGGCCGGCCCAGCCGTGGAGGACCGCACCGACCGCGGCGGTGAGCCGCACACCGTTGGCGGCGATAGGCTGGTTCGGTGACACCGATCTCGCGCGGTTTCTCGGGTCGCCGCCGGCCGAGCGTCGATCCGTCGCGGGTTCCGCCGGGCCAGTATGTGACCGACGACTTCCCTGTCCTGTCGGCCGGCCCGACGCCGCACACGCCGCTCACCGATTGGGACTTCACCGTTCGCGGCGCGACCGGCGAGCGGGTCACGTGGACCTGGGCGGAGTTCCGTCTGCTGCCGAGTGAATCGGTGACTCGGGACATTCACTGCGTGACGAAGTGGTCGAAGCTGGACACACTCTGGACGGGCGTGTCGGTCGACGTGCTGCTCGACCGACTCGAGACGACCGCGGCCTACGTCTCGGCGTTCAGCGACGGCGGCTACACGACCAACCTGCCGCTCGCCGACCTGACCGGCGGGAAGGCGTGGGTCGCATTCGGCTACGGCGGGGATCCGCTCGATCCCGAGCACGGCGGACCGGCCCGCCTGCTCGTTCCGCACCTCTACTTCTGGAAGAGCGCGAAATGGGTCCGCGGCCTCGAGCTGCGCGACCGCGACGAGCCGGGCTTCTGGGAGAGCTACGGCTACCACAACCGCGGCGATCCATGGCGAGAACAGCGATACCAGGGCGACTGAACTGGCAGTCGGCCAGGGTCGGCGAGCTGATCGACGAAACGGCGCGGGCGAGGAGCATCGCCCTCGAGCTGCCGGACTGGACCGGGCACCGGGCCGGACAGCATGTCGACGTTCGCCTCACCGCGGAGGACGGCTACCAGGCTCAGCGGAGCTATTCGATCGCGTCGGCGCCGGCCGACGGACGCCTTGTGCTGACGATCGAGCGGCTCGACGACGGCGAGGTCTCGCCGTATCTCACCGACGAGCTCCGCGCCGGCGACGAGCTCGAGCTGCGCGGTCCGATCGGCGGATACTTCGTCTGGGAGCAGTCGATGGGCGGTCCGCTGTTCCTGATCGGCGGCGGCTCGGGGATCGTGCCGCTCCAGTCGATGCTCCGCCATCACCGTGCGACCGGGAGTGACGCCCCGCTGCGACTGCTGTATTCCGCCCGCTCGCGGGCCGACATGCTCTACCGCGACGAGCTCGCCCGCCTGACCGACGAGGACGAGGTCGACATCAGCCTGACGCTGACCCGCGAATCGCCCGACGGCTGGGAGGGCTACAGGCGCCGGATCGACGCCGACCTGCTCGATGCGGTCGGCTGGCGGCCACAGACGCGGCCGCTGATCTACATCTGCGGGCCGAACGGCTTCGTCGAGACCGCCGCGAACATCCTCGTCGACCTCGGCCACCCGCCCGACCGGATCAGGACCGAGCGTTTCGGGCCGACCGGAACGGCGTGACGAGCGGGCGCGGGGCGCGCCGTCGCCCGCCTCGTCGAATACGGTCGCCGGATCCCGTGGATATCGTGGACGGGGATGACCGAGCCCGAGCCGGGAACCGACGTCGGGACCGCGGCCTGGCACCGCCGGCTGCATCACACCGGCCGCGATCAGCTGAGCCGGGAAACGGCCCAGACGCCCGGCATGCGCAGGTACGAGGCGATCTCGGGGATTCGCAACGGATCGCGGAAGATCTGGATGGGCGAGAGCCACATCGGCCCGAACATGGTCTCGGCCGATCACCACCACGGCGAGGCCGAGACCGGGATCTACGTCGTCCGCGGCCACCCGGTCTTCGTGTTCCTCGAAGCCGACGTCGAGCGACGCGTCGAGACGGGTCCCGGCGACTACGTGTTCGTACCGCCGTACGTGCCCCATCGCGAGGAGAACCCGTCCGCCGACGAGGAGGCGGTCGTCGTGCTCGCCCGCTCGACACAGGACGGCATCGTCGTCAACCTGCCGAGCCTGCGAGCCGCCGTGCCCGAGCTCGACCGGATCATCGACGAGCTCTCGACCGACGCGACGCGGACGACCTCGCCGGCGGAGTGAGTCGCGCCGCCGTGCCGGTCGAGATCACCCTCTACACCGATCCGGCGTGCCCGTTCGCGTTCTCCGCCGAGCCGGTACGCCAGCGGCTCCGGTGGCAGTACGGCGACCAGCTGACGTGGCGGACGAGGATGATCGTCCTGACCCTCGAGCCCGGTCACGCCGAACGCCTGGCCCGGGGCGCGCCGGGATTGCAGCGCAGATACGGAATGCCGATCGATCCGCAGCCGTACGCCCGCCCGGCGTCGTGCGAACCGGCCTGCCGGGCGGTCGTCGCCGCACGACTCAACGCGCCCGCGGCCGAAGCTCGCCTGCTGCGCCGGCTTCGCGTCCACGCGATGGTCGGCGGACTGCTCGACGAACCCGACCTGATCGCGACGGCCGCCCTCGAAGCCGGCCTGGACCCCGGCGCGCTGAGTCGATGGTGCACGACCGACGAGGTCGCGGACGCGCTGCGGGCGGACATCGCCGCCGCCCGATCGCCGTCGGCGGCCGCGCTCGCCCGCGACGACAAGCTCGGCGGCCCGGCCGACGAGCGGCGCTACACGGCGCCGAGCTACGAGCTCGCGAACCGTGAGCGCGGGGCCCACGCCGCGGTCCCCGGGTTCAACCCGATCGAGGCGTACGAGACGGCGATCGCGAACCTCGCGCCCGACCTGGTCCGGCGGGGCCGGCCACGGAGCGTCGAGGCCGTCCTCGACTGGGCCGGCGAGCCGCTCGCGACCGCTGAGGTCGCGTCGATCGCCCAACTCGACCGGGCGGACGCGCGCGACCAGCTCGGTCGGGTCGCCCGGCCGCTGCCGGCCGGAGCCGACTTCTACTGGACGCTGGACCCGTAGGACTTCTACTGGACTCTGGACCCGTAGCCCGCCAGGCGCTCCGCCGTCATTTGACCTCGAAGTAGACGGCTCCAGCCGGTCCGTTCGAGCCGCCGCGGCCCGTCCCGATGATCTGGATCTCGTACCGGCCCCGGCACCACGTCGCCCGACCGTCCTCCCCGGCCGTGAACTCGTACGTCGAGCCGGTCTGGCCAGGGCCTGCGGGGCCTTGCCTGACGGGAGGTGAGAGCATCCGCGGCAGCGACGCCTGGCAGCCGGGTCCGGCGGGCCCCGAGAGCGAGAAGAGCGCGGGTCTCGCCGTGCCGGACGTGGTGCTCGTGAGGGTCAGGGCGAAGCTGCTGGTCGTGGTCCCGGTCCGCGGCGAGACGGTGATCGTCTGGGGCGCGAGGCCGGCGGCCCCGGGGACCGGGGCGACGCCCGCCGGCAGTGCCCGGATCGAGTCGACGACGCCCTGCACGACGACCGTGCTGCTCGACACCGAGCCCTCGACGTTGGCGAGCAGGGCGCCGGTCCGCGGGTCGAAGACGAGACGGACCTGGCCCGGCCCGCGGCCGACGGTCACGGCGGCCCCGGCGCGCCCGAGCGGGTCGCGAGCGCTGCTCGTGTAGGTGACACCCGGAATCGTCGCGACGGCGCGGAAGAGAGCCGCGCGCACGGCGGTCGGGAGCGGCGCCGTCAGGAGCTCGGCGATCGTCTGGAGGTCGTCGATCGCCGTCCCCTGCTTCGCTGACGCGGCGCTGCCGGTGGCCTCCAGGGGAACGACGGTCTGCGACACGGACGCGCCCGGGGCGTTCTGAATCGACTGCTTGAAGGCCGCGGCCTCGCGTCCGGCGAGCGCCTTCTGCGCCGCTTCGACGCGCTGGAGCACGGCCTTCGGGTCGGTCGGGAGGGCGAGCAGCTGGGCATAGGTCAGGAGGCCGTCGCCGACATCGAAGCCTCCGGACGCCTGCGGCGGGAAGCGGCCGTCACCGGCCGTGATCGAGTCCGCCGGGTTGGCGCCGGGGAGCGGCGCTCCGGAGGCCAGCCAGCGGGCCCGGCCGGCGGCGGACGCGAACCGCGACGAGAGCCTGATCGTGCGGGTGCGCAGCGTTCCGTCGAGGCCGATCCACGTCTCGGCGCTCTCGCGCGTGACGAGTTCGACGAGCGCGGGCGCGGTCGGCGGCCTTCCGGGCGCGATCGTCCTGGGGATGATCGGCAGCGGCGCGCGGATCGAGGTCACGGTCCGCGTATACCAGTACTGACCCGCCCGCAGCGGGGCCCGCGCCGGACCGCGGGCGATCGCGGCCGCCGCATCCGACAGGGCCGACGCCGGCGGCGGGCCGACGCTGCCCGAGCCGACCAGCAGCGCGGCGGCGACGGCGCCGGCGACGAGCAGGCCACCGAGCGCGGCCCACGGCCACCCCGGCCGGCGACCGCGCCGAGCACGCCCGGGCGCGTAGCAGCCGGCCAGGAGCCGGCGCTCGAGCTCGTCGAGGATCGGCAGCTCATCGGTCATCGTGAGGTTCCCCCGGTTGCGCCCGGCAGGCCGTCGAGCGCGCCGGCGAGCGAGCGCAGCGCCCGCGAGACGCGCATCCGGGCGGCGTGCTCGCTGATCCCGAGGGCAGCCGCGACCAGCGAGTACGGATGCTCGTCGACGACCCGCAGCCGCAGCGCGTCGCGTTGGCCTCCGTCGAGCACGTCGAGCTGCTCGCGGACCACGCCGCGCAGGACGTCGAGCCCGGCAAGCTCGTCGATCCGCTCGAGCTCGGTGGATGCTGCGCTCGGAACCTCGACGCCGACACGCTCGAGCATCCGTCGCTCGGCCGCCCCGGCCTCGAAATAGCGGGCGAGCTGTCGACGCCCGATCGCGAAGATCCAGCCACCCGCCTCGGCGTCGGTCCGACCACGAAACGAGCGCCGGCCGGCGAACGCCTGGGCGAACGTCTCTGCCGTCAGATCGAGCGCGACCTGAGCGTCGAGCGTCCGCCGCGCGAAGAACACCAGCAGGCCCCGCGACTCGGCGCGATAGAACCGCGAGAAGGCCGCTGGGTCCTCCAGAAAACCGCCCATGACACTAAGTGTCGGGCTGGCGGCAAAACGTCACCGGGGAAGCGTCGCCGATGACCTCGGCCGTGTCGCGCTCGGCAGCGACGTCCACATACAGGCGGGCCGAGTAGATCGACTGGGCGCGCAACAGCCTCGCGACGATCGTCGCCTCGACGATCGCCAGCAGCATCGGGACGATCAGGGCTTCGGCGTGACCGGTCAGCTCGACCATCAGCGCGGTCGCCGCCAGCGGGCCCTGCATCGCGGCGGCCAGGACGGCGGCACCACCGATCAGCGCGTAGCTGCCCGACCCCGCGCCCGGCCAGACCAGGGTCCAGACGTGGCCGAGCGTGCCACCGAAGAGGACGCCGTAGGCGAGTGTCGGCGTGAACAGTCCACCCGGCGAGCCGCTCCCCAGACAGGCCACGGTCGCGAGCGGCTTGAGCACGAGGAGGACCGCGAGCAGCCCGAACGACAGCTGGCCGAGCAGCGACGACTGGACGATGTCGAGCCCGTTGCCGAGCAGCTGCGGGTAGGGGATCGAGACAGCGCCGAGCGCGGCGAAGACGACGATCGGAGCCGCGACACGTCCGGCTCTACTGGTTGGTCGCAGCGCGTTGAGGCGGCCGATCGCCCGCACCCAGACGACCGCGGCGAGGCCGGCGAGCGGGCCGACCAGCAGGGCCCAGACGACGATCGGCGCGGTCAGGCCGTAGACGGGAACGTGGTAGGTCGGCCGGTTGGGGACAGCGATCCAGGCGACAGCGGTCGCGATCAGCGTCGTCGCCAGGGCCGGCAGGACGAGTGGCAGCGTGATCGTCCCGAGCAGGACCTCGAGCGCGAACAGCGCGCCGCCGAG
>DATAUX010000098.1:0-16362 GCA_036268015.1 Solirubrobacteraceae bacterium | reverse complement strand
CTCCGGATCCCTGGCGACGACCGCCTCGAGGATCAACCGGTGCGCCGCGAGCGACCGGGCCGGCTGCCCCGCCCGTCGCAGCGACGCCGTCGCGATCCGGGCCGACCCCTCGCGGATCGCGCTGAGCAGATCCCGCAGGACCGGGTTGTGCGCGGCCTGGAGGACGGCTTCGTGGAACATCCGGTCGCCGACCAGGCCGTCCTCGCCGGCCACGATCTCCTCCTCCATCCGCCGGACGCCGCCCACCATGTCGGCCAGGTCGTCGTCGTTGCGCCGCGACGCCGCCAGCTCGGCCGCCAACGCCTCCAGCGAGTTCCGCACCTCACCCAGCGACGGCAGCTCCGGGTCCCGCTGGCGGAGCTCGGCCGCCAGCGGCGGAATCGTGTCGGTCGGCGAGCGCAGGAGGTACACGCCGTTCCCGTGCTGGACATCGACCAACCCCTCGATCCGCAGGGCCATCAGCGCCTGGCGCAGTGAGCTGCGACTGACACCCAGCTGACGGGCCAGCTCCCGCTCCGGCGGCAGCCGGTCACCCGGCCGGAGGTTGGCCTCCGCCGCGTACTCCCGCAGGCGGGCCTGCACGCTCGTGTACACCGGCGGCCGGCGGTTGGGTGACTCGGGGGCCCGCATCGCGCGCCAATGCTATCCGCGGCGACCGGCCAAATCGCCACCAGGCCGACGGTCTTGGCCAGTGGTCCAAATGCGTCTGGCCAGCCTGTCCATAGTGGTCGTACCTCTCTGCGCGTATGTTCGCCGTCGACGGTCCCTGCCCAGCCGAGCTGGAGATACGAGGCATCACACCGATGAGCGAATCCGCAGTACTCACGCCGCCCACGACCCACAGGTACCTACCGGCCACCAGCGACCACCCGGTCGACGAGGTCCTCCCGCCCCAGCGCCTCTTCACGCTCGGCCTCCAGCACCTCTTCATCATGTACGCCGGCGCCGTCGCCGTCCCCCTGATCGTCGGGCCGGCCGTCCACCTCGACAAGAAGGGGATCGGCATCCTGATCGGCGCCGACCTCCTCGTATCGGGGATCTGCACGCTGATCCAGGCGGTCGGGATCGGCAAGATCTTCGGCATCCGCCTGCCGGTCGTCGCCGGCGCGACGTTCACCGTGCTCAGCCCGATGATCACGATCGCCAGCCAGTACGGACTCAGATCGGTCTACGGGGCGATGATGATCTCCGGGATCTTCGGCCTGCTCGTCGCCAAGCCCTTCTCGATGATCCTGCGCTTCTTCCCACCCCTCGTGACCGGGACGATCATCGCCGTGATCGGACTCTCCCTGATCGGCGCGGACGTCGGTCTGATCGCCGGCGACGACGCGACCGCCCCGAGCTACGGCGCCGTCTCGCACATCCTGCTCGCCGGCCTCGTGATCCTGATGCTCGTCGTGATCACCCGCGCCTTCACCGGTTTCGTCGGCCAGATCGCCGTCCTCCTGGCGATCGTGATCGGCACGCTCGTCGCCTGGCCGATGGGCCTGCTCGACTTCTCGAGCGTCCACACGGTCGGCTGGTTCGGCGGTCCGAAGATCTTCTACTTCGGCGGGCCCGAGTTCAAGGCGTCGGCGATCATCTCGCTGTGCATCGTGATGCTCGTCACCTACACCGAGTCGACCGCCGACATGCTGGCCGTCAGCGAGATGGTCGAGAAGCCCGTCTCACCGAGCGACCTCGCCCGCGGCCTGCGGACCGACGGACTGTCGGCCCTGATCGCCAGCTTCACGAACTCCTTCCCGGACACGGCCTACGCCGAGAACGTCGGCATCGTCGGGATGACCGGCGTCCGCAGCCGGTGGGTGGTCGCCGTCTGCGGCGTCTTCCTCGTGATCCTCGGCCTGATCCCGAAGGCCAGCCAGGTGATCGCCAACATCCCCGGACCGGTGATCGGCGGCGCGGCGACCGTGATGTTCGCGATGGTCACGGCGATCGGCATCCGCACCCTCCACAAGGTCGAGTTCGACGGCAACCACAACCTCCTGATCGTCGCCGTCTCACTCTCGATCGGCCTGATTCCCGCGGTCGCGCCGACCTTCTACGAGAAGTTCCCGGCCAACTTCCAGGTGATCTTCGGGTCGAGCATCACGTCCACGGTGATCGTCGTCTTCTTCCTCAACCTGTTCTTCAACCACCTGACCAACTTCCCGCCCAGGCGAGGCGCGATCCGAACCGCCCTGGAGGGCGGGGCGGTGACCGGCGACGCCACGACGCCCGCGCCCGCCGGGACCCACTTCGCCAGCGGGCCGGCGCCAGCCGATTCGTGAGTCGCGAGCCGACCGCGATCGAGCGGTGTCACGTCGCGACATGCGACCCTGCGGGAACCGAATACGCCGACGGGCACGTCGTCCTCGACGGCTCCAGGATCGTCGCGGTCGGTCCCGGCCGTGCACCCGACGCCTACCGCGGCGGTGAGCTGATCGACGGGTCCGGGTGCCTGGTGACACCCGGCCTCGTCAACACACACCACCACCTCTACCAGTGGATCACCCGGGGGATCGCCCAGGACACGACGCTGTTCGGCTGGTTGACCACGCTCTACCCGATCTGGGCGAGGATCGACGCCGACACGGTCCACTCCTCAGCCGCGGCCAACCTCGGCTGGATGGCGCTGACCGGGTGCACGACGACCTCCGACCACCACTACGTCTTCCCGGTCGACGGCGGCGACTGCCTCGAGGCGGAGATCACCGCGGCCCAGCGGATCGGCCTGCGCTTCCACCCGGCCCGCGGGTCGATGGACCTCGGTCAGTCGTCCGGCGGACTCCCGCCGGACTCGGTCGTCGAGCAGCGGGACGCGATCCTCGCGGCGACCGAGGCGGCGATCGACCGCTGGCACGACGCGTCCACCGACTCGATGCTGCGGATCGTCGTCGCCCCCTGCTCGCCGTTCACGGTGACCGACGGCCTGATGCGCGAGGCGGCCGAGCTCGCCCGGCGCAAGGGCGTCAGGATGCACACGCACCTCGCCGAGACGGCCGACGAGGAGGATTTCTGCCAGGCCCGACACGGCTGCTCGCCGGCCGAGTACGCCGAGAACCTCGGCTGGCTGGGCGACGACGTCTGGATGGCCCACTGCGTGTACCTGTCCGACGCCGCCGTCGGCGCGTTCGCGGCGACCGGGACCGGAGTCGCCCACTGCCCGACGTCCAACGGCCGGCTCGGGTCCGGCGCCGCACCGATCACCGCCCTGCTCGCGGCCGGCGCCCCGGTCGGGCTCGGCGTCGACGGGGCCGCATCCAACGAGTCCGGCCGGATGATCGACGAGCTCCACCAGGCCCTGCTGGTAGCCCGCGTCCGCGGCGGTCCGCTCGCCCTGTCGGCCCGCCAGGCGCTCGGGATGGCGACGATCGGCGGCGCCCGCTGCCTCGGCCGCCAGGACGAGCTCGGCTCGCTCGAGCCGGGCAAGCTCGCCGACATCGCGCTCTGGCGGGTCGACGGAATCGCCGGGTCCGGGGTCGCCGACCCCGTCTGCACGCTCGTCTTCGGCGCGCCGACGCTCGACCGGCTGGTCGTCGGCGGCCGGACGATCGTCGAGCACGGGCACCTGACCACGGCCGACGAGGAAGAGCTGGCCGGGGCCGCCGCGAAGGCGTCCGCAGCGCTGCGGGCCGGCTGACCGTGGACCTCGCCGGGGTCAGCGCGATCGTCGCGGCGGACCGGTCGTCGCGCGAGACCTGGCAGGACGGCGACGCCTGGCTGGCGGGCGGCACCTGGCTCTTCTCAGAGCCCCAGCCGGAGATTCGACGGCTCGTCGATCTGACGTACTTTCGCTGGCCGGCCCTGGTCGAACGCGACGCTGGGCTCGAGATCGCCGCCACCTGCACGCTCGGGCAGCTCGCCCGCTACCAGGGGTCGGCGGACTGGCCGGCGACCCGGCTCGCCCGCCAGTGCTGCGACGCGCTGCTCGGCTCGTTCAAGGTCTGGAACGCCGCGACCGTCGGCGGCAACATCTGCCTGTCGCTGCCGGCCGGCCCGATGACATCGCTGGCGGCCGGGCTCGACGGCGTCTGCACGATCTGGACGCGCGCCGGCCAGACGCGGGAGGTGGCCGTCTGCGACTTCGTGCTCGGCCCCGGCGAGAACGTCCTCGAATCCGGCGACCTGCTCCGGTCGATCTTCCTCCCGGCCGCGTCACTCCGCTCGCCGACCGCCTTCCGCCAGCTGTCGCTCAGCCCGGTCGGCCGGTCGGCCGTGCTCGTGATCGGCCGGCGCGACCCCGACGACGACGCCGTCGTGATCACCGTGACCGCCGCCGTCAGCCGACCCGTCGCGCTCCGCTTCGACGCGCCGCCGTCGGCCGACGAGCTCCGCGACGCGCTCGACGCGGCCGACCCGACCTATCACGACGACGTCCACGGCGACCCGGCCTGGCGGCGGCACCTGACCCGCGTCTACGTCGAGGAAGTCCGCCGCGAGCTCTGCTCCGGGCAGCCGTGATGCTGGTCAACGGCTCGAGCACCCAGGCCCCGCCCCGCCCGGGCCAGTGCCTGCGGACCTACCTGCGCGAGCAGGGCTGGTTCGGCGTCAAGAAGGGCTGCGACGCCGGTGACTGCGGCGCGTGCACCGTCCACGTCGACGGCGTCCCCGTCCACAGCTGCCTCTACCCGGCGGTGCGGGCCGTCGACCGGACGGTGACGACGATCGAGGGCCTCGCCGGCGCCGGCGGGCTCCACCCGCTCCAGCGGAGCTTCGTCGCCGCCCAGGGCTTCCAGTGCGGGTTCTGCACCGCCGGGATGATCATGACCGCGGCCGGGCTCTCCGCCGACCAGCGGGCCGATCTGCCGCGCGCCCTGAAGGGGAGCATCTGCCGGTGCACCGGCTACCGGTCGATCGAGGACGCGATCCGCGGCGTCTGCAACATCGACGACCCCGACGACCGCGCACCGTCCGGCGCCGCGGGCGCCGGGCCCGGTGTGGTGGGGGCGCCGGCCAGCGTCGGCCGCGACACGCCGGCCCCGGCCGGCCCGGCGATCGTCACCGGCCGGGCCCGCTTCACGCTCGACGTCGCGCCGGCCGGCCTGCTCCACGCCAAGCTCGTCCGCTCGCCCCACCCGAGCGCCCGGATCCGGTCGATCGACGCGTCGGCCGCGCTCGCCCTGCCCGGCGTCCACCTCGTCCTGACCCACGCCGACGCGCCCGCCCACCACTACTCGACCGCCCGCCACGAGCTGATCGCCGACGACCCGGCCGACACGCTCGTCTTCGACACGATCGTCCGCTTCACCGGCCAGCGCGTCGCCGCCGTGATCGCCGACTCGGTCGCGATCGCCGAGCACGCGGCCGGGCTCGTCGCCGTCGACTACGAGCTCCGCCCGGCCGTCTTCGACCCCGGCGACGCGACCCGGCCCGGAGCCCCGCTCGTCCACGGCGACAAGTCGGCCGCGCCGGCCCGGATCGCCGACCCCCAGCGCAACGTCGTCGCCGAGCTCCACACCCAGGTCGGCGACGTCGACGACGGCTTCGACCGGGCGGCCGCCGTCTACGACGGCGAGTTCGACGTCCAGCGGATCCAGCACGTCCACCTCGAGACCCACGCCGCGATCGCCTGGACCGAGGCCGACGGCCGCCTCGTCGTGCGCACCAGCAGCCAGACGCCGTTCCTCACCCGCGACGCCCTCAGCCTGCTCTTCGATCTCCCCCGCGACCGCGTCCGCGTCTTCACCGCCCGCGTCGGCGGCGGCTTCGGCGCCAAGCAGGAGATGCTCGTCGAGGACGTCGTCGCCCTCGCCGCCCTGCGCCTGCGCCGGCCCGTCGCGCTCGAGTTCACCCGCGAGGAGCAGTTCACCGCCGCGACCACCCGCCACCCGATGCGGATCGCCGTCAAGGTCGCCGCCGACCTCTTCGGCACGCTGACCGCGCTCGCCGTCCGGATCGTCGCCAACACCGGCGCCTACGGAAACCACGGCCCCGGCGTCCTCTTCCACGCCTGCGGCGAGCCGATCGGCCTCTACCGCTGCCCGAACAAGCGGGTCGACGCCGAGTGCGTCTACACCAACACCGTCCCCGCCGGCGCGCTGCGCGGCTACGGGCTCAGCCAGCTCGTCTTCGCCGTCGACTCGGCGATCGACGAGCTCGCCCGGATCCTCGAGATCGACCCGGTCGACTTCCGGCGGCGGAACATGATCGGCCCCGACGACATCCTCGACGAGGTCGAGATCGGCAGCTACGGGCTCGATCAGTGCCTCGACGCCGTCCAGGCCGCGCTCGCCAGCCGGCGCGGCGACGACGCCCCCGCCGGCGACTGGCTGCTCGGCGAGGGCGTCGCGATCTCGATGCTCGACACGACCCCGCCCGGCGGCCACCACGCCCACGTGCGGATCGCCGAGCGCCCCGGCGGCGGCTACCTGCTCGCCGTCGGGACCGCCGAGTTCGGCAACGGGACGGCGACCGTCCACACCCAGCTCGCCGCGACCGCGCTCGGCACGAGCCCCGACCGGATCGAGCTCGTCGCCGCCGACACCGACCTCGTCGACCACGACACCGGCGCCTACGGCTCGACCGGCACGGTGATCGCCGGCGCGGCCACGCTCAGGGCGGCCGAGCAACTCCGGGCGATGATCGACGCGCGCTCGGGCGAAACGGGACCGCTCCGGAGCAGCGAGGCAAGCACGGACGGGATGCTCCGGTCGGTGGCCTTCAACGCCCAGGGCTTTCGCGTCGCGGTCTCCCCCTCGACGGGCGAGATCCGCATCCTGTTCAGCGTCCAGGCCGCCGACGCCGGGACCGTGATCAACCCGATGCAATGCCGCGCCCAGATCGAGGGAGGCGTCGCCCAGGCGCTCGGCGCCGCCCTCTTCGAGGAGGTCGTGCTCGACGCCCGCGGGCGGGTCGCCACCCGGTCGCTGCGCGAGTACCACGTGCCCGCGTTCGCCGACGTCCCCCGGACCGAGGTGCATTTCGCCCGCACGACCGACCGCGTCGTCGGCCCGCTCGGGGCCAAGCCGATGAGCGAGAGCCCCTTCAACCCCGTCGCCCCCGCCCTCGCCAACGCCGTCCGCGACGCGACCGGCGTCCGCTTCACCAGCCTGCCGCTCCGCCGCGACCGCGTCCACCTAGGATTGGCCCGGTGACCGACCCCGTGCTCGGCCTCCGCGGCTCCCGCGGCCGCGGCTACACCCTGCTGACGCCCGAGAACCATTTCGCCAGCCGCCTGCCCGCCCTCCCGGGCGCCCGCGTGATCAAGCTCGCCACGCCCCGCCTCGCGCCCGCCCGCTTCGCCCAGTACCTCGTCGACCTGCCGGCCGGCTCCGTCAGCCACCCGATCGCCCCCGGCTTCGAGCACTTCCTCTTCGGCCTCGACGGCGACGCCACCGTCGCGCTGGGTGACGGCGGCTTCGCGCTGGCCGACGGCGGCTTCGCCTACCTCCCGGCGACGGTCGGCTTCGAGCTGCGCGCCGGACCCGGCCGGATCGCGCGACTCCTGTGGATCAAGCGGCGCTACGAACCCTGGCCGGGGATCGCCGCGCCCGACGCGTTCGGCGGCCACCGCTCCGATGTCGAGCCGGCCGCGACGCCGGTTCCCGGTCTGCTGCGGGCCGAGCTGCTTCCCCCGGGCGATCCCGGATTCGACTTCAACATCACGCTGATGCAGTTCGACGCCGACGTCGGCCTGCCACAGATCGAGATCCACGACGAGGAGCACGGCCTCTACATGACGGCCGGCGCCGGCCTCTACCACCTCGACGGCGCCGACCACGAGGTCTGCGCGCACGACTTCATCTACATGGCGCCCTACTGCCCCCAGGGCTTTCGCGCGTACGCCACCGGCGCCGAGTACCTGCTCTACAAGGACGTCTACCGCGACGGCTTCTGACCGGTCGGGCCCGGCGGCCTCAGGACCCCCGATAGACCGTGTAGCCGTACGGGCTGAGCAGGAGCGGGATGTGCAGGTGGGCCTCGCCGGCGACCCGGAAGGTCACGACCACCTCGTCGAAGAACGCCGGCCGGCCGGCCCTGTCGACCCGCCTCCCGGTCGCGAAGACCAGCCGATGCACGCCCCGCGCCGCTCCGCCGGACCCCGCGAGCCCGGTCGCCCGGCCGTCGGCGTCCGTGACCCCGCCGCCGAGGCTCGTCCACCGGCCGTCGGCCCCCCGCGCCTCGAGCGACACCTCGATCCCGGCGGCCGGCCGCCCGCCCGCCGTGTCGAGCACATGCGTCGTGACGTCCGTCATCGGCCGAGCATCCCCCGCAGCCGCAGCCGGCTGATCTTGCGCTGCTCGACCCCGGCCAGCTCGAGCTCGACCGCCGGCGGGTTCTCGTAGCGATCGGCGAGCGCCGCGATCGTCGCCGGCGCGTCGAGCCCGGTCGCGCAGATCAGGAAGACGTGGCCGAAGCGCGCCTCGTACGCCGCGTTGCGCTCGGCCAGGATCCGCAGGTCCTCGGCGTCCGCCCCGGACACCCCGGCCTGCTCGGTCCCGCCCTGCGCATCGCCCGCGTCCGGCTGGCCGATCCGCGCGTGGGCGGCGAACGCCTCCAGCCAGTCGGACCGCTCGAGTCCGTCGAAGACCCGCTCGGCCCGCTCGATGACCGCCTCCGGCGAGTCGTACGGACGCCCCTCCTCCATCAGCTCGGCCCAGCGCCGCGACCCGCAGCAGCCGCCCAGCGCGGCTAGCGCCGCCGGCGGGTCGAGCCGGTTGAGCGTCACCAGGGCGTCCGCCAACAGCCTCACGCCCCTGACCCGACCCGGCCTACGGGCCCGGCACCGACCCGACGGTCGAGCCGGCGCCCGAGAACCCGGGCACGACCGACGCGAGCGCCCGCCACCGGTCGATCTGGCAGCCCCCGCGGAGATTCAGCTCGGTCCGGACCACCTTGCCGCGGACGTGGCCGACCACCTTGGCGACCTGCGGACCCGTGTCGATGTCCGTGCACATCGTCCCGGCCGGGACCGCCGCGAACGGCTCGGCCAGGCCCAGCAGCACCCGGCACGCGTTCGCCGGGTGCGCGACCGTCCCCGACGGCGGATGGCAGCTCAGGCGCCGGTGAACGACCCCCGGCTGGCCGATGCCGTTCGGATAGAGCGTGATCGACAGCTTCGTCTCCGGGGCCGCCGACGCGCTCGCGCCGCACGCGCCGGCGACCAGCACCAGCGCGAGCGACGTCGAGAGCAGTCCGACCCGGAATGGTCTCGGTCTCATGATCTTCAGGCTAGCCGTGATTTCCGCTGATCGTCGTCGGATCGCCCGGGAACGGACCCGGACCCGAGTTGCCCGAGCTGATCAGCCCGTGCTCGGTGTTGCCGATCACCTCGACGCCGTGCGTGTTGTTCTCGACCACCAGGGCCGCCCCGATCGTGTTCGGCGCACAGGCCGCATCCCCCGGATCGCCGACGATCACGAGCGCGAGCGCGTTCCTGATGTCGACGGTCCCACCGATGTTGCTCCCGCAGACGCGGACCACGCCGGTCGTACCCGTCGCGTCGATCGCCCCGCTGACGCTTGCGCCCTCGACGTCCAGCGCACCGGTCGCGTGGATGTTGATCGCCCCCTTGACGACCGCGCCCGGCTTCACGCAGGTGCTCGACGTCACCTCGAGCGTGCCGACGTGGGTCCCGCTGATCGTCACCGAACAGGTCACCAGGTACGGCAGGCTGGTGCTGCTCGCGAGGAAGTTGCCGTCACCCGAGTACGCCGCGCCGATCGTGTGCGAACCGGCGCCCAGCGAGCTCGTCGTGATGCTCGCGTGGCTCGTGCCCGACAGCGTGCCGGTCCCGACCGCGGTCCCGTCGACCGTGAACGCGACCGTCCCGGTCGGGACGCCCGCCCCCGGCGCGACCGGCGCGACCGCCGCCGTGAACGTGACCGCCTGCCCGAAGGTCGACGACCCCGCCGGGCTCGCGGTCAACGTCGTCGACGTCATCGCCTTGTTGACCGTGTACGGAGCCAAGGCCGACGGGCTCCCCAGGTAGTTCCCGTCGCCGCTGTAGGCCGCTGCCAGCATGTGGTTGCCGACCGACAGCCCCCCGGTCACGCAGGTCGCCGTGTGCCCGGATCCGCTGAGCGCCTGCGCCGAGCAGCCGGCGATCGGCGTCGCCCCGTCGAAGAACTCGACGCTTCCTCCGTTGTCGTTCGGGCTCACCGTCGCCGTCAGCGTCACCGGCTGGCCGAACACCGACGGGCTCGGCGGCGAGATCGCGAGCGTCGTCACCGTCGGCGCCTTCATCACCGTGAACGACTTGCTCGTGTCGCTCGACGCGAGATACGTCGGAGCGTCACCGGCGAAGCTCGCCGTGATCGTGTACGGGCTCCCGCCCGGCGAATCCAGCGGCGTCACCGAACACGACGCGGCACCGCTCGAATCGGTCGAGCCCGAGCAGGACTCCGCACCGAACGCGATGTGCAGCGTCTCACCCGCGATCCCCGCCGAGTTCGAGTTGTCAGTCAGCTTCGCCGTCAACGTCACGGGCACACCGTAGGGGCCGGTGGTCGGCCCGGTGTAGGTGACCGTCGTCGGGATGTTGTTGACCGTGAACGGCACCGTCGCCGACGTCGCGTCATAGACCGCGTCTCCCGCGAAGGCCGCGATCGCGGAGTAATGGCCGGGGGCGTCGTTGATCGTCACGTTGCACGACGCCGCCCCGCTCGAGTTGGTCGTCGCGTCGCAGCTCTCGCCGGCCGCCGCGAAGCTGATCTTGGCGCCGACCAGCGGGGTCGACGCCCCCTGGTCGAAGAGCGTCGCCGACAGCGTGATCCCGTCGCCGTGGTTGGCCGACGTCGGGCCCGTGTAGGTGATCGTCGCCGGGTTGTTCGCGATCTTGTCGAAGTTCGGCGACCCCCAGCCGGTCGCCTCGTCCCAGCCGGTCACCGCCGCAAAGCCGTTGGTGCCCGACGTGATGTCGTGGAAGTCGTGCGCGTACGTCGTCGGATCGTTCGCCAGCTGGTAGATCAGCGGCGCGTCGAAGCCGATCCCCGGCCGCCCGGTCGCGGCGTTGTGCTTGTTCCAGATCGTCGATGCCGCCGCCCAGATCGGCGTCGCCAGGCTCGTCCCGCCCGTACAGCAGCTCGGCGAGCCGTCGAGGTAGAGGTACGTGCCGATCCCCGAGTCCGCGGACACGTCGGGCGTCGCGCGGCCCGTGCAGTTGCCACCGCCCGGCGAGGTCAGCGGCGTGCCGATGCCCGTCTGCCACGACGGCCGCGGCTCGGCGTTGCTGCATCCGCCGCCGTTCTGGAGGGCCGTCTCGTTGGTGATCGAGTTGAGCGTCGTCCCACCGACCGCGACCACGTACTGGCTCGTCGCCGGGTACTCACAGCCCGACGCCGCGCCCGAGTCGCCGGTCGAGAAGTAGAACGTCTTGCCGGTCGCCGCCCCGTGCTGGAGCGCGCTCTCCATGTTCGTGTTCGTCGGGCACCCGCTGTTCTGGGCGCCCCAGCTGTTGGAGATCACCGAGATGCTCGAGTTCGCCGCGTCGTTGAGCACGGTCTCCATGATCGAGCCGTTGTCGTGGCCGAGCCAGTACGTCTCGTGGATCCCCGGCGCGACCCCGTGCGCGATCTCCGTGTCGAGCGCGACCTCGCCGTCGGTGTCGCTCTCCGTCGTCGTCCCGCCCACCGGGATGAAGTTCAGCCCGTCGTCGCCCGCCTGACCGATCGTCAGTGCCGTCGTCCCCGTGTTCGTCGCATAGTTGGTGTAGTCGCTCTGCGGCAGCGCCTCGCCCCACAGCGTGAAGCCGAGCATCTGACCCGTGCCGTCGCCGACGACGTTGTACGCGCTGCGGAAGTCGCTGCCGTCGTACCCGCACTTCGACCCCGGGGGGGGCGTGCACGTCGTGTCCGGCTCGTAGACGACGAAGTTCGACAGCCCGCTGACGTCGCTGATGTCGAGGTTCGCCGGCACCTGCGGGGCCCGGTCGTTGGCCCGGAACGTCCGACCGGCGGCCCGGAAGTTCTCCACCTGGAGACCGAAGACCCGGTCGATGTCGGCCACGCTCGCGTGCACGTGGATCAGCAGGTTGTCGGGCGAGACGCCGGTCACGTCGAGCCCGCTCGACTTCAGCCACGCCGTCGCCGCGCTGGCCTGCGCGCCGGTCGGCGCGTACTGGGCCAGGTACTGGGCGTTGGTCAGGTAGTGCCCGTACGACGGGCTGCCCGGCGTGCTCGCCGCTGCGATCAGCGCGTCCAGGCCGGCCGGGTCGCGTACCCCGAGGCCGACGTTGAGGTCGAGCCCCGTGCTCGGAGCGACGGCGCCGAGCGCGACCGCCGTCCCCGCGGCCACCGGCGGCGGCGTGTCGTTGGCGACCTGAGCCGTCGCCGGCGTCCCGCCGCTCGCCCCGAGCGCCGAAGCCGGCGCAGCGGCGAGGGCGAGGACGAGAACCCCCAGCAGCCGCCCCAGACGGCCGGACCTTGCACCCGAGATACGCAACCCAGCTCGCATTCGCCCCATCCCCTTGTCCGGCGCCCTCCCCACGAGGGCGCATCGCCATGCCTTGCCTTCGGCGCATAAGCATGCCCTAAGCGGACGCCGCGTTGTGTGATCTACATCACACAACCAATCTCGACCAATCGAGCGGCGGTCGGTCGTCCGAGCGCGACGGTCAGGTCGCCGAGCGCGGCGGCGGATGTGAGGACGACGACGGCCGCAGCGGCCGCTGCGCCCGCCCCGGCCGCAGCTCCGTGCACCCCTTGAAACCGAATCTCCTCACATCCGCCATTCCCCTGTTCCAGCACCTTGGGAAAGGCGCCTGCGCGCTGTCTGCCCGTCGGAGAATGCCGTGGATCGGGCCGGCGTTGTGTGATTGTGATCACACAACGTTTCTTCACCAATGGCGCCCCCGCGCCGCCTTCGTCGCCAGCAGCGTCTCCAGGAAGGCCTCGGCCGGCCCGTCGGGCGGCGCGCCGAGCACCCGCGGTCGCAGGCCGTCGGCCAGCCTGCGCGCCAGCGAGCTGCGCGCGTCCGCGGCCAGCGCGTCCCGGCGCGCGACGAACCGCCGCACGACGGCGACCTCCTCCGGCGTGACCGCGCTGACGTCCCAGTCGGCCGCGGCCACCGCGATCTCGGCCGGCGGCTGCGATCTGCGGCGTTGCCGGCGGCCGCCGCCGCGCGTCGTCCTGATCACCACCGTGTCGCCCGCGAGATCGCCCGGCCGCTGGTTGTTCCTCGTGACGAGGATTCCGATCAGCGTCGGCACGTACGAGACTGGCGGCCCGTCGACCAGCCGGGTGATGTTCCGGGCCGCGCTGCTGCGCAGGTCGACCGGGCTCCCGTCGGTCCGCACGACCCGCAGCCCCGAGATCCGCTTGCCCGGCGTCTGCCCCGACCCGAGCACCTCGAAGAGCACGTCGTAGGCGAAGAAGACGGCGAACGACCCGATCCAGAAGACCGCGGCGCCAACCGCTCCGGCGGCCAGCAGGGCGATCAGCAGCGCGACGATCAGCGTCCCCTGCACGACCAGATCGACCAGTCCGGCGACGAGGCGGGACCCGGCCCCGGCTAGGCTCAGCTCGAGCTCGACCCCCTCCGGGGTGGCGAGCGTGATGACGTCGTCGAGGTCCACGCCATGACGCTAGAGACTTTCCTGACCACGCGCGAGCCCGATTGGCAGCGGCTCGCCGACGGCCTGCGCCGGGCCGGCGGCCGGCCCGAGCGCCTTGGCGCGGCCGGCGCGCTCGAGCTCGGATCGCTCTACCGGAGCGCCGCCGCCGACCTCGCGCTCGCCCGCCGGCGATTCGCCGGCGACCCGGTGCTCGACCGGCTCGAGATCCTCGTCCGCGAGGGACGCCAGGCCGTGTACGGCCGGCGCGTCCACCGCCGGGCCGCGCGCGAGTCGATCACGACCGGCTACTGGCGGGAGGTCCGCCGCCGGCCGGGCGCCCTCGCCCTCGCCTGGGTCGTCCTGATCGCGCCCGGGCTGCTCGCCGCCGCCTGGGCACTCGCCGACCCGGGTGCCGCGATCGGCCTCGTCCCCGCCGCGTTTCGCGGCGTCGCCGGCCCGACCGTGCGCCACAACCACCTCTCGCTGGCCGATTCGTCGGCCCTCGCGACCCAGATCTTCACCAACAACATCCGCGTCAGCCTCGTCGCGTTCGCCGGCGGGCTCACGCTCGGCGTCGCGACGATCGCGATCGTCGCCTACAACGGCCTGCTCGTCGGAGCCCTCGCCGGCCTGACGCTCGGCAACGGCAACTTCTCGATCTTCGTCCGCTACGTCGCCCCCCACGGGCTGCTCGAGCTCTCCTGCATCGCGGTCAGCGCCTGCGCCGGACTGCGCCTCGCCTGGTCGGTGATCGACCCCGGCCCGGCCGACACGCGGGTCGAGTCGCTCGCGAAGGCGTCCCGCGACGCCGTCGTGCTCGTGCTCGGGACCGCCGCCTGGCTCGTCCTGGCCGGCCTGACCGAGGGGTTCCTGACGCCGCGCGGCGTCGGTCTCGGGACGGCGCTCGGCGTCGGCGTCGGCTTGGCCGGGCTCTACTGGTCGCTCGTGCTCTGGCGGGGCCGGCCGCCGGCCAGCGTCGACGACCGGCCGGCGTCCGATCGCTCGGGCGAGGCTCAGAGCCGGGCGCGGGCCTTGGCGCTGAGGTAGGCCTGGACGCAGCGCAGCGCCAGCTGGTCGACCGGCGCCTCGATCACCTGGGCACCCCGGCGCCGGAGCTGGCCGGCGACGGCCAGGCGCGCCTCGAGCATGTCGACCGCCGCGACCGTCGCGTACGCGTCGGCCGCGTCCCGTGGCACGCGGTCGGCCGCCCGCGGCAGGTCGGGATCCTCGACGCCGACCACCGCGACCGCGTGGCGGCGGGTCAGCAGCGGCGCGGCCGCGAGCAGCGACCGGGCGGCCGCCAGGTCGACGAGGTCGGTGAACACCAGGACGAGCGCCCGGCGCGCGCCGCCGACGCGGGTGAACGCAAGCTCGAAGTCGCTGTCGCGGTTCGTCGGCTCGAGATCGAAGAGCCCGCGCACGAGCACCCGGCCGCCGCCCCGCCGCGGCCGCAGGTCGGTCCGCACGCGATTGTCGAACGCGACGGCGCCGCACCGGTCGCCGAGCTCGTCGGCGACCATCCCGACCGCGGTCACCGCGTCCAGCGCCGCGTCGAGCCGGGTCCGGTCGCCGACCGGCGTGCCCATCAGCCGCCCCGAGTCGATCAGGCAGATCACCTCGCGGTCCTGCTCGACCCGGTACTGGTTGCTCATCGGCCGGCCGAGCCGGGCGCTCGCCCGCCAGTTGAGCTGGCGGAAGTCGTCGTCGGGCAGGTAGTCGCGGACCGATTCGAACTCCGTGCCCAACCCGAGCGGCCCGCGGGTCGCCTGACCGCCGGCGAGCGCGCCCCGGCGCACGAGCAGCGTCAGACGCCGGGCGGCCGGCAGGTCGGGGTAGACGAGCAGCTCGTGCGGCCGGCCGTCCGGGTGATGCCAGCGAGCCAGGCCGAGCCGACCGCGGCTGACGCTCGCCGCGCCCGGGAGGATGTGCCGGCCGCGGCGCAGACCGGTCAGGGCGCCGCGCAGCTCGCCGCTCCCGGACTCCGGCTCGAGCTCGATGTCGGCCGGCGTCGCCTGACGCAGGTCGACGACCCGGCCGTCGGGACGGCGGGCCCGCAGACCGAAGGCGACGGGAACGCCCCGGGCGATCACGCGGCTGACGTCCCGGTCGATCTCCGGTGCGCTCCGCACGCCGCGGGCGTCGACGGCGACCGCCGCCAGCAGGGCCAGCGCGGCGAGCGCGGACACGACGGGCCCGGTCAGCAGGGACAGCACGGCGAGGCCGGCGAGCAGCGCCGCCGCCCGCGGCGTCGGCGTCATCGCGGGATCGGCACCTCGGCGAGCGCCGCCGCGACGGCGTCGCCGCTCGTGTACTGCTCGAGCTCGGCCTCCGGCGACATCACGATCCGATGGCCCAGGACGATCGGGGCGACGCCGGCCGCGTCGTCGGGGATCACGAACGCCCGACCGGCCAGGGCCGCGCGCGCCCGGGCCAGCGCGAGCAGATGGACCGCCGCGCGGGGCGAGGCGCCCAGCGAGACGCTCGGCAGGTCGCGGGTCCGCCGGACCAGCGCGACGACGTAGTCGCGGACCGCGTCGGAGACGACCACGGCGTCGACCTCGGCCCGCGCCCCGATCAGCTCGTCCGGTCCGGCGACCGCGCGGACCTCGGCCAGCCCGGTCGGACGCAGCCCGCGGTGGCCGAGTGAGAGCATCGCGCGCTCCTGGCGCTCGTCCGGGTAGCCGACCTCGAGCTTGGCGACGAACCGATCGAGCTGCGCCTCCGGCAGCGGGTACGTGCCCTCGTAGTCGATCGGGTTCTGCGTGGCCAGGACGAGGAACGGCTCGGGCAGGGCATGTGACTCCCCCTCGACCGAGACCTGGCCCTCCTGCATCGCCTCGAGCAGGGCCGCCTGCGTCTTCGGCGGCGTCCTGTTGATCTCGTCGGCC
>DATAUX010000097.1:0-1684 GCA_036268015.1 Solirubrobacteraceae bacterium | reverse complement strand
GTCGTCGGACACATCAAACGCGACCTGGGTCTCGAGGTGATGGCCCACCTGACGTGCGTCAACGCGACCGTCGACGATGTCAGGGGGACACTCGACCGTATGCGGGAGGTCGGCATCGACAACGTGCTGGCGCTGCGGGGGGACCCGCCGCGGGGGCAGGAGCGGTGGACGAAGACCGACGGGGGCCTCGAGTTCTCGCACGAGCTGGTCTCGCTGATCCGCGCGGACTACGGCTTCGCGGTCGCCGGGGCGGCGTTTCCGGAGACGCACATCCATGCCGTGTCGGCGGAGGACGACCTCCGCCACCTCAAGCGGAAGGTCGATCTCGGCGTGGAGGTCCTGATCACGCAGATGTTCTTCGACAACGCCCATTACTTCGACTTCGTCGAGCGGGCCCGGAAGATCGGCATCGAGGCGCCGATCATCCCCGGCGTGATGCCGATCCTGTCGCTCGACGGGATGAAGCGGATGGCCGAGCTTTCGGCCGCGGAGATTCCCGAGGCCCTGGACAGCGAGCTCAACCGGCGTCGGGGCGACGACCAGGCGGTGGCCGAGCTCGGCGTGTCGTACGCGACCCTCCAGTGCGCCGACCTGCTGGCCGGCGGGGCGCCGGGGATCCACTTCGTGACGCTGAACAAGTCGTCGGCGACGCGGGCGATTCTGAGTGCCCTGCGGCTGATGAAGCCGTGGGAGACGCCGGCCGGCCGGGGTGCGTCGGCGGCGGAGTAGTCAGGCGGCCGGAGGTTCCTCCTGCTGGTCGAGGAATCGCTCGATCAGGCCGCGGACGACGACGGCCATCGGGAAGTTGTGGCGCTCGCACCAGGCCTTCAGGCGGCGGTGGTCGCGGTCGGGTAGCCGGACGGGGAACATCCGCTGGTCGACGGCCGGCGGGGCGCCGCCCATGCGGGCGGTGAACGTGAGCTGGCCGTGGAGAGGGTCGGCCGGCAGGATGATCGACGCGACGCCGGGGGTGTCGGTCGAGGCGAGGGCCCGGCCGAGCAGGCTCTCGAGCACAGCCGTCCGGTCGTCCGGGTCGAGGGTCTCGAGGGCGGTGAACAGGAGGCGGATGATGCGTGGGTCGAGTCCGGCCGGCGGCATACCGCGAT
Source organism: Solirubrobacteraceae bacterium (assembly GCA_036268015.1). Lineage (GTDB taxonomy): Bacteria > Actinomycetota > Thermoleophilia > Solirubrobacterales > Solirubrobacteraceae > Palsa-513. The sequence continues at coordinate 578 of DATAUX010000097.1, read as the reverse complement.
GATATCGCGGGCGATATCATCGCGCAACCGTCTGGTCGTGTCGCCGAGCGGGATCGTGCCGGCGCGATCAGCAGGCATGGGCACCGCCGGCCTCGGCGCGGCCGGAGCGTCGGTCAGGCCGGCCGTTCGCGGGCCGGTACGCGGCCGAGCCGCAGATCCAGCGCGAGCTCGGCGTCGCCGGCGACGGCCGCTGCCAGGGAGAGCGCGTCCCGGGAGGCGGAGGCCGGGGTGGCCGGCGCGCGGCGCGGCCGCGCGGGCCGGCGAGCACGCGGTCGATCGGGTCGTGGGTGGCGTCGGTCGGGCGTCGAGAGCCTCGTCGACCGCGGGATCGGTCGGGCATTGGAGCAGTCGGACCATGACCTCGGCGTCGACGCTCGCGCCCGGGAGGATCTGGACGCCGGCGACGAGGCCGGGGCGGAGGAGCTCGACGGCCACGTGATGTGGTGACGGCGGCGTCGAGCAGCCCGATCAGGACGCCGGCGGCGTCGAGGAACCCGATCAGGACGCCGGCGGCGTCGAGGAACCCGATCAGGACGCCGGCGGCGAGCGCGGTACTCGGGCCAGTCGCCGCGGAAGTC
>DATAUX010000096.1:0-10058 GCA_036268015.1 Solirubrobacteraceae bacterium | reverse complement strand
GATCCTGCTCGAGGGCGTCAACGACCGTGACGGTGCCGTGCGGACGGCCGAGCGGATCCTCGAGGCGCTCGACAAGCCGTTTCGCCTCGTCGCCAAGGAGGTCTTCATCCACGCGAGCATCGGGATCGCCCTGTGCGACGGGAACGACGAGACGGTCGAGGCCCTCCTGCGGAACGCGGACGTCGCGATGTACTTCGCCAAGAGCCGGGGCAAGCACGCGTTCGAGGTCTTCGAGCAACGGATGCACGACGACATCGTCCGCCGGCTCGAGCTCAAGGACGACCTCCACCGGGGGATCGAGCTCCAGCAGTTCGCCGTCCACTACCAGCCGATCGTCGACATCTCGTCAGGTCACATCCACGGTCTCGAGGCGCTGATCCGCTGGCATCACCCCGAGCACGGGATGATCTCGCCGCTGGACTTCGTCCCCCTGGCCGAGGAGACGGGGATGATCCGGACGATCGGCGACTGGGTCCTGCGAACGGCGACGACCGCGGCCCGCGGGTGGCAGAACGACCGTGGACCGACCGGCGAGCGGCTGACGATCGGGGTCAACCTGTCGGCTCGGGAGCTGCACGAGCCGGGCCTGGTCGACTGCGTCCACGCGGCTCTCACCGGCTCTGGACTGCGGCCGGCCGACCTGACCCTGGAGATCACCGAGAGCGTCCTGATGCACGACACGAAGGCCGCGATCATCCGCCTCAACGAGCTCAAGGGGCTTGGCGTCCGGCTGGCGATCGACGACTTCGGCACCGGATACTCGTCGCTCAGCTACCTCAAGGACCTGCCGGTCGACATCGTCAAGATCGCCAAGCCGTTCGTCGACGACATCGCCGAGAGTCCGCAGGAGGCCGCCTTGGCCGGGGCGATCGTGACGCTGTCGGACACGCTGGACCTGAAGACGGTGGCCGAGGGGATCGAGTACCCGGCCCAGCTGCGGGCGCTGCAACGACTCGGCTGCGACTACGGCCAGGGGTACCTGTTCGCTCGGGCGATCCCCGAGGACGAGGCGGGCGAGCTGCTCGGCGGCGACCGGCAGTTCAGCGTCGTCGGGGCGGGTGTCTGACCTGGCGGGCGGGTGCCGCTGCGCTGGGTACCGGGGACGAGTGGTTCGCGCGTGCTGTTTTCGAAATGGGCGGGTACTGGACCGTCCAGTACTGGGGGAAAACCGATCAGTACTGGCGAAGAACCGATCAGTACTGGCCGGTGGGCGAACGCCCGACGGCGGTGGGCCGGATTTCGGCCGGGTGGCCGGGCGGCGGGTAGTCTCGGACGATCGAGGTCTACGTGGCAAGCCCCCTCGGCTTCACCGAGAGCGGACGGCTCTACTGGCGGGAGGTGGTCGAGCCGGCGCTGCGGGCGGCCGGGGTCGACGTGCTGGACCCGTGGGACGCCGAGAGCAGCGCGTGGTTCGCGGCTGCCGAGCGTCTGCCGGAACCCGGCCGGACGGCGAGGCTGGTCGAGGTCAACGCGCGGGTCGGCCGGCGCAACGCGAGCCTGCTCGACCGGTGCGACGGGGTCCTGGCGGTCCTCGACGGGGTCGACGTCGACAGCGGGACGGCGGCCGAGATCGGCTATGCCGGGGCGCTGGGCAAACCGGTCGTCGGGTTGAGGACCGACCTGCGACCGGGCGGCGACAACTCGGCGACGCCGGTCAACCTCCAGGTCGCGTACTTCATCTCGGCTGCGGGCGGCCGAGTCTGCACCGGCGTCGGCGAGGCGGTCGAGCTCATCCGCGAGCTGATCGGGCGGCCCCGGCCCTAAGCGACCTTGGCCGGGGTCCGGGCCTTCCGGCCGGTCGCGGCCTTCCGGCCGGTCGCCGCCTTCCGCCCGGTCGCCGCCTTCCGCCCGGTCGCGGCCTTCCCGGCCTTCCGCCCGGTCGCGGCCTTCCCGGCCTTTGCGGCGGGCGGCGGGGGTGCGGCGGGCGGCGGGGGCGCGACCGGCGGCGGGTCGGCGGCCGGCTTGGCGACGGCCGGCGCAACGGCGAGCGGCTTGAGCGTGACGGCCCGGGCGATCCCGAGGGCGAGCGAGTCCTCGAGGGCGCCGAGCACGGGATCGGGGAGCCCGGTCCGCTCGCCGAGGCCGGCGCGAACGCTGTGCATCAGGAACGCGCTGCCGACGGCGGTCGCGCCGGCGAACACGGCGCCGATCGGACCGGCGCAGACCCAGCCGACGGATCCGCTGGCGGCGAACCGGCCGGCGAGACCGGGTGGAGCCGTCCGGGTGGGCGTGCCCGGGTACTTGTCGGCCGCGAGCTCGCCGGCTGACGCGAGGACGATCGTCAGGCGGAGCAGCCGCGACCGGGGCCGCCGGTCGCGGAGGGCGATCGTCGCCGGGGGGATGAACGTCCGCATGCCACCGGCCAGGCCGAGGCCGATCGCGGTCGGCAGTCCCCGGCGGGTCCTCCTGCGTTTGCGCGCCATCGATTTCATTATCCACCGTCGCCGAGCCCGCCGAGGCAGTATCCGGCCGACCCGCCGGACCGGCATCCGGCCGAACCCGCCGAAACAGCATCCGGCCGAGCCGGCCGAGCCCGGGTCGCCGGACCCCGGCGGCCTAGACTTGATGCGATGGTAACCCACCCTGTCCAGCTCGCGGGCCGACCGGTCCGCCGGGTCGGATTCGGCGCGATGCAGCTGCCGGGCCCCAGGGTCTTCGGACCGCCGCGCGACCGCGATCAGGCGCTCCGCGTCCTGCGGCGGGCGGTCGAGCTCGGCGTGAACCACATCGACACGGCCCAGTTCTACGGGCCGGACGTCTCGAACGAGCTGATCCACGCCGCGCTGCATCCGTACCCCGACGACCTCGTCCTCGTCAGCAAGGTCGGCGCCGTCCGCGACGCGACCGGCGGGTGGGTGGCCGCTCAGCGACCGGAGGAGCTCCGCCGCGGAGTGGAGGACAACCTCTCCTCGCTCGAGGTCGACCGGGTCGATGTCGTGAATCTCCGCCGGATGGACGACCACCCGGCCGCCGCCGACCAGACCGTCCCGCTGAGCGAGCAGCTCGGCGAGCTCGTGGCCCTGCGCGACGAGGGCAAGATCGGCGCAATCGGCCTGAGCAACATCAGTCTCGACACGCTCGACGCCGGCCTCCGGCAGACGGAGATCGTCTGTGTCCAGAACCCGATGAGTCTGCTCGCACGCGACGATCAGCCGACGCTCGACCGGTGCAAGGAAGGCGGAATCGCCTACGTCCCTTACTTCCCCCTCGGGTCGGCCTTCCCCGGGGCCCGACACGTCAACGACGATCCGGCCGTCCGGGCGGTGGCCGACCGGCTCGGCGTCAGCCCGGCGCAGATCGGCCTGGCCTGGCTGCTCCAGCACGCGCCGAACATCCTCCTGATCCCGGGAACGTCGTCGGTCGTCCATCTCGAGGAGAACCTCGCCGCCGGCGACGTCAGGCTCGACGCGGACGCCCTCGACGCACTCGGTGCGGGCGGCGACTGACGCGTGGGCGCGACGTGGCGGCTGGGCGTCACCCTCGCCGGGGCCGCGGCCCTCGTCATGATCGCGGTCGGCGTGACCTACCTCGCGGTCGACGCCGGTTCGCTGCCGGCGGCCATGGGCAAGATCGCCGGCTCGAGCGACCACCGGACGGTCCGCGGGTACTTCGCGGTGATGGTCGGCGGTCTCCTCCTGCTCGTGGCGATCGTCCTCAACCAGTTCCAGCCCGGTGGATCGTGGACGGTCGCCGGCGACGCGGTCGAGGCCCCGCCGTCGCCCGCCGACGAAGTCCTCGGGCAGCCGGCGGCCACGGAACCCGGACAGGAGTCGGCCGGGACAGGGCCGGCGGACGGGGCCCCGGCCGGGCCGGACGCCGGCGGCCGGCAGGCGGGACGCAGTACATTGACGGCATGGACGACGAGACCGACACCGACCCGATCCTCGATCTGTCGAGGCGCCGGCGCGAGGAGCGACGGGCGGTCGAGGAGGCCGGCGGAGGCGAGTCGGAGGGCTTCGAGCTGGCCGAGCGGGAGCTGATCGAGCACGCGTCCCACGGCGACGAGCACACGCCGTCGAAGATCATGCAGGACGCGGTCGGCCCGGACGAGGAACCGGTCGACTCGGTCAGCGGCGAGTCCGACGAGGAGCATCTGCCGGACTGACCCGCGGCCCGGCCGGCCGACCGCCTGCGGGCCGACGTGACCCGGCGGTGGTTCGACTCGACGCCCGTCAGCCGGGCTAGACTCGCAGCCATGCTCCTTCGACGGATCGCTTCGACCGGCCTGGTCGCCGCTCTCGCGACGCTGATGGTTGCGATCGCCGCGATCGCCGCGCCCGCCGCGGCGACGGCCCAGAGCCCGGTCGGGACGACCGGGCCGGCGACGGCCCCGGCCGGGCTGATCACCGGGCGCGTCACCGACGCGACCGGTCAGCCGGTCGTCGGCGTCAGCGTGGCAGCCGCACTCGCCGGCAGCGACGCGGTCGCCGGCCAGGCGACGACCGACTCGAGCGGCGACTATGCGCTCGTGCTCGCGCCCGGAAGCTACGTCGTCGCGTTCAACGCGATCGACCCGACCGACGACGACTTCGCCGAACAGGTCTACGGCGGACCCGGACCGTCGCAGAGCGAGAGCTGCCAGTTCTGTCACGGGCAGGCGCAGGTCGTGATCAACGGGGCGAACACAGCTGGCATCAATGCTGTTCTCCGTCCGGTCGTCCAGACCGGGACGGTCCGGCCGCTGAGCGGCCACGTGATCAAGGTCATCGACAACCGGGTCATCTTCAGGTTCGGCTGTCACGAGGACGGGATCGGCTGCGAGGGCAAGGGTGTCCTGCGGATCGGCCCGAGCGCGCAGGCGCCGGTCGTCTCGACCGTGAAGTTCGAGGTCGCGCCCAACCACACGACGACCTTGCGCTTCGCCGTGCCGAGCGCCGAGCGGACCCGCCTGAAGAAGGCCAAGCTCCAGAAGCTGGAGGCCAGCGTCACGCTCACGACCGTGCCGAGCACGGTGACGACGAAGTTCATGCTGACCGACCGGTCGTAGACGACCCCGGACGTCCACCCCAGCCGCCGGCGCCCGGCGGCCGGCGGTTGCGGGTCAGGGCAGGTCGATCAGGACCTTGCCGACCGCGCCGGCCTCGACCGCGTCGTGCGCGGCGGCGGCCTCGTCGAGCGAGAAGCGATGGAGCGGAAGCGTCGTCAGGGCGCCGGCGCGCAGGGCGCCCGTCACGTCGGCGATCGCCGCCTGGAGAGCTGCGGCCGGCATCGTGTAGACGAGCACGAACCGCAGGACGATGTTCGGTGTCATCAACCGCCGGACGGCGACCGTGACCTCGCCGCCGGCCTGCGTCGCGTAGCTCGCGATCGCGGCGTTCGGCGCGCAGACGTCGAGATCGAGATCGAGGTTGCCGGCCAGCGCGACCTCGACGATCCGGTCGACCCCGCCGTCGACGGCCCGGCGGATCTGCTCGGCGGCGTCCGCGTCCCGGTAGTTGACCGCCGCGTCCGCGCCGGCCAGTCGGGCGAGCTCGGCCTTCTCGTCGTTGCTGACCGTCGCCACGACCCGGGCGCCGGCGCGGTGGGCCAGCTCGATCGCCGCGTGACCGACGGCGCCGGCGCCACCGGCGACGAGGACCGAGAGGCCGCCGATCGGACCGTCGGCGAACAGGCACCGATGGGCCGTGAGCGCGGGAATCCCGAGCGACGCGCCGAGCTCGAAGCTGACGCCCGGGGGCATGGGGACGGCCTGGGCGGCCGGGAGCACGGTCCACTGGGCGGCGGTCCCCCACGGTCGCTTCCAGGCGGCGAAGTAGACCCACACCCGCTGGCCGATCCGCTCCGTGTCGACCCCGTCGCCGACCGCGTCGATCACGCCGGCGCCGTCCTGGTTGGGGATCTGGAAGGCACCCGAGATCGACCCGGTCGACCGGGACTTCCAGTCGGTCGGGTTCACCCCGGATACGGCAAGCCTGACACGGACCTCGCCGGGTCCGGGGTCGGGCGTCGGAATCTCCTCCACACGGAGGACGCCGGCCGGTCCGGTCGACTCGTAGACGGCGGCGAGCATCCGTCCGATGGTAGCCAGTGACGAGCTGGCGACTACTGGCCGAGACCGGCGACGAGGTTGATCGTCGTCGCGATGATCAGCGTGCCGAAGGCGAACGACAGCAGGGCGTGGCGGACGGCCGTCCGGCGGATCGCCTTCGTCTTGAGGTTGGTGTCCGACACCTGGTAGGTCATCCCGACGGTCAGCGCGAGATACGCGAAGTCGGCGAAGTCCGGCGGGTCGTCCTCGTTGAAGTCGATCCCTCCGGGCTCGCCCGCGTAGTACATCGCGGCGTAGCGGAGGCTGAACACCGTGTGGACGACCGCCCACGACAGGATGATGCTGGCGACGCTCAGCGACACGAGGAACCCACGCTCGAAACCGGTGCTCTGGTTGGCCTGGACGATCACGACACCGACCGCGAGCAGGCTGACGACGCTCGCGCTGATCAGCAGCAGGTCGGTGGTTGTCCGGCCGGGATCCTCGCCGCGCGACCGCTCGGCCGTGAGCTCTGGTCCGAGCGGCCAGATCGAATGCCACATCCAGATGACGTAGACGAGCGACGCGAGCCCCCACGACGCGAGCGGGACGACCCAGATCGGAGCGAGCACCGCGGTCGCGACCGCCGTCAGCAGACCGACGCCGGCCGAGACGGCGACACGGAGCTTGGCCGGAGCGCCGCCCGGCCCGTACCTCGGGCGGCCGGCTTCGCGCCGAGGGTCCGCAATACCGGCGTCGGATGCCGCCGGCCGGGCCGGGCGCGTCATAATCTCCAGCGTGGGCCGCTTTGTCGAACACCCGGGGTCCGACCAGCCGAACGGCCGTCGACGCCTCTCCGACCGCCACGTACTTCCGGCGGGTCGAGGTCTCCCCGCCCGTCGCGGTCTGGCCGGCGGACGCGGTCTCGCCGGCCGTCGAGGCACGCGATGAGCGATCGGCTGCGAGACGGCGAGCGCGAGCAGTTCACCGAGGCGCTTGCCGAGTGGGGCATGTCGCCGGAGAGGATCGCCGACACGCTGGAGGACACCGCGTTCAGCCTCGGCCTGGTCGAGCTCAAGCCCGAGACGGAGCGGTCGCCCCCGGAGCTGGCGATCGTAGTCGACGACAGGCGGGACGCCGAGTTGCGCGACCTGTTCGCCTGGCGCGAGTCGAGCACCGAGTCAGACTACTGGGCCGGATGGGACGTCCGGCAACCCCTGGCCCTGCGCGTCGTGCTCGGCTCCGACGAACAGGCACTCGTCCGTTTCGGGTGCACGATCCTCAAGCCGAGCCCGCTCGAGCGAAGGTACCTCCTGTCGGTCAACGCGGAGACGGAGCTGCTCACCCTGATGCAGATCGCCGGCTCCGGGATCTGGCTCGTGGCCGGGTCGCTGATCCAGCGGGAGGCCGCCCGCGGAGGGCCCCAGAGCGCGTACGACCTGCGGTCCCGCAGCCTCCTCGTCGGCCGCGTGACCGACCCGATCCCGAGCCTTGACGAGGCGCTCGCCCACGTCGGGTCCCCCCGGCCGGCGGACGCCCAGCCGCCGCCGCCGAACCGGGCGCAACGGCGGGCCGCGGCCCGCGGGAAGGGCGGCTGACGCCTACGCCCGCTGGAGGTCGAGGTCGAACTCCATCGTCGCCGTACCCGTCACGCTGACGAAGCCGGCGACGCTCGGCGCCGTCATCTTGAACTCGCTCCACGGAAACGTCAGTGAACCGACGGCCTCGACCGTCGCGTCCGACAGTCGCATCTCCAGGGGCACGGTCTCTTTCCTCGAGGTCCCATGGATGTCGAAGACCCCGGTCGCCGACACGCTGACGGCCTTCCCGGAAAGCGCCGTCGCCGGCAGGACGATCGGCTTTGACAGCTTGAAGGTGGCGGTCGGATAGGTCGCGCTCTGGAGGCCGAGCGTCCGGATGTGCTGGTCGCGCATCGTCTCGTCGCTCGCGAGGTCCCTGACGTCGACGGTGAACGACGCCGCGGTCACGGTGACCCTGCGACCCGACTGGGTGAGCCCGGCTGCGCCGGTGATCGCCGACGTCCGGCCGATCGCGTCGTTCTTCGCCGGCAGGAAGCCGAGCTTCTCGCGGACGCGATAGCCGGCCTGCGACCCGGTCGCGATCTTCCAGCTGCCGGTCAGGCTCGTGCCGGCGGCGACCGGGCTGGCAACCCCCGGCGTGAGTGCGAACTTCTTGGCCGAGGAGGTCGGGAAGAGGACGAAGTACACGAGCGCGAAGATGCCGCCGGCGACGACGATCAGGCCGCCGCCGACCGCCCCGAGTTTCCTGCGTCTGCTTGTCTGGCGTCCAGGCTGCCGGGCCATGATCGGTTCCTTGTGTTGGTGGGCACTGGTCGCGAAGATCTCAGCTGCGCGACCTGGGCATCGTCGCGAAGCTTGCTGTGAGTCGCCTGAGACCCGTTGCGCCTTCCTTCTCCGACATGGCGTCGAGGTACCGGCCCTCTGCCGGGCGTAGGCTCTCACGATGAGCTACGTCGAGCATCCGCCGCCGCCGGCCCTGGCCCCGTGGCTGGCCTGCATGTGGGAGCGGGCGGCCGCCGACGGGCCGCCGGTCAGAGTTCTCCCCGACGGGTGTATCGATCTCGTCTGGATCGAGGGGTTCGGGACGCAGATCGTCGGTCCGAACACGACCGCCTTCGTCGTCGAACTCCGGCCCGGCACACGAGTGGCCGGTGCGCGGCTGCGACCGGGGGCGGCCCCCAGTCTGCTCGGTGTGGCGGCCGAGTCGGTCCTTGACGCCCGCGTCCCCGTGCACGCCGTCTGGTCCGACGCCGGCGCCCGGCTGGCCGCGTCGCTCGACGCCGGTCTGGACCCGACCGGCCGGCTTCGTGGGTGGCTGGTCGAGCGGGCGCCGCACGTCGACCGGCCGGATCCACTCGTCCGCGACGCGATCGCCCGGCTCGACCGCCCGGGCGTCGTGATCGGCCGCGTGGCCGACGACCTCGGCCTCAGCGAGCGCCAGTTGCGCCGCAGGGTGTCATCGGCGGTCGGCTACGGCCCGAAACGGCTCGCCCGGGTGCTCCGCCTCCAGCGGGCGCTCGAGGCCGGGCGAACCGGGGCCGACCTGGCCGGCGCGGCGCTGGACGCGGGTTATGCCGATCAGGCGCACTTCGCCAACGACTGCCGGGTCCTCGCCGGCGTGTCGCCGTCGGCGATCCTCCGACCAGCGCCGAGCCCAACGGCCGCCCAGGCCGCGTGAGCTGACGTCCGTTTCCTGCAAGACGCCGCATCGACCGGCTGCGATCCTCCGTCGCATGAGATCGATCTTCGGCCGCGAGCCGACCGCCCGGACGCATGGCTGAGGTCGAGCTCAGCCTCGGCTGGGTGATCGTCTACGTCGAGCACCCGACGCGGGCAAGCGCCTTCTACCAGGAGGCGTTCGGCCTGCCCGGCGAGTTCGCCGCGCCCGACGGGTCCTACGCGCAACTCGACACCGGGTCGACGAAGCTGGCGTTTGCGTCGTACGCGCTCGGCCAGAAGAACTTCGCCGGCGGCGTCCGCCCGGCCAGCGGCGACGGGCCGCCGCCGAACGTCGAGATCACGCTCGTCGCCGACGACGTCGACGCCGCGCTGGCCCGGGCGCTCGAGGCCGGCTGCGCGCTGCTCGCGGGGGCGCAGGACAAGCCCCACGGCCAGCGGGTCGCCTTCGTCCGCGACCCGTTCGGGACGCTGATCGAGCTCGCGACGCCCCTGTAGGCCGACCGGCCACGCCCCCGCGGCCGGGCCGACCCGGGCCCGTCCGTCGGCGCCCGGGGACGGCGGGACGGTCCGGTCCGGCGCGTACGCCAAGCTGTCGTCCAACCGATGGCCATCCTCGCCCCGATCAGGCCGGCACCGGTCGACGCGGCCGACGTCACCAGCGCGTTCAGGCTCGGCTGGGCGATTGCCGAGCTCCGCGGCCGGTACCGGCCGGCGGTCCCGCATGTCGAGGATCAGCCAACGGCGACGCGTCCGGACAACGCCCTCCGCCTGGCGGCCGAGCGGACGCCGGCCGAGCAGCGCTTCGAGCTCTTCAGGGTCGTCCGCGGGCTCAGCGGCGTCCTCGAGCTCGATTTCGCCGACGGGCCGAA
>DATAUX010000095.1:0-9297 GCA_036268015.1 Solirubrobacteraceae bacterium | reverse complement strand
CGGGATCGCGCCGGCCGCCCGCAGGCGCGCGACGGCGACGGCGTCGCGCACCGGGAGGTATGCGAACTCCGGGCACGCGGCCGTCGTCGGCAGGCCGGCGACATCGATGTTGTCCTTCACGCCGACCGTCCACCCGGCCAGCGGGAGGCGCTCGCCGCGTGCCCGGCGCGCGTCGATCGCCGCCGCCTCGGCGATCAGCTCCTGAACGTCTCGGACCGCGATCCACGCCTCCGGGCGGGCGCTGCCGGCGATCGCGCGGGATGCGTCCCGGACGCGCTCGACCGCCGTCATCCGGCGACCGCCGTGGCCGGCGAGAGAGCGGCGAGCAGCGCCTGCGACGAGGCGACGGCGCCGAACACGCCGCCCTGCATCGTCACCATCCTGAGCGCCGCGTCGTGGTTGCCGGGATCAGTCGCACCCGTGCAGTCGGCGAGCAGCAGGCACTCGTAGCCGCGGTCGTTGGCGTCGCGCATCGTCGTGTGCACGCAGACGTCGGTCGTGATCCCGGTGAAAACGAGGTGCGTGATTCCCCGGGTGCGCAGCAGGAGGTCGAGATCCGTCGCGTAGAAGGCACCCTTGCCCGGCTTGTCGATGATCAGCTCGCCCGCGATCGGCGCGACCTCCGGCACGATCTCCCAGCCGGGCTCGCCGCGGACGAGGATCCGCCCGCAGGGACCGGCGTCGCCGATCCCCGCCCCGATCCGCTGCGAGCGCCAGCGCTTGTTGGGCGGGCAGTCCGCGAGGTCGGATCGATGGCCCTCGCGCGTGTGCACGACGAGCCCTCCCCACGCCCGGACCGCCGCGAGCACGGCCACCGTCGGCTCGAGCGGTCCGCGCGTCAGCGCGAGGTCGTAGCCCATCTGGTCGACGTACCCGCCCGGACCGCAGAAGTCGACCTGCCAGTCGATGCACAGGAGCGCGGTCCGCTCGGGCGAGAGCTCGCCGTCATACGGCCAGGGATACGGGTCGGCCGGCACGGACCCGACCGTTGGGGAGGGCTCTGTCGCGCTCACGACTTCGGCACCGTCCCGACCACGCCCTTCACGAAGCAGTCGAACGCGTTGATCTGTGCGTAGGTCGGGGTCACGCCGGCCGGGACCAGGGTCTTGCCGTTGTTGCAGGTGATCGGCCCCTTGAAGATCGACGCGCCGGTCTTGTAGGTCGCGAGCTTCGCGGTGATCCTGCTCTGGAGGGACGCGTCGACCTTGGGCCCGAACGAGGCCAGGCCGAGCGGGTTGTCGTCAGCCTGGAAGGTGCCGACCCAGTTGGCGTTGTACCTGCTCCCGGTGAAGCTCCCGGCGATCGCGGTCTTCGCGATCGACTCGTAGACCGGCGCCCACTGCCAGGCCGACCCGGTCAGCCAGCCGGTCGGATCGAGGTCGGACGCGTCGTAGTGGTAGCCGACGACCGACGCGCCGCCGGCCTTGGCGGCTTCGATCACCGTCGACTGGCAGTCCTGGTGCTGGGAGAGGACGTCGGCTCCCTGGCTGAGCAGGGCCGCCGCGGCCGTCTTCTGCTTGAGCGGATCGCACCACTCCGACGTCGCCTCCGTGTATGTGACGGCCTTCGGGTTGGTCAGCTGGGCGCCGAGCTCGAAGGCGTCGATGTTGTCGATCGTCTGGGCGATCGGGAAGGCGTACACGAAGCCGAGCTTGTCGCTCTTGGTGGTCGCGCCGGCGGCCATCCCTCCGAGCGAGACGGGCTCGAACGCCTCACCCCAGTACGTGCCGAAGTTCGCCGGGATCTTGCCCGGGCCGGTGAACAGGCCGCCCTGGTGGACGATCACGATGCTCGGGTGGCTCTTGGCGAAGGCCAGCGCGAACGGGTAGTAGCCGTAGCTGGTCGCGAAGATCACCTTCGCCCCCTCGTTGACCATCGCCTGCATCGTAGCGGTCACCTGGGTCGTCTCGGGGACGTTCGCCGCCAGCAGCGGCTTGACGCCGAGGTCCTTGGACGCGGCCTGTGCCGCCGTGTAGACCGCCTGGTTGTAGCCCTGGTCGTTCTCCTCGCCGACCATGATGAAGCCGACCGTCGACGCGCCCTTGCCCGGCGCGCTGCTCGATCCTCCGCCCGTCGACGGCGCCGAGCTCGACGACGCCGACGAGCAACCCGCGGCCAGCCCGGCGACGGCGAGCGCCGCCACGGCGCGGACGGCATGCGACTTGAGGCGACGGGCGCGGGCTTCCCGGCCCGCGCTGGTTGATGCGTGCATCGTTACTCCCGTTCTGGTGGATGTGGTGGGGCCGGCGTGGGTCGAGGGGATGCGCCGAGGTGGCGCTCAACTCGTGTTGGTCAGGGCTCTGGTGACGCCTTCCGGCGCCTGGTTGGAGCCGCGTCTGGCGACGGCGACGAGGACGACGATCGTGACGAGGTACGGCAGGGCGTCGAGCAGGTACTGGTTGACGGCGACGCCGTGGGCCTGGAGGACCGAGGCGGACGCGAGCGCGACGCCGAACAGGTAGCTGCCGAAGAGCACCCACAGCGGTCGCCAGGCGGCGAACAGGACGACGGCGACGGCGACGAAGCCGTAGCCGTTGGTCATGTCGTCGAACCAGTTGTCGACGTAGCCGACCGACAGCTGGGCTCCGCCGACGCCGGCCAGCGCGGCGCCGATGCTGACCGCCGCGATCTGGATCAGCTCCGGCCGGCGGCCGGCGACCGCGACGACCTCCGGCCGCTCGCCGGTCGCCCGGAGCACGAGGCCGGCTCGTGTCCGGAAGAGGATCCACCAGACGAGCGGGACGAGCGCGTAGCCGAGATAGACGAGCGGGTCGTGGTCGAAGAGGATCGGCCCGAGCCCGGGGATCGACCCGAGCAGGGGGATCTTGACGACCTCCAGGGGCGTCGCCGTCCGGCTGACGAAGGCGGCTCCGAGCACGGCGGTCAGGCCGACCGCGAGGAACCACATGACGAGTCCGCTGGCCAGCTGGTCGGCCCGCCGGCGGACGACGAGGTAGGCGTGGGCCATCCCGATCAGGGCGCCGGCGGCCGCACCGACGAACACGCCGAGGACCGGCGAGCCGGTCTCCGCGGTCAGCGCGTACGCGGCGAGCGCGCCGGCCAGCATGCAGCCCTCCGAGCCGAGGTTGACGATCCCCGCCCGCTCGCCGATCAGCTCGCCGAGCGCCGGGAAGAGGATCACCGTGCCGCTCTCGACCCCGCCGGCCAGGGCCTGTTGGAGTCCGTTCATCAGAAAGCCTCCTTACGATTGCGCGAGAGCCAGAGCGGGGCGACGACGAGGAGCGCGAGCAGGACGTCGACGACGCTGCCGTCGAGCCCGTAGTTCAGCTCGAGGCCGCTGTTGCCGATCGCGATCGCGCTGAAGACGAGCGCCGCGAGCACGACCTTGAGGGGATCGTGGCGGCCGAGGAAGGCGGCCAGGAAGCCGATGTAGCCGTAGGTCGCCGTTCCGCCGGGGACGAGCTGGATCTGCGATCCGGCGAGGTTGAGCATTCCGCCGAGGCCGGCGAGGGCGCCGCCGACGAGCATCGACGAGACCATCAGCCGGTTGACCGGCAGCCCGGCCCGGTGGGCGGCCTTCTGGTTGCCGCCGACGACCCGCAGGGCGAAGCCGAAGCCGGTCCGCTTGAGCAGGCCCCAGACGCCGATTGCGACGACGAGGGCGACGACCGCCGCGAGGTTGATCGTGCTGCCGAGGATGCTCGGCAGGACGTCGCCGCCGGGCAGCGGGCTGCTCTGGGGCTGACCGCCGCCGGTCGGATCCTTCCACGGCTGGTAGATCAGGTAGAGCATCAGGTCGTTGGCGACGAAGTTCATCAGCAGTGTCGTGACCGCCTCGTTCGCGCTGAGCCCCGTCCGCAGCACGGCCGGGATCCCGGCCCAGAGCGCTCCGGCAGCCATCCCGCCGACGGCCATCAGGACCCAGCCGACCGGCCCGGGCAGGCCGCCGCTGATGAACACGCCGATCCCGCTGGCGGCGATCGCGCCGACGATCAGCTGTCCCTCGCCGCCGACGTTGACCAGTCCGGCCTTGGCCGGGACTGACACGGCGAGCGCGGCGAGCGCGATCGGGACGGCCCGGACGATGACCTCTGAGAGCGACCCGTCACCGAGCAGGGCCGAGTGGATCAGCGAGTTGTAGACGCCGGTCGGGCTGGCGCCCTTGAGGGCGACGACGGCGCCGAAGAGGATCAGGCAACCGAAGTACGCGCCGAGCACGATCGCCACGCGGCGCCAGTCGACCCGCGCGAGGCCGGCGTTGCGGCGGCCGGAGCCGGGTGCGCGCTCGGGGAGGGTGTGTTGGGCGGTCGTGCTCATGCCGCGTCCGCCGTCATCAGGTGGCCGAGGGCTCGCCGGTCGGTGCTCCTGCGCTCGACGACGCCGGTGCAGCGGCCGTGGGCGAGGACGGCGATCCGGTCAGACAGGGCCAGCAGCTCGTCGAGGTCCTCGGAGATCAGGACGACGGCGCGTCCGGCGTCGCGCGCGGCGAGCAGGAGCGAGCGGGTCGTCTCCGTCGTGCGGACGTCGAGGCCGCGGGTCGGGTATGAGACGACGAGCACGGTCGCGTCCTCGGAGAAGGCGAGCGTCAGCAGGACGCGCTGGATGTTGCCGCCCGAGAGCAGCGCCAGCCGGCGGGTCGGCGCGACGATGTCGAGGCCCGAGCGGTCGGCGTCTGCGGTGATCGCGGTCGCTGCCGCGCCGACGTCGAAGCGCAGTCGCCGGCGCGAGGTCATCGACCCCCAGAGCGCGGCGTGCTCGCCGACGCTCAGACCGGGGACGACGAAATCGCGGACGGGATCGCCGACCACGTTGACGACGCCGGCCCGGCGGAAGGCCTTCGGCCCGGATCCGGTCATCGACTTCCCGCCGACGACGATCTCGCCCCGGTCGGGCGCCAGCGCTCCGGCGATCAGGTCGGCGAGCTCGCGCTGGCCGTTGCCGGCGACGCCTGCCACGCCGAGGATCTCGCCGGGGGCGACGGTCAGGTCGAGCCCCCGCAGACCCGAGCCCTCGCCGATCCCGGCGAGCGCGACGTCGCGCAGCTCGATCGCCGGCGTCGTCTCGGGCGGGCTCGGCTGCTGGTTGATCACCGGGACGACGCTCTCGCCGACCATCGCCTGGACGAGCTCGTCGTCGGTCATCGAGCTGGCCAGGCGATCGCCGACGACGACCCGGCCGGCGCGGAGCACCGTGACGCGGTCGGCGATCTCGCGGACGTCGCGCATCTTGTGGGTGATGATCACGATCCCCGCGCCGTCCTCCCGAAGGCGGCGCAGCACGGCGAACAGCCCGTCGACCTCCTGCGGCGTCAGGACGCTGGTCGGCTCGTCGAGGATCAGCACGCGGGCCCCGGCGAGCAGGACCTTCAGCAGCTCGACCCGCTGCCACTCGCCGATCGACAGGTCCGACACGCGGGCGCCCGGATCGACCGCGAGGCCGTAGCGCTCGGACGCGTCACGGACGACCTGCTGGAGCTGGCGGGGACGGAGGATGCGCCCGGTCTCGCGCAGATGGAGGGCGACGTTCTCCCAGACCGTGAACGCCGGGACGAGGCGCAGATCCTGGAAGACCATGCCGAGCTCGAGATCCCGTGCCGCGAGCGGCGAGCCGACGGTCACGACCCGCCCGTCGCGAGCGATCTCGCCGCCGTCGGGCCGTAGACGCCGTAGAGCATCTTCACGAGCGTCGACTTCCCGGCGCCGTTCTCCCCGAGCAGCGCGTGGACCTCGCCCGACCGGACTGCGAACGCGACACCGTCGTTGGCTCGCAGCGAGCCGAAGACCTTCGTCAGGCCGCGGACCTCGAGCAGCGGGACAGCCTCGCGTGCCTCGGCGGCGGGGGCTTGTGCGACCGCGGTCACGAGGCGGTCCGCCCGGCTGCTGGCGATTCTGTCGTCCGACTCATCGGTCCCGCTCACTCTCCGTTGACTTGAACGCCTGTCGCGAACCGGTTGTACACAATTCGGCGGCGCCACCTGCAAGCTACGGCGAGTGATCGGCCCGCTCTATGGACCGATGGCCCAAGAATCGCGGGGCCTTTTGTACGCGTAGTCCAGTTGTATTACCAGATCGGTGGGCGACGGTCCGCGCAGGCGTTCCGCGATTGTGCACAATTGCCCTCCGGATCTGGCGATTCACGACGGCCAGCACGTCCATCGCGGGCCGCTCGCCACGGCTGTTCGCGTTGCGTCTAGGATCAGCCGACGGTGCGACCTCCGCCAAAAGACGCTGCTTCGGACGACGAGCGGCCGGTCGGTCGGTCGGCGCCGCGTCAGTTCCACGCGGAGGTCGTCTACGTCGAGTTGCGCGACCAGATCCTCGGCGGGCAGGTGCCGGCCGGTCAGCGACTCGTCGAGGAGCGGTTGGCCGAGCAGTTCCGGACGAGCCGGACGCCCGTGCGCGAGGCGCTGCGGCGACTCGAGGGCGACGGCTACCTCGTCCGCGGCAGCGGCGGAAGCCTGGAGCCGGCGCTGCCGGATGTCGAATCGATGAGCGAGTTCTACGACGTGCGGATCGTGATCGAGGAGCTGGTCGTCCGCCGGGCGACCCAGGAGCACGATCTGCCGGTGCTGGAGGCGGTCAGGGACGATTGGCTCGCGATGCGGGCCGACCTCCCGACGAGGGGGCCGTCGTTTGCGGGACCGGACTTCGTGTACACCGACGAGAGCTTCCACCGGCGTCTGGCGACCGCGAGCGGGAACGGTGTCCTTGCGCGGATCCTCGTCGATCTGAACGACCGGATCCGGACGATCCGGATCCACGACTTCACGACGGTGGACCGTGTCGAGGCGACGATCGGCGAGCACCTGGAGATCATCGACGCGGTCGTGCTGGGCGATGCGGAGGCGGCCGCGGCGTTCATGCGGGCCCACGTCCAGCGCAGCGCGCTGGTCGTCCGCCAGCGGGCGACCGACGCGCGGACGCGAATGTCGCGCCGACCCGGCGGGTTCGAGGAGGCCGGGCCCGACGAGGTCCGGGTCCCGCGGCGATGAGGCCGCAGGACGCGGTCGCGGCGGCGCGGGCCGCGCTCGCCGACCGCCGGGCCGACGGCGCGTACGCCGACGATCTGGAGGACTGGCGGATCCAGCCGCCGGAGCGGCCGTCGACCGACGCGCTGCTCGAGTGGGCGATCATCGAGCCGGACCTCGACCTCGTCGTCTCGACGCGCCGCCTGGGCGCACCGATCAGCGCCGTCAAGCGGCTCCTGATCCACCTGATCCGCCAGTACACGGGTCAGCTGGCGTCGCAGCAGACGCGGGTCAACGTCCACCTGATGGGACGCCTCGGCGAGCTCGACGAACGCCTGGCCGACCTCAACCTGCGGGTCGCCGACCTCGAGGACCTGGGCCTGCACCGCCGGATCGGCGACCTCGAGGACCTGGGCCTGCACCGCTGGGTCGCCGACGTCGAGGACCTGGGCCTGCACCGCCGGGTCGCCGACGAGGAATCCGACCAGAGATGACGCGCGCCGGCGAGGTCGAGGATCGGGTGGAGGCGTGATCGTCCATCAGATCCTCAGCGGGGCGGGTCCGGTCGACGCGGTCACGTCGCAGGCGCTGGTCTACCGCGACCTGTTCTCGGCATGGGGCTTCGGCGGCCACGACTACGCGGTCTCGATCGACCCGCGGATCGCGGCGCGGGTGCGCCCGTTCAAGTCGTTCGATCCTCGTCCGGACGACGTGCTGGTGATCCACTACTCGGCCTACGCGCCGAAGCTCCGGTCGGTGCTCGAGCTGGGCAACCCGAAGCTGCTCGTCTACCACAACGTGACGCCGGCCCGGTGGTTCTGGGACTACGAGCCGACGATCGCCGTCCACTGCTCGCTCGGCCGGCGGCAGCTGCCCGAGTTCGCCCGGGGCGTGAGCCTGGCGGCCGGCGTCTCGCGCTTCAACGCGGGTGAGCTGGACGCGGCGGGCGCGGCGCGGACGGCGGTGATCCCGATCCTCTTCACGCGGCCGGACGCCCCGGCCGCGCCGGCGCCGAGCGGCCCGCCGACGATCCTCTTCGTCGGGCGCCTGACGCCGCACAAGCGCCAGGACGAGCTGATCGGGGCCTTCTCGCTCTACCGCAGGCACCGGCGTCCGGACGCGCGGCTCGTCCTCGTCGGCGAGCCGCTGACCCCGCGCTACGCCGACTCGCTGGTCGAGCTGGCCGACCGGCTGGCCCCGGGCGCGGTGACCTTCCGGGCGGGGATCAGCCGAGCCGACCTCTGGGCCTGCTACCAGGAGGCGAGCGTGTTCGTCTGCCTCTCCGAGCACGAGGGCTTCTGCATCCCGCTGCTCGAGGCCTTCCACTTCGGCGTCCCGGTGATCGCCCGGCCGAGCGGCGGGGTGGTCGAGGTCGCGGGGGACGCGGCCGTGATCACCGACGACCGCGACCTCGCCCTGACCGCCGAGCTGATCCATCTGGTGGTCGAGGACTCAGAGCTCCGGGCGGAGCTCGCCCGGCGGGGGCGGGAGCGGTTGAGCGACTACGCGGCCGACGAGGTCGCGGCGAAGCTGCGGGCGGCGGTCGACGACGTCGCCGGGCTGGCCGGGACGTAGCGTCTCGGGCGCCCGCAACTCGGCGCCCACGAATTTGTGTAAGCCATTGGCTCCATGACCGATCTCAAGCATTAAGATCAGTCGAAGGTCGTGTGAGTGGCTCGTTGACGGTAAAGCGATCAAGGCGTCCTGAGCAGGGCGCGCGAGCGGTCTCCTCGAGCGACCGCGTCGCTGCCGGAAGTCGCCGACACAGCAGGGGCGCCGGCCGCGTTGGCGGCAGGCCACGCTCGCCGGGACGTCTGACCGAGCCGGCCCGGACGTCGGCCGCAGGCGAGCTCGGCCCTCGCCGCCGGGGCGATCCCGGGCCGCGAGCGGTGGCGATGTGTGACGTAGATCACTTAACCCGCGGCGTGGATCACGTATCGTCGGGTCCGCTGCCTGTAGGTGCTGCTCAAATTACCTAAACCATTCGGGGGTTCGAAAAAGATGGCATTCGGGGTTGTTCCATCGGTGTCGGCGGGGTCGCGGCGTTCCGCGCCTGCCGGCGGCGGGCGAGGCCGTCTGTTGCGGCGCTCGGGGGTTGCGGGCGCTGTTGCTGTGGCGGCGGTGTTCGGTTGGGCCGGGAGCGCTCTTGCGGCGTCGGTTTCGCTTTGCGTGCCGGCGTCGGGGGCGGTTACGGGTGGGGCGTGCACGGGGTCGGGGACGACTGTCGCGTTGCCGGCGAGTGCGGGTGATCAGCAGACGCTGATTTCGATTCTGCCGTTTCTGTCGTATTCGGCGACCGGGATCGGCGGTAAGCCGACGATCAAGATCTCGGGCGTGAACGTCCAGCTGGTGAACGGTGCGGGGTCGAC
>DATAUX010000094.1:0-9536 GCA_036268015.1 Solirubrobacteraceae bacterium | reverse complement strand
GATCAGGGAGATCGATCCCAGCGACGTGCAGCCGCTTGTCGGCAACGGCGTGGCGATCGTCGACGTGCGTGAGACCGAGGAGACGGCGAGCGGGCTGCTCCCCGGAGCCAAGCACGTGCCTCGGGGTTTCCTCGAGACGCGGATCGAGGGCGCGGTGCCCGACCACTCGCAACGGGTGATCGTCTACTGCGCCGGCGGGACCCGGTCGGCCCTGGCCGCCCGGACGCTGAACGAGCTCGGCTACGAGAACGTCGAGTCGATGACCGGCGGGATCACGCTGTGGAAGGACCGTGGCTACAAGGTCGTCGTCCCGAAGTCGCTGACCGCCGAGCAGCGGGAGCGGTACTCGCGCCACCTCCTGGTTCCGGAGGTTGGCGAGGACGGTCAGCGCAAGCTGCTCGACGCGCGGGTGCTCCTGCTGGGCGCCGGCGGTCTCGGCTCGCCGGTCGCGCTGTATCTGGCGGCGGCCGGCGTCGGGACGATCGGGATCGTCGATGACGACGTCGTCGACCTGTCGAACCTCCAGCGACAGGTCGTCCACACGACCGACCGGATCGGCGTGCCGAAGGCCGAGTCGGCCGAGGAGACGATCCACGCGCTCAACCCGGACGTCGAGGTCGTCAAGTACGTGACGCGGCTCGACGCGTCGAACATCATGGAGATCATCGACGGCTGGGACATCGTCGTCGACGGGGCCGACAACTTCCCGACGCGGTACCTGCTCAACGACGCGACGGTCCGCCTGCGGATCCCCGTCGTCTCGGCGTCGATCCTCGGCTTCGACGGTCAGCTGTCGGTCTTCGATCCGTACAACGGGCCGTGCTACCGCTGCCTCTACCCGGTGCCGCCGCCAGCCGAGCTGGCTCCGTCGTGCGGCGCGAACGGGGTGCTCGGCGTGCTCCCGGGGACGATGGGCCTGCTCCAGGCGACCGAGGTCGTCAAGCTGATCATCGGCGCCGGCGAGCCGCTGATCGGCCGCCTGCTGCTCTACGAAGCGCTCAGCGCGACGTTCACCGAGCTGAAGGTCCGCCGCGACCCGGAATGCCCGGTCTGCTCGCGGCCGCCGGAGGAGATCACCGACGAGGAGATGGGTGTCTTCCCAGACTACGAGGCGTTCTGCGCCGCCGCAGGCTAGGGTTCGCGCCAATGGCCACGATCAAGATCCCACCGGTGCTGCGCCCGTCCGTCGGAGGAGCCAAGGAAGTCAGCGCGGCGGGTGAGAAGGTCGGCGACGTTCTGCGGGCACTCGCCGAGAACCATCCGGCCACGCAGACGCAGCTGTTCGGTACCGACGGGACGCTGAACCGGTACGTCAACGTGTATCTCAACGACGAGGACGTCCGCGTGCTCGAAGGTCTCGAGACCGCGGTTGGCGCAGCCGATGTGATCGTGATCCTGCCGGCGATGGCCGGCGGGTCGGCCTAGCCACCGCGGGCCACCCCGGGTCAGCGGCCGGGGTCGACGCCGGCCGGTAGGCTGAGCCGGTGTCCGGCGGACATCAGTTGGCTCAGGTGAACATAGCGTTCGCGCGCGAGCCGCTCGACGCGCCGCTGCTCGCGGATTTCGTCGCGGCGCTCGGGCCGGTGAACGGCCGTGCGGACGAGGCGGCCGGGTTCGTCTGGCGGATGCAGACCGACGACGGCGACGCGACGGGGGTCCGCGGCTTCGGAGGCGACCCTCGTCTGGTCATGAACCTCACCGTCTGGGAGTCGATCGACGCGCTTCGGGCGTTCGTCTACGACGATCCGATCCATCTGGGTGTGATGCGCCGCCGCCGTGAGTGGTTCGCGCGCCTCGACCTGCACACCGCCCTCTGGTGGGTGCCGGCCGGCCACCGTCCGAGCGTCGCCGAGGCCGAAGATCGGCTTCGGCAGCTCGGGGAGGAAGGGCCGACATCGACGGCTTTCAGCTTCGTCCGCGACTTCGCGAGCCCCGAGGACGGCCTCGAGGCTTGACTGCGGCCGGGCCGCGGGGCCTTCCCGGCCGAGAAGCGGGGCATGCAGCCGACTTCGACCGACAGATCGCGTGATTGCCGGGCGGAATGATCCGATCGGCCAGCCCGAACGATATATTCGACGTCATGGCCTCGCAGTTCCTCGAGAACAAGCCGTGCGGGGGTCGCTACGGCGACATCGTGCAGGCGATCGGCAACACCCCGCTCGTCGAGCTCAAGCGGCTGTCGCCCAAGCCCGGCGTGCGGATCTGGGCGAAGCTCGAATCGGCCAACCCGACCGGGTCGGTCAAGGACCGTGTCGCGCGGTCGATGATCGAGGACGCCGAGGAGAAGGGACTGATCTCCCCGGGCCAGACGATCCTCGAGCCGACGTCCGGCAACACGGGGATCTCGCTGGCGATGATCTGCCGGCGCAAGGGCTACAAGCTGAAGGTCGTGATGCCGGACAACGTGACGCCCGAGCGTACGCAGCTGCTGATGATGTACGGGGCCGAGATCGTCAACTCGCCCGGGAACCTCGGGTCGAACGGCGCCGTCGAGATGGCGCTCGAGCTGGCCCAGGACCCGAGCTACTACATGCCGTACCAGTACGGCAACGAGGCGAACCCGCTGGCCCACTACAACGGCACGGCCCTGGAGATCCTCGAGGAGCTCGACGAGATCTCGGCCTTCGTCGCCGGCCTCGGGACCGGCGGCACGCTGATGGGCAATGGACGGCGGCTCAAGGAGGAGCTGGGCAGCTCGGTGAAGATCGTCGCGGCCGAGCCGATGCAGGGCGAGCCGGTCCAGGGTCTGCGTTCGCTCGACGACGGGTTCATCCCGCCGATCATCGACCTGAGCGTGCTCGACCGGAAGATCTTCGTGACCAACCGGGACGCGATCATCTGGACGCGGAAACTGCTCGACGAGGAGGGCATCTTCGCCGGCGTCTCGTCTGGAGCGATCGCCCGGGTCGCCGTGAGGATCGCCGGCGAGCTCGACGAGGGCAACGTCGTCTTCCTGGTTGCCGACGACGGGTGGAAGTACCTCTCGAGCGGCGTGTACACGCGGCCGGTCGACGAGATCGAGAAACTCGAGAACACGCTCTGGTGGTGAGCCGCCGGGCGCGTCGCGGTGTGGCTGCCCGCCGCGCCTGAGGCTCTGCGTGGTATCGGGCGACCGCCGGGGCGACGGTATCTCGCGCCGCAGGATCCTGCTGGCCGCGACGGCTGCAGCCGGTGGCGTCCTGCTGGACGGGTGCAGCTCGAAGCCGGCCAAGCCGGCGCCGAACTCCGAGGTCAACGGGGCCGACGCCGACCTGCTCAACGAGGTCTTCATGCTCGAGAACATGGCGGTCGCCGCGTACGCGCACGTCGCCGGCTCGCTGACCGGCCGGGCGCGGGCACTCGCGCAGACGATCGGCCACCAGGAGGTGCAGCACGCGCTGACGCTGGCGCCGGCGATCCACGAGCTCGGCGGCCAGCCGACGCCGTCCAGATCGGACTATGGGTTTCCGGCGCTGGCCGACGGTCCGGCGGCCCTGGCGTTCGTCGGACGGATCGAGAACACGCTGATCGCCGCGTACATCGACGTCGTCCCGAAGATCACCAACAGCGTCGCCCGGGCGCTGGCCGCGTCGATCGTCACGAACGAGGCCCAGCATCTCGCCCTGGTCACGCAGGCCCGCGGCCTGCCGCCGACGCCGGTCGCGATCGTGCGGGGGGAGGCGTGAGGCGAGCGACGCGCCGGCAGCTGCTGGTCGGGGCGACGGCGGCGGCGGGGGCCGGAGCCGTCCTGCTGCCGGGTGCCCCGGCCTGGGGGCTCAGCTCGCCGGGGATCCTGTCGATGCAGGCGGCGGTCCGCCTCGAGCAGACGCTGGCGGTCGCCTACGGGTCGCTGGCCGGGCGGCCGGCGCTCGACCGTGAGCTGCGCGACCTGTTCGGCCTGCTGGCCGACCACGAGAACCAGCACGCGGCCGCCCTGCTCGCCCTGGTCGAGTATCTGGGCGGCGGGCCACCGCCGGTGCCGACCCTGGTCGAGGCCGAGCAGGCGGTCCCGGGTCTGGTTGCGGCCGGCGATCGCCGGTCGGCGCTCGGCCTGGCCGAGCAGCTGGAGAACGCCGAGGTGTTCGGCTTCTACACGGCGCAGCAGACGCTCGACGACGTCAAGCTGGCGGAGATCTCGGCGGCCGTGATGTGCAGCGACGCCCAGCATCTGGTTCTCGTCCGCCAGGCGCGCGGCGAGGACCCGATCCCGTCGGCGTTCGAGACCGGAAAGGAAAGCGGGTAGCCTCGGATCATGGAAATTCCGCAGAGCATGTACGACGAGATCGTCGCCCACGCGGTGGCCGACAAGCCGAACGAGTGCTGCGGGATGATCGCCGCGCTGGAGGGTCGGGCGGTGCAGGTCTACCGGGCGACGAACACGGCCCACAGTCCCCTCAAATACGAGATCGACGGGCTCGAGCAGTACCGGATCCAGTCGGCGATCGAGGACGCCGGATGGGATCTGGGAGCGATCTACCACTCGCACACGAGGAGCCCGCCGGTTCCGTCGCAGACCGACATCAACTTGGCCTTCTATCCGGACACGCTGTACGTGATCGTCGGCGTGCACGGTCCCGAGCCGGAGGTCAGGGCGTTCCGGATCGTCGACGCCGAGGTCGAGGAAGTCGAGTTGTCGGTGATCTGATGGCTGCCGACGGCCTCGCCTGCCCGAGTTGCGCGTCGGCGCACCCCGCGGACGAGCGGTTCTGCACGAGTTGTGGCATGCCGCTGGTCCAGGCCGGCGGCTCGCCTGCCGCGGTCCTCAGCGAGCGCCAGGAGCGGGCCCGGAAGATCAAGCCGCAATACACGGAGGGCGAGCTGGTCAGGGTTGCCGGGGCGAGCAACCAGGCGGAGGCCGAGTTCATCCAGGGGATGCTGCTCGAGGAGGGCGTACCCAGCCTGGTTCGCCGGGCGGCCGGGTTCGACGTGCCGGACTTCATGGCCGGCGGCCCGCGCGAGGTGCTGGTCGCCGCGTCCGGGGCGAGCACGGCTCACGAGGTGCTGGTCGGCGCGGAGATCATCGGCGACGGCCCGAGTCGACCGGCTAGGGACACGCCGGCCCGCCTGCTCGCCGGCCTCCTGCTGGGCGTGGCGATCGTCGCGGTGATCCTCTTCATGGGCACTCACGTCTGGGACTGAGCCGACACCCGCCGGCACCCGGCCGACGGCAGCCTCAGCGCTGCTCGGCGAGCCGGGCGAGGTGGGCCCGCCAGGCGCTTGCCGTGTGCGCCAGGGCGCGGCCGTCGAACGCGTCGACGAGGGCCCGTCGCGGGTCGTCGCGCAACGGGCTGTAGGCCAGGGCGACCGCCGCGTGGGAGCCATGCTCGCGGGCGAGCAGGTCGAAGACCGAGCCACCGAGCAGGGCGGCGTCGTGGATCCCGGGCGGGAACGACGGCTCGCGGCCTTCGCGCAGACGGCGGGCGATCGCCGGCCGGGCGAACGCGGTCTGGCCGGAGAAGTACTGGGCGGCGCCGGCGGTCATCCACGCCCACCGGGCGTACCGGACCAGCTTGGTCGGTCGGAGCGGCGGCGGGAGGGTCCGGTTGTTGGCGGCGAGGACGAGTTGGGCATAGAGGGTGGCCGGGCCGAGCATGGCCATCTCGCGCGACCCGGGCACGGCTGACGCCCGCCGTTCGAGCAGGCGGGGCGAGAGCACGTGGATCTCGCCCGGCGAGCACCATCCGGCCAGGTAGCGTCGGCCGGCCGGAGCCGTCGCCAAGGTGATCAGGGGGAGGGCCGGCTGGGCGAGGTAGAGGGTCGGGAGGGAGCTGTGGAGAACGACGGCGATCTCCTCGTCGGGCTTGCGCGGGAAGACCTCCGACAGCTGTTCGCGGGCGCCCTCGAGCAGCTCGAGCACGGCCGCCGCGTCGTCGTCGTCGGCCTTCTCGTGGCGCGCCGCGAAGTTCGGCGAGCTGGTTTCGACCCAGGGCACCTTCCGAGTGTGCCCGGCCCGGCCGCGGACGGCCGTCGTGCAAGCCGGCTGCCACTCGACCGGCCGGCCGCCGGAGGATCCGGCCGGATCGGGCGCCCGGCCGGTTCGGGATGCCGCTCGTCGGGCCGGCAGCTCTCGGGACCGGTCATCAGAGCGGTCCCGAGGGGTCGGGACCGGTCATCAGAGCGACCCCGAGGGGTCGGGATCGACCCGCCGCGGTCCGCCACTCCGCGAGTACTGGACGGTCCAGTTCTCCGCCGGTACTGGACGGTCCAGTACTCCGCCGGTACCGGTCAGTACTCCACCGGTACTGGACGGTCCAGTACCCACCGAAACCGCCGGCGACGTGCGCAAACCCGCCCGTCCGCGCGATCAGCCCCCTGCCGCCGCCCTGCCCGCCCTGCCGCCCTGTCCCCGCCGGCATAACGTCAGGCCAGACGCCCAAGCCGGTGGTTCGACATGTCGAACGGGTTCCCGAGGAAGGTCGGCGACCCGCCCGCAGCCAAAACGACCAACCGAACGCGACCTGCCGACCGGCCCGTCGACCCTGCCTGCACACTGCCCCTCGTGCTGCCAACCCCGTGCCGCCGCCGCCGCGGACGCTCCGCGGGCCCGGCGACCCGGACGGGGGTTCAGGCGAGAACCGGGACCCGTCCGTTGACGATCGCCTGGATCTCCTCGGCGGCCCGGTCGAACTCCTCGTCGGAGAGGACGGGAGTTCCCTCGAACGGAAGGTCGCGCTGGAGCTCGAGGTAGGACCGGCAGCCGCCGTACTCGTCCTTGACCTTGACGGTCACCGGACGGGGGATCCGGTACGTCCTGAGCAGGAGGACGTGCAGCGGGTGGCGGCGCTTCCACTCGAGTCGCTTCTCGGCGTAGTCGGGAGTCCAGACGTAGAACGGCGAGAGCGCGTCGACCGTGCGGGCGTCGGTGATCGTGTACTGGGCGGCGATCTCCGCCCACGCACGGATCCGGACGCGGTCGGGCGGCTGGATCGACGGACCGTGGTGGAGCTGGTGGACACTCGGCTCGCCGTCGGCCCAGACGCCCTCCTCGAGGGCGCGTCGGAGCTCGGGCTGATGCGATTCGCGCACCAGATCGCCGCGCTGGTGATCGAAGGTCGGGTAGAGGAAGAACCGGTCGTGCTCGACGCGGAAGTTCTTCCCGGGCTCGCGGACGCCACCCTTGCGCAGGGTGATCAGCTGCTCGCCTTCGGCGAGGGCGCGGACCGTGACGGCCCATTCTTTAAAAGCAATTGGCATAGAAAATCCGGGGGGGACGCGAGGCGGGCAACGGAAATCCCGAAGGGCCAGAAGGTGCTCAGGCCACCGCGGGATTGCCTAAGGATACGAAAAACTTCCCCAAACGCCAAATTTCCCTGCAAATAGCCACATCTAGCCAGTTGCGCCCTCAAGGATACCGCCGACCGTGCCGGCGCGGCGGCTCGCGTCAGAGTCGGCGTTCGGCCCGACGCTCGGCGGCGACCAGGACCGCCGAGAAGTCGTCTCCGCCGAGGCCGAGCCCGTCAGCCTCGACGAGGGCGTCGGCGGCGGCCTCGGCCGACGGGAACTCGATGCCGGCGGACTCGAGGCAGAGCCGGACGTCCTTGAGCATGTGCTCGAGCTTGAACAGGGGTGTGAAGTCGTGGTCGCGCATCGGCCCGGCCTTGAGGCTGAGCATCGTCGAGCTGCCGGACCCGGCCTCCATCACGGCGACCAGCGAATCCAGGTCGACGCCGGCGTCGCTGCCGACGAGCAGGGCCTGGGCGACGGTCAGCGTGTTGGCGGCGGCCACCGAGTTGTTGATCAGCTTGATCGTCTGGCCATGGCCGAGCGGACCGACGTGGAGCACCAGCCGCCCCATCGCTTCCAGTGGAGGCCGCCCCAGAGCAAAATCATCGGTCGTGCCGCCGGCCATGATCGTCAGCGTGGCGTCGGCTGCCCGCGGGGCGGACCCGGTGACCGGCGCGTCGACGAAGTGGATCCCGTGCGGCTCGAGGGCGGCGGCGATCCGCAGGGTCTCGGAAGGGCCGATCGTCGAGCAGTCGATGCACAGCAGGCCGGGCCGGGCGCCCGAGGCGACGCCGTCGGGACCGAGCAGGACCTCGTCGACCTGGTCGCCGTCGACGACCATCGTCACGACGATGTCCGATTCGCGGGCGACGGCGGCCGGCGAGTCGGCGAGGCGGGCGGCGTGCTCGGCGGCGAAGCGCTCGGCGGTCGACGCCGTCCGGTTCCAGACGGTCAGGGGAAAGTCGGCCCGGGCGAGGTTGGCCGCCATCCGGGAGCCCATGATGCCGAGGCCGATGAAGCCGATCCGGGGGAGCGGGTCGACGGAGCTCATCGGTCAGCCGTCGTCCGGCGAACCGTAGCCGCCACCGCCGGGTGTCTCGATCCGGAGTCGGTCACCTGGTTGGAGCGTACCGGTCGACTTGCCGGGGATGCCGGCCCGATTGAGCTGGTCGCGTCCCCGGCTGCCCGGCTGGCCGCCGGCGGCTCCGGGTGGAGGGTGGCGGCGGCGCTCGGCGATCAGGGAGTAGGTCATTGGCTCGAGGGCCTCGAGCTCGCGGACGATCCCGTCGCCGCCGTGGTGGGTCCCGCGGCCGCCGGACCCGCGGCGGACGGCGCTGCGGACGACGCGGACGGGGTAGGCCCGCTCGAGGGCCTCGACCGGGGTGTTGAGGGTGTTGCTCATCGCCACATGTACTCCCGACGGCCCGTCCGCATCGGGACACGCGCCCTGGCCGCCGCCGATCGTCTCGTAGTAGGAGAAGCGGTTGTTGCCGAGCGTGAGGTTGTTCATCGTGCCCTGACCGAGCGCGTGGCCGAACGCGCCGAGCACGAGATCGGCGACCCGCGACGACGTCTCGACGTTGCCGGCGGCGACGGCGGCCGGCCGGCGGGCGTTGAGGATCGACCCGGCCGGGGCGATCACCCGGATCGGGCGGTGGGCGCCGGCCGACGGGGGGATGTCGGGGTCGGTGAGGACGCGGGCGGCGTAGTAGCAGGCCGAATGGGTGACGGCGAGCGGGCAGTTGAGGTTGCCGGGGTGCTGGGCGGCGGTGCCGGTGAAGTCGAGGATCAGCCGGTCGCCGTCGACGGTCGCGCGAAGCCGGAGCTCGAGGTCGCCGTCGGCCGCCTCGAGCAGGTCGACGGCGTGGCGGTCGCCGTCGGCCAGGGCGGTGATGCACGCGCGGGTCCGCCGCTCGGCGTAGTCGATCACCTGGCCGGCGGCCGCCCGCAGGCCGTCGGGCCCGATCCGCCGGGCGAGCTCGTGGAGGCGGCGGACGCCGAGCTGGTTGGCGGCCTGCTGGGCACGGAGGTCGGCCCGCCGTTCGGCTGGCTGGCGCATGCGTGCGATGAGCCGATCGATCGTGTCCTTCTGGAGCGGTTGTGGTTCTATCAGGACGCCTTCCTCAGCCAGCGTCCGGCTGTCGGCCGGCATCGACCCTGGGAGGCGGCCGCCGACGTCGGCGTGGTGGGCGCGGGTCGCCGCGAAGCCGAGCAGCTCGCCTTCGAGGTAGGCGGGCGTGACGAGGGTGATGTCGGGGAGGTGGGTGCCGCCGGCGAACGGGTCGTTGAGGATGTAGCTGCGGCCGGGGGCGTGGGGACCGTCGAGGACGGCG
>DATAUX010000093.1:0-2121 GCA_036268015.1 Solirubrobacteraceae bacterium | reverse complement strand
GGCGATCGACGAGCTGCCGCTGGTCGGGCTGCTCGGATGCTTCGCCGAAGGCCAGACGATCGTCCGCGGGGCGGGTGAGCTGCGCCTCAAGGAGTCCGACCGGATCGCGACCGTCGTCGACGGCCTGCGCGGCCTCGGCGGCCAGATCGAGGCGACCGCGGACGGCTTCGTCGTGACCGGGACCGGCGGCCTGCGGGGCGGGCGGATCGAGGCCCACGGGGATCACCGGCTGGCGATGATGGGCGCTGTCGCCGGCCTCGCGTCCCGCGACGGGGTCGAGGTCGTCGGGATGGACGCGGCCGCCGTCTCCTACCCGGGCTTCGTCGGCGACCTCGGTCGTCTGGTCTCCTGATGCTGGTCGCGATCGACGGTCCGGCCGGTGCCGGCAAATCGACCGTCGCCCGGGCCGTCGCCGCCGCGCTCGGGTTCACGTACCTCGACACCGGCGCGATGTACCGGTGCGTCGGCCTGCTCTGGATGCGCGACCCGTCCCGGCCGGCCGGCGAGATCGCCGGTTCGCTCGAGCTCTCGCTCGGCGAGCGCGTCGTCGTCGGCCGGGAGGACGTCACGGCGGCGATCCGCGCGCCGGACGTCTCGGCGGCCGCGTCCCACGTCGCGGTCGACCCGCTCGTCCGCGCGGCCATGGTCGCCCTCCAGCGCGGCCTGATCTCGGACGGCGACTGGGTCGCCGAGGGGCGTGACATCGCGACCGTCGTCGCGCCGGACGCCGAGGTCAAGGTCTTTCTGACGGCGAGTGACGACGTCCGCGCGGACCGGCGGGCCCGCGAGCTCGGCGTCGATGTCGCCGGCGTCCTCGCCGACCAGCGCGAGCGTGACGGGCGCGACCGCGACCGGGCGCATTCGCCGCTCGTCGCCGCGGCCGACGCGGTCGTGCTCGACACCGGCGGACTGTCGCTCGACGCGGTCGTCGACGCCGTCGTCGACCTCGCCCGGGCGTACCGGCCGGCTTGAACGGCGCTCGTCGGCTCATACTGAACATATGAACGTCACCCTGCACGGAGGTTTCCAGTGAAGGTCGCCGTGCTCGGCTACCCGAATGTCGGCAAGTCGTCGCTCGTCAACCGGCTGTCCGGATCCCGCGAGGCCGTCGTCCACGAGCGGCCGGGTGTGACCCGCGATCGCAACGAGCTCGACTGTGACTGGAACGGCCGGACGTTCACGCTGATCGACACCGGCGGGATCGATCTGACCGACGAGGACCCGCTCGCCGGGTCGATCCGCGAACAGGCGGTCGCCGGGCTCGCGGACGCCGAGGTCGCCCTGCTGGTGGTCGACGCCCGTGCCGGGCTGCGGCCGGGCGACGAGGAGCTCGCCGACCTGCTGCGGCGGTCGGGCAAGCCGGTGATCGTGACCGCGAACAAGTGTGACTCGGTCGGCGACGTTCCGCTCGCGGCCGAGTTCTACGGGCTGGGACTGGGCGAGCCCCAGCCGGTCTCGGCCGCCCAGGGTCTGGGGACGGGCGACCTGCTCGATCGGCTGGTCGCCCTGCTCCCGGACGACGACCCCGAGCGCG
Source organism: Solirubrobacteraceae bacterium (assembly GCA_036268015.1). Taxonomy (GTDB): domain Bacteria; phylum Actinomycetota; class Thermoleophilia; order Solirubrobacterales; family Solirubrobacteraceae; genus Palsa-513. Next base: position 587 of record DATAUX010000093.1, on the reverse strand, counting down.
ACGCCGGGATCGTCAGGCTGGCGGTGATCGGACGGCCGAACGTCGGCAAGTCGTCGCTGGTCAACCGGTTCGCCGGCCAGGAACGTGTGATCGTGTCACCGCTCGCCGGGACGACCCGCGACGCGATCGACCTGCCGCTGCGGATCGGCGACCGGGACGTGATCCTCGTCGACACGGCAGGAATGCGCCGCCAGTCGAAGGTGTCGGAATCGGTCGAGTACTACACGAACCTGCGTTCCCAGCGGGCGGCCGAGCGGGCGGACGTCGCCCTCGTGATCTGCGACGCGACCGACGGGATCACGGCCCAGGATCTGCGGATCGCGGAGCTGGCGATGAAGGCCGGGTGCGCGACGGCCGTCGTGCTGAACAAGTGGGATCTCGCGCCCGAGACGTTCGACCTCGAATACGAGCGGGGTCGGGTCGCACGTAAGCTGCGCCTGCGGCCGCGGGTGCTGACGGCGAGCGCGAAGACGGCCCGGAACATCGGCCGGCTGCTCGACGAGGCGCTGACCCTGGCCGACCGTATGAACCAGCGGATCCCGACACCCGACCTCAACCGGTTCCTCGCCGAGGTCATCGAGGCGCGT
>DATAUX010000092.1:0-5361 GCA_036268015.1 Solirubrobacteraceae bacterium | reverse complement strand
TGGGCGGGGGGCGTGCGCTTGTCTTTCTGACCGGTCGCGGCAGGCCGGCCGGCGGTCGGGGCAGCCGGCGGCGGGGGGGTCGGGCGGGTGTGCGCCGGATCGGGGTCGTCGCGGTCGGGCTGGGCGTCGCGGCGTCGCCGGGCCTGGCGGCCGCTCCGAACACGGTCGCGGGCGGGTGGTCGGCGGGGCACGATCTCCACGTGGCGAGGATGCTGGCTCCGGCGGTCAGCCTGAAGGACGGGCGGGTGCTGCTGACGGGTGGCTTCGGGTATCCGGGGATGCTGGCGACGAGCGAGATCTACGAGCCGACGCGGGGCAACTGGGTGACGGCGGCGCCGCTCGTCTCGCCGCGGTTCGGGCAGACGGCGACCCTGCTCGGGAACGGCCAGGTCCTGGTGGCCGGCGGGGCGAACCTGACGGCCGGGTACCTGGCGACGGCGGAGGTCTACAACCCGGCGACGAGCGCGTGGACGATCGCGGCGCCGATGGCGACGCCGCGGGCGTTCGGGACGGGGACGCTGCTGGCCGACGGGGATGTCCTGGTCGCCGGCGGGCGCAACAACTCGTCGGGGACGGTCCTGGCGACGGTCGAGCTCTACGACCCGGGGACGGGGGCGTGGACGCCGGCGGCGAGCATGCACACGGCGCGATACCACTTCGCGGCGACGCTGATGCTCGACGGCCGGGTCCTGGTCGAGGGTGGGGAGAACGCGAAGGACCAGGAGCTGACGGGGGCTGAGGTCTACGACCCGGCGTCGAACACGTGGGCGTCGGTCGGGTCGATGCACACGGTCCGGGCGAACCAGACGGCGACGCTGCTGGCCGACGGGCGGGTGCTGGTGGTCGGTGGGGGGGACAAGGCACCGGGCTTCACCGACACGGCCGAGACGTTCTCGCCGACGACGAGCACGTGGTCGTCGGTCGCGCCGGTCCCGGATGCGCGGGGCTATGCGACGGCGACCGGCCTTCCGGACGGGCGGGTCGTGGTGGCCGGCGGGTTCGGCAATGCGGGCGACCTGGCGTCGACCGAGCTGTTCGATCCGGCGACGGACCGGTGGACGCAGGCCGGCCCGCTGTCGACGCCGCGGGGCGAGGCGAGCGCGGCGCTCCTGCCGAGTGGGCGGGTGCTGGTGGCGGGCGGGCAGCGTTACGCGTCGGGAGCGTTCCTGACGACGAGCGAGGTCTTCGACCCGAAGGCGGTCGTCCGGATCTTTCTGAGCGGGGCGTCCGTGTCGCCGGCGACCGTGCACGGGCAGAAGCCGGTGAGCGTGACCTACCGGGCGAGCACGGCCGGGCCGACGACGATCCGGGTCGAGCGGTCGACGACGGTCGGCGCGTACACGGTCCTGCCGCAGCGGACCGTCCATCACGACAGGGTCGGGTCGAACCGGGTCTCGGTCACGATCGGCCGGCGTGGCCACCCTGCGGTCGCCGGCGTCTACCAGCTGGTCCTGACGCGTCCGAGCGGGCCGCCGGTGACGGTCGCGTTCACGATCGCCAAGAAGTAGGATCTGGGCAATGGCGAGTCAAGAGCCGGGCAAGCTCACCGCGGCGTTCGATCCGCGGGTCAAGATGTACCGGGACCCGTTCAACGAGCTGGTCGTCTTCACGCTGTCGGCGGCCGGGGCGGCCGTCGGCGTGCCGGTCATGCTGCTGGTCCTGGGGATCATCATCGGCCACTTCGGCGTCGGCGTCTTCGTCGTCGGGAGCGTCCTGCTCGAGTGGTTCCACATCTTCGTGGTCGGCCGGCCGCAGATGAAGCCGCGGGAAGCGGTCGCGTGGGCCGCGCTGTGGGGTGCGGCGGCGGCGTTCTTCGGCGTCTGCTTCTACTACTGGATCTTCGTCGGCGCGATCTCGTAGGAGCCTTGCCGAGCGTTCGAGCGAGAGGCGGGGGCCGGTGAAGATCCACGGCGGCGGTGAACAGACGAACGTGGCGACGATCCTCCGGTACGGGGACTTCGCCGACCAGGGCGGCGACCCGCAGGCGGTGGCGAACGCGTGGACGGCGGCCGACTTCGACGACGATGCGACGGCGAGCTGGCTGGACGCCCGGTGCTTCGACCCGGAGTCGGCTCGGGCGATGACCGACCTGGGGGTGACGCCGAAGCAGGCGTCGAAGCGGACGCGGGACGGGAAGGGCGACTACATCGACACGCTGGCGTACAAGGTGTCGAAGGGCGACATGTCGGCCCGCCAGTGCGCGGCCCGGGCGCGTTCGAGCCGATGACCGGGTCGGGCCGGGGCGGGTCGAGCCGATGACCGAGTCTGGCCGGCCGGACCCGAACGAGAGCCCGTGCGTCGACTGCGGCCACGTCTGGTTCGAGGGCGAGCGTCGCCACGAGTATGTGGTCGGCCCGCCGCCGCCGGGCTTCCGAACCGGGGGTGGGGTCGAGGTCGTCTGCGTGCTGTGCCGCGGCCAGCGCGAGCGGCGGTCGGCCGGCGACTGAGATCGTCCGGCCCCGCTGACTGCTACTCGAGTCTGCGGGCGCGGGCGACGCACACCGCCCGCTTGCGGGCGTTCGGGGTGGCTCGGCACTTCACGACGGCGATCGCCCGCTTGTAGGACGTCTTCGCACGTCCGGTGCACGTCGTCCTCCGGCGGTGTCCGGCGGCGCTCGTCGCCCTGATCCGGCCGCACGTCTTCACCGCCGCGGTGTACGTCTGCCTGGCTCTGCAGTCGAGCAGGCGGCTGCCGAGGAGGCCGGCGCACGCCGGCGCGGCCGTCACCGCGACGCCCGCGGTGGTCGCGCTCGCGCTCCCCGCGACGTTCGACCCGGTCACCGAGCAGCTGACCTCGTGGCCCACGTCGCCGGTGGTCGTCGTGTAGGTGGCGGAGGTCGCGTGGCCGATCGAGTGGCCGTCGCTGAGCCACTGGTAGGCGTAGGTGATCGGCGTTGTTCCCGTCCAGACGCCGGGCGAGCATGAGAGGTGCGTGCCGACCCGCCGGCCGCCCGAGATCGCCGGCCGCGACGCGTTCGCCGGCTTGGATGCCGGCGGTTGCGGGAGTCCCGCGATCGAGATCGACCGGGTCGCGCTCGTCTGGTTGCCGCCGGCGTCGGTCGCCGTCACCGTGACCTGGTAGTTGCCGCCGGCCGCGTACGTGTGGCCGACCGGGCTGCCGGTCTGGGTGGCGCCGTCGCCGAACGCGAAGCTCACCGTCGCCGGCCCCCACTGGTCGGATGCCGATGCGGACATGCTCACCGGCGTTCCGGCCGTCCCGCTCGCCGGCACCGAGATCGCCGACACCGCCGGCGGCGTGCTGTCGAGCGCCGCGCCCGAGGCGACCTCGTTCCCGCCCGGGCCGGATCCCTCCCAGGTCGCGAAGGCGTCGCCCGCCGAGTTGATCGCCACGGTCGGTCCGAACGCGTTCTGCCCGCCGGCCGACACCCGCGCCGGGGTCGAGAACGAGCCGCCGGCGGGTCGTGTGACTCCCTGGATGGCGAAGTTGCCGAACGCCGGGTCGATGCCCGACCAGACCACGACGGCCTCGCCGGCCGGGTTCATCGCCACGTCCGGGTCGGTGATCTGCGTCTCCGGGAAGCTGGTGGCCGCGGCGAACGAACCGCCGGGCGGCCGGACGCTGAACTGCGCCGACGCCGACCCCGACGCGAGTTGCTCCCAGACCGCGATCGCCGTGCCCGAGCCGTCGATCGCCACGTGCAACTCGCCCGGTCCGATGCCGGCGGCCGACAGGTCGGTCGGGAGACCGAACGCCCCGCCCGGGTCTCGCGCCGCGCCCTCGACGGCCTCGTCGGCGACCACGCCTCCACTCGGCATCGGCTGATCCCAGACCAGGGCCGCGCTCCCGTCGTTGCCGATCGCGACCTCGGGACTGATGGCCGGCGTGCCGGCCGTCGACACACCCACCGGCGCTCCGAATGCGCCACCCGCGGACCTGAACGCCGCCTCGATCGTCGATGCTCGCGACCAGGCGACGACCGTCTCGCCACTCGTGTCGACCCCCAGCGCCGGGCTGCCGACGTCGACGCCCGCGGCTGACACGTCGACCGGCACCGAGAAGTCACCGCCCGGGCTCCGCGTCGACGCCTGGACGGTCTGCCCGGTCCAGACGACGGTCGTGTCCCCGGCTCCGTCGACGGCGACCTGCGGGAACGACGCGTTCTCGCCAGCGGCCGACAGGTCGACTGCCGCGGAGAATGTCCCGCCGGCCGGGCGGGTCGACGCCTGGACGACCTGTCTCGTGCCATCCGACCAACTCCAGACGACCGTCGCGTCTCCGGCCTGGTCGACCGCGATCCGCGGATCGGAGGCATCCCCGGTGGCGGCCGACAGGTTGACGGGCGTCGAGAATGCGCCGCCCGAGGGCCGCGTCGCGACCTGGACGATCCGGTGGGCCGCGTCATCGGTCCACACGACCGCCGTGTCGCCGGCCGCGTCGATCGCGACCTGCGGCGTCGAGGCATCCTGGTCGACCAACTGCGACAGGTTGACCGGTGCGATCCAGCCGGCGGCGGCCGACGTCGACGCAGCGATCAGCATCACGGCCACGACTCCGCCGATGCACACGCCGACTCGCAGCCCGGCGCCAGATCCGACATGCCGACGATTCACAAGTGCCCCCTGAGATGACATCGATCCGGGCCCGCCGGCCGGCAGGCCACTCCCCACAGGCGATTATGCACCGTTGACACACCTCCTGCCGTCCGGACGAGCACCACACCCCCACGGCGGATGACAGACGACGCCCACCCCAACAAGGGTCTGGCTCGTCACGGGACCCACTTCCGGCCGTGCGCCTCAGACTCGCCGGCGCCGGCGCGGATGTCGACGCCGCTCGCTGCTGAGGTCAGCGGCGGGTCGGGCAACTCCACGCCGCCCGCGCGTTGGGCCGAGACCGCCGGCGTCGTTTCGGGTGCCGGCCGGGTCGCTCGGGCACAGTCCCGATCATTGTGGTGCTGGAGTGGCACGAAACACGATGACGGTGCTGAAGGTGGTTCCGTCGACCTGGTAGGCGTAGCAGCCGCCGGCGCGCAGGCGGGTGTAGGACGGCCACTCACGCCAGCCTGCCGGTTCCCCGGATGAGGTCGCACCGGCCGCGAGGAGCTGGCGGATCAGGACCGGGCCGGCGTAGCGTGGCGCTGCTGCCCACAGCACCTTCTGGGCGCCCCAGTCGCTCCCGTCGAAGACCGCTTGGTGACCGTGCGGCGGATCGAATCTCATCGAGCCGGACGCGTCGACGGTCAACACGGGGTACACGGGCCGGCGCCGACGATCGGTCCGAGGAAGCCGATCGTCGTCCGAGTCGTCGTGACCGGGCATCGCGCTCCGGCCGCCAATCGGGGGAGGTGGAGCGGGCGTCGCAGACCCTTGGGCACAGAGCCGGTGCAGCTGCCCGGGGCG
>DATAUX010000091.1:0-5871 GCA_036268015.1 Solirubrobacteraceae bacterium | reverse complement strand
CCGTCCAGTACTGCGATGTTCGGACGCAGCGAACGCTCCGGCCAACCCCGCGGCTCAGCCTCGCTGGGCGGTCGGCCGGATCAGGATCTCGTTGACGTTGACGTGGGCCGGCTGGCTGACCGCGTAGGCGACCGCCCGGGCGATGTCGGACGGCTCGAGCGCGTCGGTCGGGCGGTCGTCGAAGAACGGCGTGTCGGTCATGCCCGGCTCGATCACCGTCACCCGGACGCCGGTCTCGTGGAGATCCTGGCGGGCGGCCTCGCCCATCGCGGTGACCGCGAACTTCGTCGCCGAGTAGAGCGACCCCTTGAGGACCCGGCGACCGGCGACCGAGCTCGTCAGCACGAGGTGCCCGCGGCTGGCCGTCAGGGCCGGGATCGACGCCCGGATCGTGTAGGCGACGCCGAGCACGTTGGTCAGGACCATGTCCTTCCACAGCTCGGGCGTCTCCTCCAGGAAGCCGCGCTTTCCGCCGAACCCGGCATTCGCCATGACCGCGTCGATCTGGCCGAAATGGTCGAGCGTGGCCGCGACCATCGCCTCCTGCGCGGACCAGTCGGTGACGTCGCAGCCGACGGCCACCGCCCGGTCGGGACCGCCGAGCTCGGCTGCCAGCGCGTCGAGCCGGTCGGTCGACCGCGCAGCCAGCGCCAGCCGCCAACCCTGGTCGGCGAGCAGCCCGGCGGTGGCCGCGCCGATCCCGGTCGACGCGCCGGTGATCAGCATGACCTTCGAGGTTGAGTTCATCTCGGCCTTTCTACTGCGAGGATGACTGACTGATGCTCAATGACAAGGCACGAATCTTCGCAGCGGCCGGCGCCGGCGGCCACGGGTCGATGAGCTTTCGTCGGGAGGCCCACGTCCCGCGGGGCGGTCCGGACGGCGGCGACGGCGGTCGGGGCGGGGACGTCGTGGTCGAGTGCGACCAGTCGCTCCGCGACCTCGGGTCGTTCCGCCGCCGAGCCCACTACCGGGCGCCGGCCGGCGGCAACGGCGGCGGGTCGCTGAGCCACGGGGCCAACGGCGAGTCGCTGGTCGTCGGCGTCCCCCCGGGAACCCAGGTCGCGACCGAGGCCGGCGACGTCCACGACCTCGTCCGTCCGGGACAGCGCGTCGTGATCATGACCGGCGGATCCGGCGGCCGGGGCAACAAGCGGTACACGACGCCGACCCGCCAGGCACCCCAATTCGCCGAGCGCGGCCTCCCGGGCACCGAGGGCTGGCTCGAGCTCCGCCTCAAGCTGCTGGCCGACGTCGGCCTGATCGGCCTGCCGAACGCCGGCAAATCGTCGCTCCTGTCACGGATCACGCGGGCAACGCCGAAGATCGCCGCGTATCCGTTCACGACGCTCGAGCCGGTCCTCGGCACGCTCGACGGCGACACCCGCCAGTTGATCCTCGCCGACATCCCCGGCCTGATCGAGGGAGCGTCGGACGGGGCCGGCCTGGGCCACGACTTCCTCGCCCACGTCGAGCGGACCCGCCTGCTCGTCCACGTGCTCGACCTCGCCCCGCTCGACGGGTCCGTCCCGGTCGAGAACCACCAGACGATCGAGCACGAGCTGGCCAGCCACGACGCCCGGCTGGCCGAACTCCCACGGGTCCTCGCGCTGTCCAAGAGCGACCTCGTCGCGGCCGAGATCTCGGCCGCCGCCGCCGACGAGTGGCGCGAGCTGCTCGGACCCGACGTCCCGGTGATCGTCACGTCCAGCGTCACCCGCGCCGGCCTCGACATCCTGGCGGCCGAGCTCCTGCGGAGCGTCCCGTTCGACCCGGTCGGCCCGCCCGAGCCCGAACGGGCCGAGCACCTGACCTTCAGGCCGGCGGCCCGCCGCGGCTTCCACGTCGAGCGGACGTCGGCCGACAGCTTCCGCGTCGTCGGCGAGGGAGTCGACCGGCTGATCGCCCGCCACGACCTCGACAACGAGGAGGCGATGCTCCACGTCGAGTCGCGCCTGCGGCGGATCGGCGTGATTCGGGCGCTCGAGGACCAGGGATTCACCGCCGGAGACGAGGTCGAGATCGCCGGCGTCGTGTTCGAGCTGGACCCGGAATAGGCCGGCCGTGGTTCGCAGACGACGTCACCGGATCGGCGACTGACCTTGCGCCGGGTCGTGATCAAGCTGGGCACGGCGATCGTCGCCGACGACCGGGGCGAGCCCCGGGCCGACGTGCTCGCCCGCGTCTGCGACGCGACGGCCGACCTGCGGGCCGCCGGTGACGAGGTCGTCCTCGTCACGAGCGGGGCGATCGCCCGCGGCATGCGCGAGATGGGCCTGGTCGCCCGGCCGAACGCCGTCGAGGAGCTCCAGGCGGCGAGCGCGATCGGCCAGGGCAAGCTCTACCGCGTCTACGACGAGCTCCTCCTCCAGCGGGGCATCGTCTCGGCCCAGGTCCTGCTGACCTTCTTCGACGTCAGCGCCCGGACCCACTACCTCAACGTCCGCCGGACGCTCCGCCAGCTGCTCGACTGGGAGATAGTGCCCGTCGTCAACGAGAACGACACGACGACGACCGACGAGATCTCCTTCGGCGACAACGACTTCCTCGCCGCCCAGGTCGCGATCCTGATCGGCGCCGACCAGTTGATCATCCTGACCGACGCCGACGGCCTTCACACGGCCGACCCCCGTGTGATCCCGGGCGCGCCGCTCGTCCAGACGGTCGACGACTTCGAGGTCCTCGAGGCATTCGCGATCAGCCAGACGAAGTCGCCGCTCGGATCCGGCGGGATGCGGTCGAAGGTCGTTGCCGCGGACATGGCGACTGCGGCCGGCATCGTCACGACGATCTGCAGCGGCCGGCGACCCGGCGCGCTCGAGCGGGTCCTCGCCGGCGAGCCCGAGGGAACGAGGTTCGCGGCCCGGGAGATCCGCTACTCGAGCTTCAAACTCTGGCTCAAGTACGCCAAGCCGAGTCGGGGGACCGTGTTCGTCGACGCGGGGGCCGCTCGGGCGTTGACCGACGCCGGCACGAGCCTGCTGCCGGTCGGCGTGACCGGCGTCAGCGGCGGCTTCGGCGTCGGCGACGCCGTCGAGGTCGCCCAGGGGGAGACCGTGATCGGCAAGGGGATCTGCAACTACTCGGCCGGCGACCTGCGCCAGGTGATGGGTCTCAAGTCGGCCGCCGTCCAGGACGTGATCCCCCGCGCGGCCGAGGAGGCCGTTCACCGCGATTACTTCGTACTGGCGTAACCTTTTGATGTGATGGCGACGACCACTGCATCGGCGACAGACCTCTGCCGGGCGGCCAAGCGGGCGTCCCGCGTGCTCGCGAGCCTCGAGACCGGGGTCAAGAACGCCGCGCTCGAGGCGATCGCCCAGACGCTGATCGACCGGACGGACGAGATCCTCGAGGCCAACGCCGTGGATCTCGAAGCCGCCGGACAGGTCGGCCTCAGCCCGACCCTGATCGACCGGCTCACGCTCGACCCGGCGCGGATCGCCGGGATCGCGGCCGGCGTCCGCCAGATCGCCGGTCTGGCCGACCCGGTCGGCGAGGTGATCTCCGGCTTCCGGGCGCCGAACGGCCTCGACATCCGCCACGTCCGTGTCCCGCTCGGCGTGATCGCCGTCGTCTACGAGGCCCGGCCGAACGTCTCGATCGACGCGGCCGCCCTGTGCTTGAAGTCGGGCAACGCGATCGTCCTCCGGGGGTCGACCACCGCCGCCCATTCGAACGCCGTCCTCGTCGGCCTGGCGATCGACGCGGCCTCGTCCGCCGGCGTGCCCGACGGAGCGATCGGCCTGCTCGCCGGCGGCGGCCGGGAGGAGCTCGCCGAGCTCGCCGGCCAGGAGGGGCTCGTCGACCTGATCATCCCGCGCGGGGGGGACGGCCTCAAACGTGCGCTCCAGGCGGTCGCCCGCGTGCCGGTCATCTACGCGGCGTCCGGCAACTGCCACGTCTACGTCGACCGGTCAGCCGACATCGACGCGGCCACGGCGATCATCGTCAACGCGAAGGTCCAGAAGCCGAGCGTCTGCAACGCCGCCGAGACGCTGCTCGTCCACGCGGACGCGGCCGCCGGATTCCTGCCCGGCGCGCTGGGCTCGCTCGCGGCCGCCGGGGTCGAGCTCCGCGGCGACGACCGGACCCGCGAGCTCGCCGGTCCGGTCGACGTCGGCCCGGCTGACGAGTCCGACTGGGCGACCGAGTTCCTGGCTCCCGTCCTCGTCGTCCGGGTCGTCGACTCGCTCGAGCACGCGATCGACCACATCGGCCGGTACGGGAGCGGCCACTCCGAGGCGATCGTGACCCGCGACACGACGGCCGCCCGGCGGTTCCAGTCGGCCGTCGACGCGGCCTGCGTCTACGTCAACGCGTCGACCCGCTTCACCGACGGCGGCGAGTTCGGGATGGGCGCGGAGATCGGCAACTCGACGCAGAAGCTCCACGCCCGCGGGCCGATCGGGATGCGCGAGCTCTGCACGACCAAGTACCTGATCGAGGGCGACGGTCACGTCCGCGCCTGACCGGGCGACGACCGCTCGTCTTGAGTGAGTCGCCTCGGCATCCTCGGTGGGACCTTCAACCCGCCGCACGTCGGACACCTCGAGTGCGCCCGGCACGCCCACGACGACCTTGATCTCGACCGGGTGGTGCTGGTCGTCGCGGCGATCCCGCCCCACAAGGCGACCCCCGAAGATCCCGGCGTCGACCACCGCCTGGCGATGTGCCGCCTGCTCGCCGGCGGCGAATCCTGGCTCGAGGTCTCCGATCTCGAGGCCCGCCGTCCGGGACCGTCGTACACGATCACTACGCTGACGGAGATCCATGCGCTGCAACCGGGTGATGAGCTGAACTTGATCGTCGGAGGCGATATGGCCCTGAGCCTGCCGACCTGGCACGAGCCGGAGGCGATCCTCGGCCTCGCCGGCCTCGCCGTGGCCGAGCGGTCGGGCATGCGCCGCTCGGACGTCGTCGACCAGCTCAGCCGGTTGGCCGGCGGCGACCGGGTCCGCTTCCTCGACATGCCACGCCTCGACGTCTCCTCCTCGCTGGTCCGCCGGCGAGTCCGAGCCGGCCAGCAGATTCGTGATCTCGTCCCCGACGCAGTTGCCGACTACATCGAGCAGCGGAGGCTCTACGCATGACATCCGAAGAACTCGCCCGTACCATCGTCGCCTACGCGGACGACAAGAAGGCGATCGACATCGTCGCGCTCGACCTCCGCGGCGTCCTCGACTACACCGACTTCTTCATCGTCTGCAGTGGGAACACCGAGCGCCAGGTCAAGTCGATCCACGACGGGATCCAGATCGGAATGAAGAACGACCACGCCGTGCTCCCCCGCCGGGTCGAGGGACTCAGGGAGGCCGGATGGGTCCTGCTCGACTACCTCGACGTCGTCGTCCACCTCTTCACCCCCGAGATCCGCGACTTCTACAGCCTCGAGCGACTCTGGGGCGAGGTCCCAGAACTCAAACTGACCATTGCCGGCGACCAGCGTCGGGTCGAGGTCGCTCCCGGCTGACGCGGCGGGTCAGGACCGGCCCGAACGGTCTCGTCGCGGCCGCCGCCCGGCCGCGACCCGTGTCAGGCGCTCTCCGCGACTCGGCGCTCCCCGCGACTTGGCGCTCTCCGCGACTTGGCGCTCTCCGCGACTTGGCGCCCGTCGCGACTTGGCACTCCCGTCTGCCGACGCCTGTGGACGGGTTCGTCGGCCCGCCACGTCCCGGCGATCCGGCCGGCCGCCGCTCGGCTCCTCGACTTGGCTCGGGCTGTTGGCTGTTTCGACGTTTCGGTACGAACCGCGACAAACTGTCGTGTTTCGTACAGATTCTCTCAAAGGCATGACACCTCCCTCTTTACACTGCCGGCCCCCCCCCCCCCCCCCCCCCCCCCCCCCCCCCCCCCCCCCCCCCCCCCCCC
>DATAUX010000090.1:0-3254 GCA_036268015.1 Solirubrobacteraceae bacterium | reverse complement strand
AGCCCTTGCCCTGCTTGGTCACCTTGCCGTCCTTCTCGAGCGCCGGCAGGACGCGGTAGAGGTAGTTGCTGCCGATGCCCATCGCCTTCGCCATGTCCGGCACGGTCATTCCCGGATTCTCGTCGATCAGGGTGATCGCCTGCTCGGCCCTGCTGGCACCGCCACCACCACCGCCTGCCCTGCGCGACTTCCGGGGTGCCGCCGCCTTCGGGGCCGACGTCTGCTTCGCCTTCGCAGCCCGCCGCGCCCGCCTGGCCGGCTCGGTGACGGCGCCAGCGCCGTTGGATGTGAACTTCTCGGCCACCCCTGTCAGCTCCTCGAGCTCCGCCCGCAGCGGTGCGATCAGCTCCTCGAGCTCCTTCAGGCGGTCCTGAACCTGCCCGCGAATCGTGCTTAGGTCTGGCATGGCTGTCTCCCCGAAGTGATTGACCAGGACCGACAAAGCATACGGCGGTAACAAATTACGCGTTGCGACCTCGGACCACCCACAGGCATACGCCTCCACATCCCGTACTCCCACCTCGTGGTCGCATTTGCGCGCCCTGTCTAGCCGACCTCCACCTCACGCACGATCCGCGGCCGCGTCCTCGGCGAGTACGCCTGCTTGAGGTCGAATTGAAGCCGCCATCTACCCGGCGTCGTGCGCAGCGGGAAGAGGCGGTGGAGGATGCTCCGCCGCAGGCTCCCGCAGACGCCCGTCGTCCGTCCGATCGCCACGCTCCGACGGACACGCCCACGAGGGTTGACGTAGTGGATCCAGACGATCGATCCCTGCGGTGCCGACAGGCCGATCGCATTGACCGAGTACCTGACCCGGAGCGTCTTCGGATTGCCGGTCCGCGGCTCGAACGACGCGTCGAACGCGCTGACGTGGAACCCGACACGCGCCTGGAGCGCGCCGTCGGACACGATGATCCGGTGCAGCACCTCGCCGACGCCGCTGGCGACCGCACCGCTCGACAGCGTCCCCGACAGGGTCATGTCCGGACTCACGACGCCACTGCCCAGCACCGTCTGATCGACGGTCACCAAATACGTGTCGCCGGCCCGGAAACCCGTGCCCGCCAGCGCGACCGCCTGGTTGGCCAGGTAGCACGGCCGAGCCGTCGTGATCACGGGCCCGGCGTCCTGGGCGGAGGCCGGGGCTGCGAGGATTACTGCGGCGAGCAGGCCGACGCGGACGCGCATCGGCGCCAGGTTATCTTGAAGGGGCGCACCCCCCGACGAAGGAGCGGCCTTGAACACGCGCAGCATCCCCGCCGTCCTCGCCTTCGCCCTTGCCAGCGCCCTCTGGCCCGCCGCCGCAGGTGCCGGCAACCACCTCCCGGCACCCACCGCCGGCCTCCCGGCTCGCGCCCTCGCCATCGGCCCGACGGCCCCCGCGTCGGAGCAGACCCACCCGAAGGTCCGGCCGGCCCGGGGCCATCCGGCGACACGGTTCGTCCTCGAGCTGACCGCCCGCCAACGGCTCGGCGCGACCACCGGGTCGAGCGCCGACTACCGGGTCACCGTGAGTCGGGCCGGCGGTGGCTGCGGCGACGCCCTGGAGATCTCCTCGGCGGCCGCCGGCGCCCACCTTCGCCGGACGCTCCGCCCACCGTCGAGCGCCGGCTGGTGCCGCGGCCGCTACGCCGGGAGCGTGATCCTCGACCGGGCCCCGTCCTGCGCGCCCCAGGCCAACGGCAGACCGGTCGCCTGCCCCGACTTCATGCTCGCCCCGGTCGTCGTCGGCCGGTTCGGGTTCACGGTGACCTGAGCCGGCCGCCTCCGCCGCAGGCACGGATTTCATCCGGTAGAACCCGGCAGCCCGACGACCACATCCAAGAGAGGGACCGATGCCGACCTACGTGATGCTCTCCACACTGACGCCGGAGGGCCGCAAGACGATCAAGAACAACCCCCAGCGGATCCTCGAAGTCAACACCGAGATCGAGCAGCTCGGCGCCAGGGTCGTCGCCCAGTGGGCGACGCTCGGACACTTCGACTTCATCAACATCGTCGAGGCCCCCGGCGACGCCGAGATCTGCCGCGTCTCACTCGAGCTCGGCTCACGCGGAACCGCCCGCTACGAGACCCTGGCCGCGATTCCGATCGACGAGTTCATCTCATCGCTGTGACCAGCCGCCCCCGGGTCATGGTGATCGGCGGCGGCGGACGCGAGCACGCGATCTGCCGGGCGCTCGCCCGATCGCCCCAACGCCCGGAGCTGCTCTGCGCCCCCGGGAACGCCGGCATCGCCGGCGACGCCCGGATCGTCGAGACCCCGCTTGACGACGCTCGCGCCCTGCTCGAGGCCTGCCTGGCCGAGCGGGTCGACCTGGTCGTCGTCGGACCCGAGGCACCGCTCGTCGACGGGCTGGTCGACCTGCTCGAAGCCAACGGGATCCCCGCGTTCGGTCCGACCGCCGCGGCCGCCCAGCTCGAGGGATCGAAGCGCTTCGCCAAGGAGGCGATGGCCCAGGCCGGAGTCCCGACCGCCGCCTGGGAAGCGGTCACGACGCCGGCCGACGGACTCGCGGCGATCGACCGGCTCGGCAGCCTCGGCGGGGCCGCGCGGACCCGCGGCCCGTACCCGGTCGTCCTGAAGGCCGACGGCCTGGCCGCCGGCAAGGGGGTCGTGATCGCAGCCGACGAAGCCGAGGCCCGCGCCGCCCTCGACATGCTGCTGGTCGACCACCGCTTCGACACGACGTCGGTCGTCGTCGAGGAATGCCTCGACGGCGTCGAGCTGTCCCTGCTCGCCCTCTGCGACGGCGTCCGCGCGATCCCGATGGCACCGGCCCGCGACTTCAAACGCATCTTCGACGGCGACCGCGGCCCGAACACCGGCGGAATGGGCTCGTTCTCACCGGTCGACGGCTTCGACGCAGGTCGGGCCCAGGCCCTCGCCGACGAGTTCCATCAGCCGATCCTCGACCTGATGGCCCGGCGTGGCACGCCCTTTCGAGGCGTCCTCTACGCCGGGCTGATGCTGACGGCCGACGGCCCCCGCCTGCTCGAGCTCAACGTCCGCTTCGGGGATCCCGAGACCCAGGCCGTGCTCCCCCGGCTGCGCACCGACCTGCTCGACCTCCTCTCGCGTGCCGCCCGGCCCGGCGGGCTCGAGGACGCCGTACTCGACTGGTCGCCCGATCACGCCGTGACCGTCGTCCTCGCGAGCGCCGGCTATCCCGACGCCCCGCGCAGCGGCGACCAGATCGACGGACTCGACGCGGTCGCCGCCGATGTCGAGGTCAATCACGCCGGCGTCCGGC
>DATAUX010000089.1:0-10986 GCA_036268015.1 Solirubrobacteraceae bacterium | reverse complement strand
GCAGGATGCACGTGTTGAAGGCGGCGACGCCGACCGGGATCGTCGTCTTCTTCGCCGTCTACGTCCTTTAGGCCCCTTCAGGCCAGAATTCCCGGGCACCGCCGGTGCCCGGTCCGCGATCGACCGCCCACCAGGAGCCGTCCGATGCTCAATCCGCTGCGCTCCGAGGCCGAGGCCTTTCGCTTCCTGATCTACGTCGCCGTCGTCTTCGGCGTCCTGATCGCCATCGTCCTCGTCGTCAAGGCCGTCTGAACCCCCGGACGGGCCTGCTCTGCCGCCTTCGCGACGGGCCGGCTGTGCCGCACCTCGCGACGGCCCGGCGGTGCCGACTCGCGACGGCCCGGGCGGTGCCGACTCGCGACGGCCCTGCTGTGCCGCCTCGCCGGCTCTGATCGCGACCGCCCGCCCCGCCCGCCCCGGGGCGGGTTCATGCCTGTTCAGGAGAACTTGTACAAAACTCGACGGTTTGTCGATGTTCGTACGAAAAGGCCAGAAGGACCGGCAACGCGACGTCGTTCGGTTCCCGTCCTCGCCTCCGCCGCCCGCCCCTCGAAACCGCCAGCCTCCCGCGGGGTCGCCCCAGACCAGACCGAGGCCAGACCAGACAGGCAGCCTCCCTCGGGCGGCGGCCCCTCTCCAGCCCAGCGGGCCACCGTCAGGAGCCCCACGGCCCGGCCGGAGGCCCCCGGCGACCCCTACTTGACGGTCAGGGTGCCCGACATGCCAGCCGCCCGGTGACCCGGGACCTGGCAGAAGTACGTGTACGTGCCGGGCTTCAGGTTCGCCGTGAAGCTCGACGTCCCGCTCGACACGATCTTGCCCGCGCCGATCACCGCCCCGCTCGGCCCGGTCCCCTGCTGGAGCGCGATGTTGTGCATCGTCCCCGACGTGTTGCCCATCTTGACCGTGACCGGTCCCGGCTTGGCCGTCGCCGTCTTCGTCGTGTATGACAGCTGACCCGACGGGTCAGCGTCGATCTGGAGCACGCCGCCCGCCTCGACCGCCGGCTTGCCGGCCCCGGCGCTCGCGACCGCGGTCGCCAGCTGCCCGGTGTCCTTGCCCGGCAGGTCGGCCGCGTACGCCACGTAGGCCGAGATGTCGTCGGCCTGGGTCGGCGAGACGAGCTTCGCCGGCATCGTCCCGCCCGTCTCCGGATACAGGATCTGCTGACGCACGGCCCCGCGGATCGTCGTCCGCTTGAGGCCGTCCGCGAGGCTGTTGCGGAACGCGTCGTCGAGATTCGGCCCGACGATGCCCTTCGCGTCGGCCCGGGCCAGCGTGTGGCACGAGCTGCAGTTCTTGACGAAGAGCTGCTTCCCCGCGACCAGGTTGACGCCCTCGTACCGCTTGACCGAGCATCCGCCGAGCACCATCAGCGCGAGGCTGCCGGCCCCGAGGACGCCCAGCATCCCCGGTCCCCGCCATCTGCCCCGCAAGGGCTGAGAACGATCAATCGCCATCGGCGCGGGAACTCTATCCGAGGCGGGCTCACCCGTGCCGGACCACGACCCGTCCGCCGGTCCGGTCGCCCTCGCGACCCGCGTCACGGACGCTCGAGATCGTCCAGGCGACCTTCGGCCGCCGCGATCACCCCCCGCGCGACGCCCTCCCACGAGTACCGCTCCCGCGCGACCCGGGCCAAGGCCACCGAAGCCTCGACCCGCAGCTCGGCCGGCGCCTCGAGCCAGCCGATCAACCGGTCGGCAAGCTCGTCCACCGCGTCCGGCCCGAGGCCGAACGACAACCACCCGGCCACGCCGGCCGGCACCGCGCCCGCCAGCGTCCGCGAGACCTCCGCCAGGCCCGAGTGGTCCGCCGAGATCGGCAGCGTCCCGCACGCGGCCGCCTCGACCGCGACCATTCCGAACGACTCGGGGAACGTGCTGGGCACGACCTGAACCTCGCACGCCGGCAGCAGATCCACGATCTCGGCATGCTCCAGCCGGCCCGTCCAGCTGATCGTCCCCGCCGCCGCCCGCCCCGCCGCCGCATACCGCTCGCCCCCGTCGCCCGCCTCGATCCGGTCGACGAACGAGATCAGCATGCCCAACGGCCCCGCCACCCCTCCCTCGAGCTCCCGACCCCGCTCGGCAAGCCGCCGCACCCCAGCCAGGTCACCCCGGCCGAGCGCCGCCGCCAGCTCCTCGAGACCCGCCCGGAACTCGCCGAACCCGACGATCACCAGGCGCGCCTCAGGGACCCGGTCGTGTACGAGTGGCCAGGCCGCCAGCAGCAGATCGACGCCCTTGCTGACGATCAGCTTGCCCGTGTACGCCACGATCCGATCGACGGCCGGGTCAAGGCCCGCCAGCGCCCGCCCGGCCGCCGCGCCGTCGACCGCGAACGTATCCCCGCGCATGCCGGGAGACGCCTCGGCCCCGCCGCCCAGACGCCTGGCCACCGCCCTCAGACCGGCCGCCGCCTCCGGCCGCTCACGCCGGCCGAACTGGCTGATTTCGACGCCCGGCGGGCCGAGCCTCGTCCGCGACGGCAGATCCGCCTGCCCGACCGCCGCCCACAGGCTCTCTCCCGTGTGGCGCGACCCGACCAGCACCGTCCGCGCCCCCGCAAGGCCCTCCCGCGCGTACGGCAGGAACCGCTCGGGCTCGGGTTTGACCGTGTACTCGAGCGCGCTCCCATGGACCTTGACCGCGTACGGGATGCCCAACCGGCCGAGCGCCCGCCCGACGATCACCGGGCCCATCACCAGGTGATTGGCCAACCCCAGCTCGACGCCCGCCCGCTCGGCCACCTCGCCAACGGCCGCCACGTTGCGCGCCACGTACCCGTCGATCTCGGCCGCCGAGCAGTCCGCGAACCGCCGCGCCTCGAAGCCCTCGTACCGGTCGAGTACGTAGACGGGCAGCAGCCGGCCGATCTCCGGCCGGTAGACCGTCACCCGGACCGGCTCCCGCCGAGCGCGCACCAAAAGCACGCCCTCCGCATCCCACGAGCCGACCGCATCGACGAATGGCAGGCGCTCCGGATCCCGGTCCTGACAGACCAGGTGGACCTCGTGACCCAGCCCCGCCAGGGACGCCGCCAGCCGGGCGTTGTACACGTTCGAACCGGTCCCTCCGAGCAGGTAGCCGTGGAAGATCAGGATCCGCACTCCAGCCAAGGTTACGGTCGAGCACCACCCGACCCGGCGCGTCGCGCTAGAGTCAGCACATGAGCGTCATACAGCGGTACCGCATGCGTACGCCCTCGACCGGCCGCGAGACGATCGTCGAGGCCGATCCCGGTCAGGTCTACGTCGATCACGAGACCGGCGAGCAGCTCGAGGTCCTCGGCAAGCTGCTCCCCCTCGCCCCATCCCCGTCGAACCTCCCCTGGTCGATCGAGAACCTCCGGTTCTGCAACCACTGCGACCAGGCCGCCCAGAAGGATCTCAACGACTGCCCGACCTGCGGCCGCCGCATGGATCCAATCGGAGGCTAGCGTTGCCCGTCCGGCTGGCACGGCCCGCCGTGGTCCTCGGCGCCCTCCTCGGCGGCCTTGCCCTAGCCGCCTGCGGCGGCGCCCAGGTCTCCGACCCGATTCCCCGCACGATCCCCAACCTCGTCGAGCCGACCGCGTCCGCCAGCCTCGCCAACGAGGAGAACAACCCCGGAGCCGCGACCGGGACGACCGGCGACTCGACGTCGACCGGGACGACCGGCGACTCCACCAGCTCGGACTCGACCGACTCCACCGACTCGACCGACTCGTCCGACACGAGCAGCTCGACCGACTCCAGCGACGCGTCCTCGTCCGATTCGTCGGACGCGACCACCCCGACGACGACGGCCGACCCCGGCGAGGTCGGCGGCAGCTCGGCACCCACCGGCGGCGGATCCTCGTCGACCGCGACGACCCCCACGGGCGGTCAGGCTCCGACCGGCGGCAGCTCGGCCCCGACCGGCGGCGCCAGCGCCAATTCGAAGACGTTCGCCAGCTTCTGCGCCCAGGACCCCGGCGCCTGCTGACAGAGCCGACGACCGGCTCGCTGACGCGAGCCGCCGGCCAGGGGGCGCCGAGACAGGCGTCTCGCCGCAGATCAGCCGCCGGCTACGGCGTCGAGACGAGCGTCGCGCTGTAGGTCAGCCGCGCCGTCCGGTACAGGCACGTGTACTGGACCACGCTCGAGATCGTCGTATGCGTCGTCTGCGTCGTCGTGTCCGTGCACTTCCCCTTCGCCCGGCTCGCCCGCCACGACGTGTCGTTGCCGAACCCGAGCGCCAGCGCGGGTGCCCAGGTCGGCACGGTCAGCGCGATGATGTTGCCCTTGACGACCGGGATCGTCGTCGCCAACGGGAACTGCGCCGCCATCCCGAAGTACGGCTGGAGCGGCACGACCGGGCTCTGCGCCAAAAGCCGGAAGCTCAACTTCGGGCCGCCCCGGAGAACCGCGATCCCAGCCGACGCCGGTCCGCCCTCGTTGGCGTTGAAGAACGCGATCTGCGTCTTGTTCGGAGTCCCCAGCGTGATCGTCCACGCGACGATCGTCCCCGTCCGCGGCACCGTCAGCAGGTCGCGTTGCGGGCCGACCTTGACCTGGAAGCCGGTCGTCCGGCTGACGGCCAGACACGGGTTGGCCGGGCAGCTCGGAGGCGGTTGGGCCGGCGTCGTCGCCGCCAGCTGGGCGGTCGTCAGGCCGACCTCGCTCAGCGTGCCCAGGGCAACTCCCGGAATCGCGAGCAATGCGGCGGCCGTCACTGTGAGCGTGGCGAGTAGAGGTCTCATCGTGCCCGTATTCAACACCAGTCGGGGCCCGCAGTAGCGCAGCGGACATAAAAATTGCGCTGCAAACCCCCCGACTAGACTTCACGCGTGCCACCAGCGATCCAGGCCGTCGGTCTCGAGCGGGAGTTCAAGGGCGGCGTCAAGGCCGTCGCCGGCATCGACATCGAGGTCGCCGCCGGCGAGGTCTACGGGTTTCTCGGGCCCAACGGCGCCGGCAAGACGACGACCGTCCGGATGCTGGTCACCCTCCTGCGGCCGACCGGCGGCTCGGCCACCGTCGCCGGATTCGATGTCGCCACCCGCCCCGCCGACGTCCGCCGCCAGATCGGCGTCGCCCTCCAGGAGGCCGCCCTCGACCCCCTGATGACCGGTCGCGAGCTGATCGAGCTCCAGGCGACGCTCCACGGCATCCCGCCCCGCCAGGTCGCCGCCCGCGGACGGGAGCTGATCGAGCGGGTCGGGCTGGCCAACGCCCAGGACCGCCGGGTCGGCACGTACTCCGGCGGGATGCGCCGCCGCCTGGACCTCGCGATGGCCCTGATCCACTCACCCTCGGTCCTCTTCCTCGACGAGCCGACCACCGGCCTGGACCCGGTCTCCCGAGTCACGCTCTGGGACGAGGTCCGCCGGCTCAAGGCCGACGGCACGACCGTCTTCCTGACGACCCAGTACCTCGAGGAGGCCGATCAGCTCGCCGACCGCCTCGGCATCATCAGCGGCGGACTGCTCGTCGCCGAGGGCACCCCGTCCGCCCTCAAGGCCGAGGTCGGCAGCCCCCACCTCGACGTCAGGCTCGCCGGCACCGACTCGCTCGCCGCCGCTCGTGAGGCCCTCGGCCGGTTTGGGCTCGTGCGCCCGACGAGCGACCCGTGTCGCGTGTCCGTCGCCGTCCCCGACGGCGCTTCGGCGATCGCGCCCGTCGTCCGCGCGCTCGACGACGCCGGCGTCCTGATCGCCTCGCTCGACGTCGTCGAGCCGACCCTCGACGATGTCTTCCTCGCCAAGACCGGCGAACGCCTCGCCGACGACGCCGCCGCCGCGTGACCCGGCTCGAACCGCCGGTCGACGGCCCGCCGGATCACGCGTGACCCGCGCCGTTCTCGCGCTCGCCCGCCGCGCCCTGCGCAACGTGCTCCGCCGTCCCCAGTTCGTCGCCCCGCTCGTCGTCTTCCCCTCCCTGATGCTCGCCGCCAACGTCGGCGGCCTGTCCCGGACCACGTCGCTCCCCGGCTTCCCGACCGACGTCCACGGCTTCCTCGACTTCCAGCTCGCCGCCGCGATCACCCAATCCCTCCTGCTCGGCGGCGTCAGCGCCGGGATCGCCGTCGCCCTCGAGATCGAGGGTGGCTTCTTCGACCGGCTGCTCGCCGCCCCGATCCCCCGCATCGCGATCGTCCTCGGCCGCCTCGCCGCGACCAGCGTGATCGCCGTCGCCCAGGTCGCCTACTTCCTCGCCCTCGGCCTGATCTTCGGCGCCCAGATCCGCGCCGGGATTCCCGGCGCCCTGCTCGTCGCCGCGATCGGCGCGCTCGCCGGAACCGGCTTCGGCGCGCTCGGCGTGATGCTCGCCCTCCGCGCCAGGAGCGCCTCGACCGTCCAGGGAATCTTTCCCCTCGTCTTCGTCGTCCTCTTCGTCTCCTCGGCCTTCTTCCCCCGCCAGCTACTCCAGAGCCCAGCCCGCCAGATCGCCCGCTACAACCCGCTCAGCTACCTCGCCGACGGGATGCGCGACCCGATCATCCACACCGTCCGCGCCACCCCCGTCCTCGACGGGTTCGCCGCCGCCGCCGGCATTGCCGCCGTCGCGATCGCCCTCTCCGTCCTCGCCCTCCGCGGCCGACTCGGCGACACATGAAGGCCCGCGCCCGCGTCGTCGGCGCCCTCACCCGCCGCGCCCTCAACGAGATCCTCCGCGTTCCCGGCGCCGCCCTTCCCGGCGTCCTCGCCCCGACGATCTTCATGCTCGGGATCTCCAGCGTCTTCGGCGCCGCGATCCAGCTCCACGGCTTCGGCACGACCAGCTTCCGCGCCTTCGTCGTACCCGTCGGCTTCCTCCAGAGCGCCAGCTTCGCCGGCGCGGCAACCGGCGTCAACCTCGCTCGCGACATCGAGCACGGCTGGTTCGACCGCCTCCTGCTCTGCCCGACGCCCCGCGTCGTCCTGCTCGGCGCGGTCGTCAGCTCCGCCTCGCTGCGCGCCCTGCTCCCGAGCTCCTTCCTACTCGCCGTCGCCCTCGCCCTCGGCGTCCCCTTCCCCGGCCTGCTCGGCATCCTCCTCGCCGCCGTCCTCGTGATGGGCCTCGCGATGGCCGTCGCCTGCTACGCCGTCCTGATCGCCCTCCACTTCCGCACGCAGCAGGCCGCCCCCCTGATGCAGGTCGGCGGCTTCGTCGCCGTCCTCTTCACGACGTCGTATGCCCCCGCCCAGCTGCTGACCGGCTGGTTGCGCACGGTCTCCCGGATCAACCCCGTGACCCACATCCTGACCGGCGTGCGCCAGGGCTTCGTCGCCCACGTGACCTGGGCCGCGACCTGGCCGGCCCTCGTCTCGCTCGCCGGGATGCTGATCGTGCTCGGCGGGCTGGCGGCGCGCGCACTCCTGCGGACCGGGGCCTGAAACCCCAGGTCACTGCGGATCGTCGCCGCCGGCCCCCGCGCCCGTGTCCGCCGCCGGTTCCTCGAGCAGACCCGCCCGGCGCCTGTCCGCCTGGTCCACGAGACCCTGGATCGCTTCGTCGTCGTCGGCCTCGAAACGTTCGATCAGGTCGCTCAGGACGGCGACGGCCTCGGCCCGCCTGTCGAGCTCGCCGAGGACGCCGGCCTTGTTGACCAGCGCGCCGACGGCCTGCCGGCGGAGCTCGGGCTCCGCGGAGCCCTCGAACTGGCGGGCCACCCCGTCGAACGACGCGAGCGCCTCGTCGCCGTAGCGCTCGACCAGGTCCTTGTGGGTGGCCGCCGCCTCCTCGAAGCGCGTCAGCTGCATCAGCGCGAACACGCTGTTGCTGAGGGCCAGGGCCACCCGCTCGCGAAGCGCCGGCTCGCGCGCGTCCTCGAAGCGGCCGACGATCGCCCCGAACACGCTCAGCGCCTCCTCCCACCACTCACCGGCGACGAGCTCCGCCGCCCTCCCGAGCAGCACGTCCCCGAGGACGACCAGCAGCCTCGGGTCGTCCTCGCCGTCGAGACGGCCGATCAACGCGTCGGTGACGACGTTCGCCTCGTCCTCGCGCCCGAGCGCCCGCAGCAGGTCGATCTTGGTCTGCAGCACGCGCGTCGCCATCACGCGCAGCAGGGGAGACGTGGCCTCGCCGAAGCGGGGCAGCCACTCGTCGCAGCAGGCCAGCGCCACGTCCGCTCGATCCAGCTCGATCAGATTCACCGCCTTCTGCTCGAGGGCGATCGCCACCTGGCCGCTGAGCACCGGCTCGGTCGCATCGACGAAGCGAACCAGCAGGTCGTCGTAGGTCTCGTCCGCCGCCTCCCGGCGGCCCATCCCCAGCAGGGCCTCCGCCTTCCACCTCAAGACCCTCGCGACCTTCTCCCGCAGCTCGAGCTCCGTCGCCTCGCCGAACCTCCCGACCAGCTCGTCGAACGCCCCGACCGCCCGGTCGCCGCCGTCCGGTTCACGGAACAGGAGATGCCCCTTGAACGCGAGCGCCTCGGCGAGCTTCGCGCGCACGTACACCGCCGGATCGTCCCCGTGGCGCTCGATCAGCTCGTCGTAGATCGCCAGGCCGTCGTCCGAGCGACCCAGCTCGAACAGCTCCCTCGCCCGGGCGAGCCCCGCGTCCAGCTCCGCGAACTCAGACATCCCCGACCACGGGCTCCCGCAGCCGCGTCCCGGCCGCCCTGATCTCGTCCATGTCGCCCGGCGCCGGCGTCCACGGCAGGCGGAGCGGGTCGCCCCTGTACCGGGGGATCACGTGGATGTGGAAGTGGAAGACCGTCTGCCACGCGTCGGCCCCGCACGAGTTGAGCAGGTTCACTCCGTCGGCGCCAAGTCGCTCGACCGCACGGCCGGCGATCTCCCGGGCCATCGCCGCGCACGCGGACAGGTCGGCCGCCCCGATCGCCAGCAGGTCGCGGGCGTGCGCCCGCGGGATCACCAGGGCATGACCCGGGTTGGCCGGCTGGATGTCCATCAGGGCGATCGTCCGCTCGTCCTCGGCGATCACCGTCGCCGGCAGATCGCCCGAGACGATCTTGCAGAAGATGCAATCCGGGTCGTGTTCGATCGTCATCGTCTCGCTCCAGTCTCGCCGCGCATGATCAACTGTCGGGCCACGGCGACGGCCGCCTCCGGCGTGGTCGCCTCCCCGGCATAGTGTGCCTCGGCGACGCTCGCCAGCAGCTCGCCCAGGCCCGGTCCCGGTTCGATGCCGAGCTCGCCGGCCAACCGGTCGCCCCGGATCACCGGCGCCGGCCGACCGGCCGAGTGCCAGGCGAGCGCGTCGACCAGGATCGCCCGGGCCGCCGTCATGTGCAACTCGATCGCCCGCTCCGACCCGTCGCCGCGCGTCGCCAGCCGGTCGATCATCGACAGCAGCGTGACATCCGCGGCGACGCCGTCGCACGCGTCGAGATACCTGTAGACCGCCCGCCGGCCGACCGGCTGATCTCCGACGAGGAACCCGAGCCGAAGGTGCTCGCGGACAAGACCGGCGACGTGCCCGGTCAACCGCTCGCTCGCCCGCAGCCGGCCGAGGATCGCCCGGACGATCCGCGCGCCGAGCTCGTCATGACCGACGAACTGCACACCCCCGTCCGGCATCAGACGGCGGGTCGGCGGCTTGGCGATGTCGTGCATAAGGGCGCCCAAACGCAATGCACCGCCGCGCGTCAGATCGTCCGCCAGGGGCTCGGCCAGCAGTGCCCGCACCAGATCGGCCTGGTCATCGCCGACGATCGCCGCCGGGTCGCGCCCGAGCGCGACCGCTCCGGCCAGCACGTCCATCGTGTGACCGTGGACGTCCAGGTGATGGAACCGGCTCTGCCCGATCCCCCGAAGCGCCTCCAGCTCGGGGAGCACGACGCCGCTCAGGCCGAGCTCGCCGGCCAACTCCAGACCGGCGACCGCCCGATCGCTCGAGACGATCCGCTTGAGCTCGCCGAAGACCCGCTCGGCCGCGACGTCCGCCAGCCGCGGCCCGATCGACCGCGCCGCGGCCCGCGCCCCCGGATCCGCCTCGAGGCCCAGCTCACACGAGAGCCGGACGAGGCGCAGCGCCCGCAGCGGGTCCTCGGTCAGGGCGCCGGGCCCGGCGAGCCGCAGCCGCCCGGCGGCGAGGTCCCGGGTCCCCCCCAGCGGGTCGATCAGCTCGCCGCCGGCCAGCGGCTGGGCGATCGCGTTGACCGTGAAGTCGCGCAGCCGCAGATCGGCCTCCAGCGACCCGCCTCGCAACGGGTTGAGGTCGGCCTGCCACGAGTGGTCGCGCGCGACGACACGCCATGCCCCGAACTCGCCGGACAGCTCGAAGGCCGCGGCGTGCGCCGCCCGCGCCAGCCTGCGCGCCGCGCCGCGGACATCGCCGTCGACGATCACGTCGATGTCCGTCGCCGGCGGCCCGCCCGCCAGCCTGTCGCGGACCGCTCCGCCGACCAGCCACGCCGGCTCGCCCTCGAGTGCCGCGCGGACCATCCCCAGCGTCCCGCCGCCACTCATGCGGGCACGCCGTCCCGGTGGTAGGTCCGCGGGACCCGGCCGAGCAGCCCGCACGTGATCTCGTAGTTGATCGTCCCCAGACGACCGGCCAGCTCCTCCGCCGAGATCCCTCCACCGATCAGCGTGACCTCGGCACCCGGCCGCAGCTCCGTGTCCCGGCCGAGATCCACGGTGATGTTGTCCATGCTGACCGTCCCGACCGACGCGTACCGCCGCCCACCGATGATGACGTCGGCGTTGTTGGTCAGGGCCCGCCGCCATCCGTCGCCGTAGCCGACCGGGACGACGCCGAGCACGGTCGCCTGACGCGCGACGAACCGCCGCCCGTAGCCCGCGCTCTCGCCCACCGCGCACGGCTTCACCGCCCCGACCCACGACCGCAGCTCGAGCGCCGGCTCGAGCCGATGAGCCGCCGGATCGACGCCGAACGGGTCGAGCCCGTAGATCGCCACCCCGCACCGGGCCATGTCGAAATGGGCGGCCGGCTCGCGCAACAGGCTCGCGCTGTTCGCCGCGTGGACGAGCAGCCCCCGATGACCGGCCGCCCACGCCTCGAACCGGCCGAGCTGCTCGTCGAAGAAGCCGTCCGCCAGGTCGTCG
>DATAUX010000088.1:0-1825 GCA_036268015.1 Solirubrobacteraceae bacterium | reverse complement strand
CGGGTCGGGCGGGTCGGGCCGGTCTGGTCTGCGACCGGGGTCGGGCGGAAGTGGAGTTCTTTGGTCTGTCTGGACGGGCCCCAGTACTGGACGGTCCAGTGCTGGCCGAGTACTGACGAGTACTGGTCCGGTACCGAGGAGTACCCGCCGAGTACTGGACGGTCCAGTACCGGGGGCGTCGACGAACAAGGTCTTCGACCTGCTCGATCGACCGTAGTGGACCCCGTCGACGCGCGGGCCCGGCGGGTCGCGTGATCCCGCTGAGCGACGACATCCCGACCGGGCGGCTGCCGATCGTCACGCTCGGCCTGATCGCGGTCAACCTCCTCGTCTACCTGATCTCCCTCCGCCACGGCGGCTCCCTGCTCGGCGGGCCGACGATCGGCGTGGCCGACCACTACGGGGCGATCCCCTACGACTTCACCCACTCGGGGGCCCACTGGGCGACGGCGATCAGCTCGATGTTCCTCCACGCGAGCCCGCTCCACGTCCTCGGGAACATGCTCTTCCTCTACATCTTCGGAACCAACGTCGAGGACTCGATGGGTCGCCTACGCTTCCTCGCCTTCTACATACTCGGCGGCCTGGCCGCCCTCGCGCTCCAGATCGTCGTCGATCCGAACTCCCTGGCCCCGACGATCGGCGCGTCCGGGGCGATTGCCGCCGTGCTCGGTGGTTACATCCTGCTCTATCCGCGCGCCAAGATCCTGACCCTCGTCTTCATCATTCTCTTCTTCACCGTGATCGAGATTCCCGCGATCCTGATGCTCGGCATCTGGTTCGCCGAGCAGGCGGTCCTCGGCGCCGCCGGGCTGGCCGACCCGACCGGGGCCGGCGGCGGGATCGCGTATTTCGCCCACGTCGGCGGCTTCGTCTTCGGCCTTCTTCTGATCAAGGTGTTCGTCACTCGGGACAGACCACCGCCCAGACCCGAGCTCCCCGCCTTCCCGGCCTGATGGGTCGGTCCTCGTCGCCCGAGCCGCCGCTGGCATGACCCAGCCTTCGCGGTTCCTTCCGAGCAGCGGCGTCGGTGCTCGCCAGCGGGCCCGGCGACGGGCACGGGCTCGTCGCCGGGCGTTCGCCGCCCTCGTCGTCGTCATCGCGGCCGTCGCCGTCGTCGTGACCCAGTCCGGCGTACACGTCGGTCTCGGCCACAGCCTGGGCCTCAGCCTCGGCCACCGGTCGGCGGGTCGGCCGGCACCCGCCGAGGCCGCGACGACGGCCCCCGGGCACGTCCGCTCCGGAGCGACCGCCGAGACGCCGGTTGGGGTCAGCGCGCCGGCCGACTCGTTCGGCGTCGTGCACGGGCAGGCCGACGTCACCGCCACGCCGGCGGCCGCGGCCGCCGCGGCCGCGTCGCTCGGCGCGCCCGGGGCGACCCAGCTCGCGATCGCCGACCCGGACGCCGTCCGGCCGCGGTTCAACCACCAGCCACGGGCCGGGATCCTCTACGACATCGACACCGGCCGGGTGCTCTGGCAGCGCGACGCGACCGAGATCGTGCCGATCGCGTCGCTGACGAAGATGATGACCGCCCTGCTCGTCGTCCGCAACGCACCGGCGACCGCGCCGGTGATGATCACCAGGCAGGCCGTCGACTACCAGGGGTCGGGCGTCGGCGAGCTCCCGCTCGGACACCATGTCCCGCTCGAGTCGCTCCTCTACGGACTGCTCCTGCCGTCCGGCAACGACGCGGCGATCGCCCTCGCCCAGCACATCTCGGGGACCCTGCCCCGCTTCGTCAGGCTGATGAACGCGACGGCCGCCCGGCTCGGCCTGAGCTGCACCCACTACGTCTCGCCCGACGGAATCGAGAACGCGAACG
>DATAUX010000087.1:0-8054 GCA_036268015.1 Solirubrobacteraceae bacterium | reverse complement strand
GACCTCGGCGTCCGCCGGGCCGTCGCCCAGCTCGGCCAGGCCGGCGAGGGCGCGCCGGCGGGAGGCGGGCATCGGGAAGGCGGCCGGCTGGTCGGCGGCCAGCCGGGCAAGCGCTTCGGGGGTGGGGAAGCTGTGGGTGATCGGGAGCACCGGGTTCTCGATCGGGTGGCCGGCGGCACGGACGAGTGCGCCGAGGACGGTCCGGGCGCCGGCGACCGAGACCTGCTGGCCGACGACGGCACGGACGGCCAGCTCGAAGCCGTCGGCCGCGCCGGGGACGCGGAGGCCGGGCGTGCGGGCGACGAGTGGGCCGAGCAGTGGATCGGCGCCGAGCACGTGGTCGACGGCGACGGGGTCGGCGTCGAGATTGAGCAGGTGGCGGCAGCGGGCGATCGCGGCCGTCAGGTCGCGGAGGTCGTCGAGCACGAAGACGGCGTCGATCTGCCCGCCCTTGTCGCCGGGCCGCAGGGCGAC
This sequence comes from Solirubrobacteraceae bacterium, assembly GCA_036268015.1. GTDB lineage: Bacteria > Actinomycetota > Thermoleophilia > Solirubrobacterales > Solirubrobacteraceae > Palsa-513. Next base: position 7,580 of record DATAUX010000087.1, on the reverse strand, counting down.
CGTGCCGTCACCATGGGGGAGCAGGAGGCTGCGCCGGTAGGTCGACCCGTCGTAGGACTCGATCCCGGCGACGGCCCGCTGGCCGAGGAAGTCGAAGAGCTGGGCGGCGGCGAGCGGGCTGCGGTGAGCGAGCCGGACGGGGATCGCCTGGGTGGTCGCCGCGCCGACGGAGATCTCCGGTCCGCGGGGAGGCCGGCGGCGGAGGTCGGTCGGCGTGCGGGCGAAGATCGCGCGGACGGTGTCGTTGAACTGGCGGAGACTGGAGAAGCCGGCCGCGAACGCGACCTGCGAGATCGGGAGGTCGGTCGTCTGGAGGAGCACGCGGGCAGTCTGGGCACGCTGGGCCCGGGCGAGCGAGATCGCGCCGGTGCCGACCTCGGCGAGGAGGACCCGGTGGAGCTGACGCTCGGAGTAGCCGAGCCGGCGGGCGAGCCCGGCGACCCCGTCGCGGTCGACGGCGCCGTCGAGGATCAGGCGGACGGCACGGGCGGCGACGTCGGCCCGGCCGAGCCATTCCGGCGACCCGGGCGCGGCATCCGGCCGGCAGCGCAGGCAGGCCCGGAAGCCGGCCTGCTGGGCGGCGGCGGCGGTCGGATAGAAGCGGACGTTCGCGGGCTTCGGGGTCCTCGCCGGACAGCTCGGCCGGCAGTAGATGTGGGTCGACGTGACGCCGGTGAAGAACCACCCGTCGAAGCGGGCGTCCCGGCTCTGGACGGCCCGATAGCAGTGGTCGAAGCTCTTGATCACACGTCCATCCTGGCACGCCGGATGGACTCTGGCTGGCGGGTTTCGGACATGACCGTCGAGCTCGGGGACGATGTCCGATTACCGCTGGTTGATGAGGGGGCTCCAAGCCGGGGCGATCGCCCGCCCCCGGCCTTGAGCCGCGCGGGCCTACGCGGCCGAGGCGACCGGCTCGCCAGGCTGGGCGGCGGCCGCCTGGTCGCGGGAGTCGCGCGACGAGATCAGCAGGGCGGCGAGGATCGCCCCGGCGATCGCGAAGCCCGCGCCGACGAGGAAGGCCCGGTCGAAGCCCTTGGTCAGGGCGATCAGGGGGTTGTGCTGACCGGCGAGGGTGACGGCCTTCGTCCGGCTGTTGGCGACCGTCGCGAGGATCGCCAGGCCGAGCGCGCCGCCGATCTGGGTCGACGCGTTGATCAGGCCGGACGCGAGCCCGGCCTCCTGCGGCGCGGTCCCGGTCATCGCGGCGATCGTCACGGGGACGAACGAGAAGCCGAGGCCGACGGCGGCGAGGATGGACGGACCGAGGATGTCGTGGATGTAGGAGCCGCCTGGCGTGTGGACCCGCGAGAACCAGATCAGGCCGGCGGCGATCAACAGCATCCCCGTGATCAGGATCGGCTTCGGGCCGACCCGGGTCACGAGCGCCGAGGCGGCGCCAGCCGAGAGAATGATCCCGATCGCGAGCGGCAGGTAGGCGAGGCCGGCCTTGATCGGCGTGTAGCCGAGCACGCCCTGGACGTAGAGGGAGATGAAGAAGAACATCGAGAACAGGGACATCCCGATCAGCAGGCCGACGACGTTCGATCCGCGGAGCGTCCGCAGGCGGAAGATCGAGAACGGCATCAGCGGGTGGGCCTCGCGGCGCTCGATGAAGAGGAACGCGACGATCAGGACGGCCGCGCCGGCCAGCTTCTCCAGCGTCCGGGCAGACCCCCAGCCGGCGTTGACGGTGTCGACGAGGGCGTAGACGAGCAGGCTGAGGCCGGCGGTCACGGTGATCGCACCAGGCAGGTCGAACGACGCGCCGTCTACGCGGGCGTGGCTCTCGAGCAGGATCCGCGGCGCCATGAAGGCGGCGGCGAGGCCGATCGGGACGTTGACGAAGAGGACCCACTCCCAGCCGAGCCCGCTCGTCAGGATCCCGCCGAGCAGGACGCCGGCAGCGCCACCCGCGCCGGCGACGGCGCCCCAGACGCCGAGCGCCTTGTTGCGCTCGCCACCCTCGGCGAACGTCGTCGTCAGGATCGAGAGGGCGGCCGGTGAGATCACGGCCGCGCCAAGCCCCTGGACGGCCCGGGCGATCAGGAGCCAGGCCTCCGACTGGGCGAGCCCGCCGGCGAGCGACGCGAGCGAGAAGACGACCAGTCCGGAGATGAACATCCGCCGGCGACCGATCAGGTCGGCCAGGCGTCCGCCGAGCAGGAGGAAGCCGCCGAAGGTCAGCGTGTAGGCGTTGACGACCCACGACAGGCTGTCGTGCGAGAAGTGGAGGCTGCGGCCGATCGTCGGCAGGGCGACGTTGACGATCGACGCGTCGATGACGATCACGAACTGGGTCATCGCCAGCAGGATCAGGGCGAGGTTCTTGGCCCGAGGGGTCTCGAGCGCGGCAGGGGTTGCGGGCGTTTCGACAGTCGTCATGGAAGCTGACCTCCGGTTCCGGTTTGCCGTCGCCACAATACGGAACTATCATTCCGTTTGTCAAGGTCGGCGACCAAGAGGGATTGTGATGAGCCCGTCTGTCGAAAGCGAGCGGCCCCAGCGAGCAGACGCGAAGCGCAACCGCGAGCGAATCCTCGAGAGCGCGCGCGAAGCGTTCGCGGCCGACGGCGCCGAGACCCAGATGGACGAGGTCGCCCGCCTGGCCGGAGTCGGCGTCGGCACGGTCTACCGGCACTTCCCGACCAAGGAATCCCTGTTGGGCGAGCTCGTCCGGCAGAAGATGACGCGGATGGGCGAGAACTCGCGGGCGGCGCTCGAGCTCGACGGCGAGCCGTTCGCCGTGTTCGCCGACACGCTCCGCCGGAACGTGGCCGTCGCGGACGGGGACGCGGCGATCCAGTTCGCGATGCTCGGGGCCGGCGACGCGGTCTGGGCCTACGCGGACGAGGCCGTCGCCGAGGTCGTCGCCCTGACCGACGAGCTGATGACCCGGGCCCAGCGGGCCGGGACGATGCGCAAGGACGTCAGCGCGCTCGACATCCCGATGCTGATGTGCGGGGTCTGCGCGACGATGACCCATGCCAAGCCGAGCTTCGACTGGCGGCGCCACCTCGAGCTGGTGATCGACGCGCTGCGGGCCCGGTAGACGATCGACGCATGACCAGATCGCACGGAGGCCCCTCGGTCGGGCAGTAGACGGCCGTGACCGGCCGGCGGAGCTCCCGAAGACGGCCGGCGAGCACCCGCGCGGAGACGACCGTCGTCGACGCGAGCGACCTCAGCCTGGGTTCGTCGGTCTCCTCCACCCCGATTCCCGGGGTCTCCCCGCGCGATCCGCCGGGCCGCTCGCGACGCCGGCGGCTAGGTGTTCCTGCCGGCGGGTACGAATATCGACGTTCTGTCGTGGTTCGTACGCCGCGCCGAAAAACGCCGGACCGACGCCCCGCCGGCCGGAACGCCCGCCGCCGACCACCCGCCGGCCGAACCCCGCCGACCGAACCCCCGGCCGCCGGCCATTCCGCCGCCCGGAACCCCCGTCGCCGACCCACCGCCGACCGGAACCCCAGCCGAAACCCCAGCCGAAACCCCAGCCGAAACTCCCGGCGGCCCCCAGCGCAACGCCGGCCCCTTGACATGTGACCGAATGGTCACGTATACTCCGATCCATGGACGACGACGTGTTCAGGGCACTGGCCGATCCGACCCGGCGGGGCCTGCTCGACGAGCTCTTCGCGGAGGACGGACAGACGCTGACCGCGCTCGAGCAGCGGCTGCCGATGACCCGGTTCGGCGTGATGAAGCACCTCAAGGTGCTCGAGGACGCGGGTCTCGTCGTGACGAGGAAGCGGGGCCGGGAGAAGTTGCACTTCCTCAACCCCGTCCCGATCCGCCTGGTCCACGACCGGTGGGTCAGCAAGTACGCGGAACCGTGGGCGGCGACGCTCAGCAATCTCAAACAGGAACTCGAGGAGGACGGCATGGAAAAGGTGTTCGAGATCTACATCAAGACGACGGCCGATCGCCTGTGGCAGGCGATCACCGACACCGAGCTGCGGCGGAAGTACTCGTTCGGGGTCGGCGTCACGTCCGACTGGACGACCGGATCCCCGTACGAGGCGGTCCACCCGGAGGCCGGCGTGACGATCTCCGCGGGCGAGAACCTCGAGGTCGACCGGCCCCACCGCCTGGTCCAGAGCTTCACGGCCCTGTGGAGCGACGACGTCAGGGCGGCCGGGACGTCGCGCGTCACCTGGGAGATCGAGCCGGTCGGCGACTCGTGCCGGCTGACCGTGACCCACGACCAGCTGCCCGAAGGCGTCAACGGCCAGATCTACGGCGGCTGGCCGATGATCCTGTCGGGGCTGAAGACGCTGCTGGAGACGGGGGAGACGCTGACGACGCCCGGCTCCCTGCTCTACGCGGACGCCGGATCGCCGGCCGCCTAGTCCTGACCGACGAAGCAGACACAGGAGAAGACGATGATCGACACGACGACGAACATCACGCGTGTGGGGACCGTGCTCGTCCCCGTCGCAGACCAGGACCGGGCGGTCGAGTTCTACGTCGACACGCTCGGCTTCGAAAAGCGCCTGAGCGCCGACTCCGGCGGCGGTAGCCGGTGGGTCGAGGTGGCGCCGCCGGGCGGCGGGACGACACTCGCCCTGGTCGCGTCGACGGCCGGCGCCGCCGGGTTCGAGGTCAGCTTCGCGACGGCGAACGCCGCGGCCGATCACGCCGACCTGGTCGGTCGGGGCGTCGACGCGGACGCCGACCTGATCAGGATGGGAGGCGGCGTCCCGCCGATGTTCACGTTTCGCGATCCCGACGGCAACCGTTTCCGAATCGTCGAGCGCGCCTGAGACGGCCGCACGGGTCAGGCCACGAGCCGACGGGCAACTCGCCTACCGCTCGGCGACCGGGCAGGCGATCCGGAAGTCGCAGAAACCGCAGGCGGCCGGCGACGGCGTCGGCTCGAAGCCCTGGCCGAGGATCCCCGCGCCGACCTCGACCACGGTGTCACGGATCCAGGCGATCGCACCGACCGTGTCGGGTACGGACACGCGTTGGTCGTCGAGCACGTAGTAGTAGGTTCGCTCGGTCGCCTCGATCTCCCAGGCCTCGCGGGCGGCCACCGCGTACAGGGCGAGCTGAACGTCGTCCTGGAGGGCGGCGACCGTCCGCGGCAGGCCGGTCTTGAAGTCGATCAGCTCGAACCCGCCGCCCGGGAGGGCATCCACCCGGTCGACCCGGCCGCGGATCTGGTGGGGACCGATCGGAAACGAGAACGACCGCTCGAACCATCTGGGTTCACCGGCCCCGCCCGACCCGTCGGTCAACCGGTCGCGGTAGCGCAGGACGGCGACCCTGGCCTTTTCACGCAGCTGATGCTCCTGGTCGGAGTCGCCGAACCCGCCCCGCCGCCAGCCGGCGTCGAGCAGGCCGAGCATCGCGTCGTCGGTCGACGCGCTGGTCGCGTGGTAGCGCTCGAGGACCTGGTGGACGAGGATCCCGAACCGCTGGTTGAGCGTCGGCTCCTGGGGGATCCGCAGAACCCGGGCGAACTTGTACTTCAACGGGCACGTCCGGTACGTGTCGATGTCGGACGCCGACAGGACCAGGCCGTCGCCCCGGCGGGGGAGGAACGGCTCGAGCGACGGCTCCTCCCGGGCCGCCCGCTGGGCCGCCCGGGTCAGCTTGTTGCGCTCGCCGGCGAGGAGGTGGTCGTCGAGCGGCGACGACTCGAAGATCTCCCGCTCGAGTGGCGTCGCCGCCTGAACCAGGCGGGCGTTGACGAGACCCAGCGCGGCCTCGTCGATCACGGCGCCGTCCGGCCGGTCGAGCAGGGCGGCCAGCTTGACCAGCTCGAGGAAGCGGACGGCCCCGTGCGAGATGTCCAGATCCGTGTCCAGGCGCAGCTCGCCCAGCCGGCCGCCGATCCGCAGGACGCTGTCGAGCAGCTCGTCACGCAGCTCGCGAAACGTCGAGTGGAGGGCCTCGGCCGGTCCGAACAGCTCCTCCTCGCGGTCCTCCCACGCGCCGCCGACCGCCGCCCGGGCGTCCTCGACGAGCGGCGACGGAGCCTGGCCGGCCAGGCGGCGGGAGCTCGCCGCGTAGGCCAGGACGACACCCAGTCGGGCCCGGGTGATCGCGACCCCGAGCGCCCGCCGCATCCTCTCGTCAGGCCTGCCGCCGTCCGGCGTCCCGGTTTCGTCGTTCGGAGCGGTCGCCTCACCGGCGGCCACCGCACCAGGAACTCGGCCGGCGTCGAGCCCGACGACGAAGACATGGTCGAACTCGAGACCACCGGCCGCGTCCATCGACAGGACGGCGACCGTCCCCGGCGTCGCCTCGCCGATCGCCTCCTCCTCGCCGAGGCCGGCGTCCGCGACGGCGGCGATGTACCGGGCGAACTCCCGCGGCGTCGACCCCGGCGACCGCCGGGCGTGGGCCGCGGCCAGCTCGCCCAGCTTCGCCAGGTTGACGAGCCGCTCGACGACGTCCGCCCGGGCCGTGAAGAGCTGCTGGCGGCGGAGGCCGAGCCGGTCGATCAGCCGGTGGACGAAGAGGTCCGGCCGCGTGTTGTCCAGGGCGGCGGCCGCCGCCCGATGCAGGCGCAGGAAGCCGGCGATCCGCTCGCGGGCCTCCGGCGGCAGCTGGGGCGACTCGGTCGCGGCGACCAGCGCCGAGACCATGTCCAGCTTCCGCCGCCGGGCGATCTGCACGCACCGGGCGATGTCGACCGAGCTCAGCTCGACCGGCGGGCGGGCCAGCGCCCGGGCGACGGCCCCGGCGTCCCGGGGGTCGACGAGCAGCCGCAGCCAGGCCAGCACGTCGCGGATCTCGACCCGCTCGAAGAAGGCATCCGTCCCGAGCACCCGGTACGGGACGTCCCGCTCGTCGAGCGCGACCGCGACGGCCTGCCCGTCCTCGGCGACCGACCCGACCAGCACGGCCAGCCGCTGCGGGGCGACCCGATCCCGGGAGATCAGCCGCTCGAGCTCGGCCGCCACGCTCTGGGCCTGCGTCCGCTCGTTCGCAGCCCGCCAGAAGCGGACGGCCGGCGGCTGGCCGGCCGGGCCCGCCGACACGCCGGCCGGGCTCGCCGACACGCCGGCCGGGCTCGCCGACACGCTGACCGGCTCGGGACCGGCCCGCCCGGCGGCCGCTGCTCCGCCGCCGCGCTCGGCAGCCGCGCCGGCCGAGCCGCCCGAGTCCCGTCGGCCGGCGGCGGACCCGTCGGGGTCGGTCACTCCGCGACCGGCCAGAAGGACGATCTCCGGACACCGGAAGCTCTGCTCCAGTGTCACCGTCGCCCCGCCCGGGTGGGGATCGGCCAGGCCGAGCGGGTTCGACGCCGGGCCCGGCCGGTCGGCCGTCGCGATCAGGTGGGCGCCGGCCACGACGAGCTGGCGGATCACCTCCCGCTCGCCGCGCGAGACCGCCTGCCAGTCGTCGACGAGGACCTCCGGCCACCGGCCGCCCGCCCGCTCCCTGACCGCGCGATCCCCGCCCAGGAGGGTCACCGACCTGAGCAGGAGGTCGCCCCCGTCGAGCGTCCCCCGCTCGGCCAGCATCCGGTCGTGAGCGACGTACACGCCGGCGAACTCCCGCTCCAGCGGACGCGCGTCATCCCCGGCGGCGGCAACCCTCCGGGCGAACGTCTCCGCGTCGAT
>DATAUX010000086.1:0-16672 GCA_036268015.1 Solirubrobacteraceae bacterium | reverse complement strand
ACCTCACCACACGCGGCGTCCAACGCCGTGATCATCGCCCTCTTTCCCAGCGAGGTCTCACCGACCCACACGACCGTCGAGAGCGTCCTCGACCGTCTCGCCGGCCACCCGTCGCTCGCCCTCGGCATGGCCAGCGCGACGCAGGCGATCTACGACCCCGCCCAGGCCCTCCTCGACATCAGCCAGGGCGCCCGCATCCAGATGGATCGCTACAGCCCGGAGACGCCGCCCGAGCTCGACCTGGATGTTGCCAGCCACGGACCGTCGTCGATTGGGGGCTGGCCATTGGCACTCGCCCGGGCGGCCACTGCGCCGGCGACCGCGCTGCCGGGTCTGTTGGCCGGTGCCGTTCCCGGTGGCGCCGGCTTCGTCGGCGTTCTCGGCGGCCCGTATGCCGGGATCCCCGAGGCCGTCCACTACTTCCGCAATCGGGCGTGGCGCCATCCTGGGGCGATCATCGCGGCCGACCGGTCGGGCGCGGTCGCGTCGGTCTCGCTCGGCAGTCCGGACTCGCTCGTCCGGCGGGCCGAGCTCGCGCTCGGCACCCGCCGGCTCGTCGTCGTCGAGCTGTCGGACGGCGACGTGGGCGATGCCCAGCTGACCGGCCTGCTCGCCGACCGGCGGTCCGGCCAGCTCGTGATCGCCCTCGAGAGCCCGCCCGAGCTGCGCGGATCCCAGACGCTCTGGCTGGGGATCGCCGGCGACGGGACCGGGGGGACGCTGACGTCCGGGTCGACCCACGTCCGCGGGATGGTCGAGGGGACGGACATCACGGCAACCGTCCTGCGACACCTCGGTCTCGCCGTCCCCGTCCAGGTCCAGGGCCAGCCGATCACGGCCGGCGGCAGTCGGGACCCGGCGTCCCTGAAGAGCTTTCGGGCGCGGATCGGTGTCGTCAACGGCAGGCAGATGCCGTCGCTCGAGACATTTCTCCTGATCTGGGGCGGTCTGATCCTCGTGCTCGGAATCGTCGGCGACAAACGTGGTCTGGGGGTCGGCCTGCGGGCCGGTGGCCTGGGCATGCTCTGGATCCCGAGCCTCGCCCTGCTCGCGGCGACGTTCCGGCCGGCCCGGTTCGTCGAGCTCGTCGTGCTGGCTGGCGGCGCGCTCGTCCTCGGCCTCGTCTGCGACCGGCTGATCGCCTGGCCGCGGGCGCCGGTCGTGCCGGCCGTCGTCGGCGCGCTCGCGTACACGATCGACCTGGCCCGTGGATCCCGGCTGATCGACCAGTCGGTGTTCGGGCCGAGCCCGTTGGCCGGCGTGCGTTTCTACGGCGTCGACAACGACCTCGAGATCGCGTCGACCCTGCTCGTGCTGGCCCTCGTCGCGGCGACCGTCCGCCGTCGGGACCGGTCGGTCCGGAGCGCGCTGATTCTCGTCGGCGCGGGTCTCGCGACGGCGCTCGTCGTCTGCCCGGGTCGGCTCGGCGCGGACGTCGGCGGGATCTTCACGATCGCCGCCGGGTTCGGCGTCGCCGGCCTGATGATGCTGCCCCGGGTGACCTGGCGTTCGCTGGGTCTCGCCGTGCTCGCGCCGGTCGTCGCCCTCGCCGGGCTGGCCGGCGTCGATCTGGTCACCAACGGCAACAGCGATTTCCTGCGGAACGTCGTCGAGGCGCCGAACGGCGGCGACGTCTGGGACATCGTCCAGCGGCGGTACGACGTCGCCTGGAAGATCCTCAAGGTCGGCGAGATTCCCCTGCTGACGCTGATCGCCCTGCTCGCGGCGACGTACGCCGCCCGCCACCGGCATCGCGTTTTTGCGGCGATCGCACCCGACGCCCTGTGGCCGGCGTGTCTGGCCGGCGGGTTCGCCGCGGCGGTCTCGTGCGCCGTCTTCAACGATTCCGGCGCGTCCGAGCTGATCCTCGGGACGGGCGGGGTCGCCTGCCTGTGCGCCTACGTCCGCGCCCGGCCGCCGGGGTCCGTCTTTCTGGCCGACCGTGCCGCCGGCGACGGGTCAGCCGGGCCCGACGGTCGTGAGCCGGTGGTCGTCGCCGGGGGGCGGGTGGTGGCCGGTCGGGAGGCGGCGGCCGGGGGCGAGCCTGCGGCGGCCGGGGGCGAGCCGGCTCGGGTCGCCGATGCGCCGGCTGAGGTGTCCGGGTCCGGGGGGCCGGTGCCCGATGCGCCGGCGCCGCTCGTGCGGGCCGACCGCCGGGTCATCCCGAGCAGACGGCGGCGGAGTACCTGACGTTCGGCTTTCCCTTGACGAGGCTGATCGTGTCGGTCCACCCGCAGCGGGATGCGCTGCTGGCGGGGATCAGGGCGACCGAGCACTTGAAGGACGCGCGTCCGTAGGTGTGGCAGTTGCTGATCACGACCTTGTCGCCGCCGGTGATCGTCGCTGCGGCCTTCGCGTCCTTGAGCGCGGCGGCGGCCGCCGTCTTCTTCGTCAGCTTGTGGACCGGCCCGGCCGAGGCGGACGCGGCGAAGGCCGGCCCGGCGGGCGTCGCCGCGAGCAGGATGGCCGCGGTCGACGCGGCGAGGATGTCGTGGGCGGTTCTCATCAGTCGACTGCCCGGCCGACGAATCCGCGGACGCCGAGCATCGTGAAGACTGCCAGAGCGACGACGATGCCGACGCCGATCCACCCGGACCCGAGGTGGGGGACGGTCGTCAGGGACGCGCGCATGCCCTCGCTGACGTAGGTCAGCGGGTTGAACAGGGTGATGATCTGGAACCACTCGAGGTGGGCGAGCGACGGCCAGGGATAGAACGTCGCGCCGGTGTAGATCAGCGGGGTCAGGACGATCGCGAAGGCCACGCTGATCCTGTTCGGCGGGACGGCCGTCCCGAGCACCAGGCCCATCGCGGCGCCGGCCAGCGCCCCGAGGATGAGGATCCCGGCGAACGGTAGGAGCGACGCCCCGCCGAGGTCGATCCCGCCGGGCAGGATCACGGCGGCGAGCGGGAGGATCAGGATGCCGGAGATCAGGCCGCGGAACGCGGCGATCATCATCTTCTGGACGGCGACCGCCCACGTCGGCAGGGGCGCGAGCAGGCGATCCTCGATCTCCTTGGTGAACGAGAACTCGATGACCAGGGGGAGGGCCGTGTTCTGGAGGGCCGTGAGGACGACGGTCAGGGCGAGCACGCCGGGCATCAGCTGGGTTCCGTAGGCGCCGCGGGCCTGGCCGATCTCGGGCAGGACGCGGCCGAAGACGAACAGGAGGAAGAGCGGCTGGAGGAGGGCCTGGGCGAGGAAGCCGACCGGCTCGTGGCGGACCGTGACCCAGAGGTCGCGCTCGCAGAGGGCGACGAACGCACGGCTGCGGACGCCGAGCCTCATCGGAGGTCGCGTCCGGTCAGGTGGACGAAGACGTCCTCGAGCGTGCCCTCGATCCGGCGCAGCTCGGCGAGGATCGGACCGTCCGGCTCCCGCGTGACCGCGAGGGCGGCGTCGGCCAGCCGGTCGTCGTCGCCGTAGAGGCGGACCTGCCAGCGGCCGTTGCTGACCTCGTTGGAGCCGGCCCGGTCGACCCCGGCCCGGAGCTCGAACCGGCCGACGGGATCGGTCGGGCTTTCGAGCAGCAACTCGAGCCCCCGTTCGGCCGGCAGCAGCCGGCGCAGGCCGCGGGGCGTGTCGTTGGCAATCACCTGGCCGTGGTCCATGATCGCGATCCGATCGCACAGCCGATCGGCCTCGAGCATGTCGTGGGTTGTGAGCAGGAGGGTCGTCCCGAGCTCGCGGAGCTCGACGATCCGCTCCCAGAGAAACAGCCGGGACTGGGGATCGAGGCCGGTCGTCGGCTCGTCGAGGACGAGCAGCTTCGGCTGGTGCATCAGGGCTCGGGCGATCATCAGGCGTTGGGCCATCCCACCCGAGTATTTGTTCACCTTCTCGGACTCCCGGCCGCCGAGCCCGAACCGGTCGAGCAGCTCGAGCGCCCGCTTGCGTCGCTCGCGGCGGGGAGCACCGAAGTACGCGGCGTGGAAGGTCAGGTTCTCGAGGGCGGTCAGCGTCCGGTCGAGGTTGCTCATCTGCGGGACGACGGCGATCCGCTGCTTGACGGCGACGGGATCCTTCCGCACGTCGATGCCGTCGACCAGGACCCGGCCGGCGGTCGGCTTGACCCGGGTCGTCATCGTCCCGATCGTCGTCGTCTTGCCCGCGCCGTTCGGCCCCAGCAGGCCGAAGATCTCACCGCGGGCGACGACGAAGTCGACTTCGCCGACGGCCTCCGGCCGGTCGGGTGCATAGCGCTTGTGCAGGCCCTCGACTCGGATCATCTCGTCCGCGCGATCACCGTTGACGGTCTGCGTCACCCGTCGAAGCCTAGCCTGGTCGTCTCGGCCGGAGACAGCCCCGGCGGGTGCCGGTGGCTCCGCCGCCGTTTGGCGCCGGCCTTTGCTTCCGGGCCTCCGGGCGACCTCGGCCGGGCGCCCGGGGGACCCTGACCGGCGATCGCTCGGTCCACCGAGGGGCCGGTGTCGACGAGGGCTGTGGCCGAAAATGCCGGAGTACTGGACCGTCCAGTTCCCGTCGAGTGCTCCTGGGTATCCGTGCAGTACTGGACCGTCCAGTACTCGGCGAGTTGCCGGACGATCGAACACTCGCGCCGGTCGCCAGCCCACGGCATCCGGTCTGACCCGCCCGCCCGCTCGCCCGCGTCGCTGTCCGTCCCGGGGCCGCCCGTCAGCGGGGGCGAGACGCTGTCAGGCTGCCAGCGTGAACCGTCGCCCGCCCGGCCGTCGCCCGCTCCACCGCCGGCTGCTCAGTCGCGGGCTGCTCCGTCAGGGGTACCGGGTGGCTTCGGTCGCGGCCGATCTGTGGTGGGGGGTGTGGGGGTCGCGCAACCGGGGGGCGAAGTGCGTCCTCTTCAACGACGGCGACGTGCTCCTGGTCCGCCACACGTACGGTGACCGCCGGACTTGGGACTTTCCGGGGGGCTTCGTCCGCCGGCGAGAGGAGCCGGTCGCGGCAGCTTGTCGCGAGCTCGGCGAGGAACTCGGCGTCGAGGCACCCGCGCTTCGGGACGTCGGGTCGGTACTGGTCGAGTTCGGTCGGCGACGCGACACGGTCTACTACTTCCGGGGCGACCTGCCCGACCGGCGGCTGGCGCACGACGACGTCGAGCTCGCCGAGATCGGCTGGTTCGCGCCCGAGGCACTGCCCCGACACCCGGGCGATCATGTCGCCGCGGTTCTCCGCCGGTCGGAGGGCGCCCGGACGGCCGGATGACCGGCGGGCGGAACGTCGGCGGGGCCGGATGACCGGCGGGCGGGACGTCGGCGGGGCCGGGTCGGGCGGTGTTCCGGCCGAGTCGCTAGCATCGCTGGGACACCGATCCGGGGAGTCCCGCGAGGGGCTGAGAGGGCGCGCCCGCGCCGACCCGCAGACCTGATCTGGATCATGCCAGCGAAGGAAGTGAAAGATGCCGCCTGAGCACCGCAGCGCATTCGCCAAGGACAGCGAGTGCCGGACGCAGATGCACGTCGCCCGGATGGGCACGATCTCGCCGGAGATGAAGCGCGTCGCCGAGCGCGAGGAGCTGTCCGCCGAGCTCGTCCGGGACGAGGTCGCCCGCGGGCGGATGATCATCCCGGCGAACGTCAACCACGCGGCGCTCGACCCGATGGCGATCGGCCTGAAGGCGCGGGTCAAGATCAACTCGAACATCGGCAACTCGCCGACGTCGTCCGGCCTGGCCGAGGAGGTCGCCAAGCTGACGGTCTCGGAGAAGTGGGGCGCCGACACGGTGATGGACCTGTCGACCGGCAAGAAGATCGACGAGACGCGCGAGGCGATCCTCGCGGCGGCGACCGTTCCGATCGGGACGGTCCCGATCTACCAGGCGCTGGAGTCGGTCAAGTCGATCGAGGATCTGTCGATCGACGGGCTGCTGGCGAACATCGAGCACCAGGCGAGGCAGGGCGTCGACTACATGACGATCCATGCTGGTCTGCGCCTCGAGCACCTCCCGCTCTGCCAGCACCGGGTGACCGGAATCGTCTCGCGGGGCGGCGGCGTCCTCGCCCGGTGGATGGTCGCCCACATGCGGGAGAACCCGCTGTATGAGGCCTACGACGAGATCCTCGAGATCTTCCGCCGGTACGACGTGTCGATCTCGCTCGGCGACGGTCTCCGGCCGGGATCGATCGCCGACGCGTCGGACGCGGCCCAGTTCGCCGAGCTGAAGACGCTCGGCGAGTTGACCGAGCGGGCGTGGGAGCGGGACGTCCAGGTGATGGTCGAGGGCCCGGGTCACATCCCGATCGACCAGCTCGAGATGAACGTCCGCAAGCAGCAGGAGATCTGCCACGAGGCGCCGTTCTACACGCTCGGACCGCTCGTCACGGACATCGCCCCGGGGTACGACCACATCACGTCGGCGATCGGCGCGGCGATCGTCGGCTGGCACGGGACGTCGATGCTGTGTTACGTGACGCCGAAGGAGCACCTCGGCCTGCCGAACGCCGAGGATGTCAAGCAGGGCCTGATCGCCTACCGGATCGCCGCACACGCGGCCGACCTGGCCCGCGGCAACAGGCGGGCCGCCCAGTGGGACCGGGCCCTGTCGGCGGCGCGGTTCTCGTTCGACTGGAACAAGCAGTTCGAGCTCGCGCTCGACCCTGAGACGGCCCGGGCGATGCACGACGAGACGCTGGCCGACGACTACTTCAAGACGGCCGAGTTCTGCTCGATGTGCGGGCCGAAGTACTGCCCGATGCACAACTTCAAGGACATCGACTGGGACGCCGTGCGCGACACGGTCGCCGAGCGCAAGCGGGAGCGGGCGGCGGCGTAGGCCGGCGCCCGCCGGCGGGTCGGCCGGCGGGCCAGACGGCGGGCTGAAGACCCTGACGGCGACGATCCCGGCCAGACTGGGCCGTTGCCTGCGCTACCCTCGAGAGAACGGCGTCAGGGGGAGGGGAAAGGGGCATGGGCGTGAGGTCCTGCACGGCGTGCGGCGCGCCGTTCGAGCGCGCGTGCCCGGCGTGCGGAGCCGGGGCTCCGGAGTCGGCTCGGTTCTGTATGGCGTGCGGCGGCTGGCTGGACGCCGACCTCGGGTCGCCGGTCGCGGTGGGCGGGCAGGAGCGGCGGACGGTGACCGTGATGTTCGCCGACCTGTCGGGCTTCACGGCGATCTCGGAGCAGCTCGACCCGGAGCTGCTGGGGTCGGTCGTCGGCGGGGCGATGCGGCGACTGGCGGCCGAGGTCCGGAGGTTCGGCGGCCGGGTCGACAAGTTCATCGGGGACAGCGTGATGGCCCTGTTCGGGGCACCGGTGGCACACGAGGACGACGCCCGGCGGGCGGTCCTGGCGGCGTTGGGGATGCAGGCGGCGATGCGGGAGATCAACGACGAGTTCGGCGCCCGGCACGGGGCGAGCTTCGAGCTGCGGGTCGGCATCAACACGGGAGAGGTCCTGGCGGGGACGGTGGGCGAGGCTTACACGGTGATCGGCGACGCGGCGAACACGGCGCAGCGGCTGCAGGCGGCAGCACGGCCGGGGACGATCACGGTCGGTCGGGCGACGGTCGCGGCGACCAGGGAGTCGGTCGGCTACCGGGAGCTGGCGCCCCTGGTACTGAAGGGCAAGTCCGAGCCGGTCCCGGCGTGGGAGGCGGTCGGCCTGATCGGCGAGGCGGTCGGGGACGGGGTCGAGGCGGGCCGGGCTGGGGGTCGGGACGGGTCGGGGGCTGACGGCCGGACGGGAACGCCGTTCGTCGGCCGGCGTGGGGAGCTGGCAGCGCTGGTCAGCCTGGCGGTCGGCCTGGGCGCGGGGAGGGCGCCGCACCTGGCGACGGTGGTCGGGCAGGCCGGGGTCGGGAAGTCGCGGCTGCTGTGGGAGCTCGAGCTCGTTCTGGCGGCGTCGGCCGACGGGCCGCGCCTGCGCCGGGGGAGGAGCCTTCCATATGGGAACAACGTCGTCTTCTGGCCGCTCGGAGAGGTGCTGCGGGCGGAGTGCGGGATCGTCGACGGGGACGCGTCGGGCGTGGCCTGGACGAAGCTCTCGCGGCGCCTTGCCGAGCTGCTCGGGGGCGAGCGGGGCGAGCCGAGCGTGGAGTCGGCGCAGATCGCGTTGATCGGCCGGCTGCTGGGGGTCGAGGCGCCGGCGGGCGTGGAGTCACCGTCGGGGGCGGAGGCGCAGCGGATGCGGGAGACGTTCTTCGCGACGGTTCGGGCGATCGTCGACGGGATGGCGCGGGAGCGTCCGCTGGTCCTGGCGTGGGAGGACATCCACTGGGCCGACGAGGGGATGCTCGACCTGATCGAGTATCTGGCGAAGTCGCTGCGCGAGCCGGTGCTGCTGATCTGTCTGGCGCGAGAGGATCTGCTTGAGCGACGTCCGAGCTGGGGGCTGGCGCGGCGGAACGCGACGACGGTGTTCGTCGATCCTCTGGGGGAGGACCAGACGGTCGAGCTGGTGTCGGGGCTGGTCGGGAGCGAGCGGCATTCGCCGGAGCTGATCGCGACCGTGGCCGAGCGGGCCGGCGGAAATCCGCTGTTCGCCGAGGAGCTGGTGCGCCGGCTTGCGGAGGAGGGGCCGGACGCGGCGGTCGAGCTCCCGCACACGGTGCAGGCGCTGCTGGCGGCCCGGCTGGACTCGCTGGGCGGGCTGGAGCGGCGGGTCCTGGCGCACGCCGCGGTGGTCGGACGGACGTTCTGGGCGGGAGCGTTGGCGGATGTCACGCGGGAGGACGGCGGCGATCTGGATGCAGCGCTTGGTGTGCTGCGCGACAAGGACCTGATCGTCTCAGGCGAGGGCGGCGTGTTGGCCGGCGAGCCGGAGCTGGCGTTCAGGCACGTCCTGATCCGGGATGTCGCATATCGGATGCTGCCGAAGTCGGTCCGGGCGCGCAAGCACTTCGAGGTCGGGCGGTTCATCGAGGACCGGGCGGGCGACCGGACGGACGAGGTGGTCGCGCTGGTGGCCGAGCACTTCGACCGGGCGGCGCAGTTGGGCGGGGAGGTCAAGCTGGCGGCCGGGGTGGTCGGTCCGTACCGGGAGCGTGCGCTGGTGCACCTCGAGGCTGCGGGCGACGCGGCGCGGGCGTTCTACTCGAACGAGGAGGCGCTGACGCGGTACGAATCGGCCCGCGGGTATGCGAGCTCGGACGCGGTGGCGACGCGGATCGACGAGAAGCGGGGCGACGTCCTGCTCAGCCTGGGGCGGGTCGACGCGGCGATCGGCCTGTGGGAGGCGGCGCTGGCCTACCAGTCCGACCGCGGCGACCAGGAGCTGGTGGCCGGCCTGCACCGGAAGCTCGGGGCGGCGCTGGCGCACAAGGGCGAGCGGCGGGAGGCGATCGCCCACCACCAGCAGGGGATCAGCCTGATCGCAGACGGGGCGCCGTCGACGGTGCTGGTCGGGCTCTACGAGGAGGCGGCGTGGCTGTATATGGAGACGGGCGACAACATGCTGGCGATCTACTCGGCGGAGAAGGCTCTCCAGCTGGCTGAGCAGACGGGCGAGCCGGGCGCGGCGAGCCGGGCGCGGGGCATCTTCGGGCGGATCTTCGGTCGGATCGGGGACACGGTCAAGGCGCGGGAGAACCTCGAGCTGGCGGTCGAGTTGGGACGGGCGGCCGAGCGGCAGGAGACGGTGCTGGCGCTGTTGGCGCTGGGCCACCACCTGGAGAGCGCGGAGGCGGCGTACGCGGAGGCGCGTTCGATCTACGAGGAGGGCCTCGAGTTGGCGCGGCAGATCGGCGAGGTGCCGGCCCAGATCGAGCTGCTGGCCGGGCTGACCCAGCTCGGGCTGTACGCGTGCGATTGGACGTCGGCGCGGGCGACGTGCGAGGCGGCGGTCGGCCTGGGTGAGCGGGACGGGCTGATCGGAAAACTGTGCCTGCCGTATGCGCAGCTGGGGATGCTCCGGTGGCGGGAGGGCGACTGGGAGAGCGCGGAGAGCGGGTTGCGGCGAGCGCACCGGCTGGCGGTCCAGGCGGGTGCGTCGGAGGCGGCGTTCATGGCGTTGCACGGGTTGGCGCTGACGCTCTACGACCGGGGGGAGTTCGGCCAGGCGGACGCGGCGATCCTGGAGAGCCTCGACGTATGCGAGCACGCTGGGCTGGTTGGCCAGTCGATCGAGGCGACGGCGACGCGGGCGCTGGTGCTGCGGGGGTCGGGCAGGGACGACGAGGCGTGGGCGGTGGCCCGGGAGGCGCAGGAGCGGGCCGGGCAGATGGGCTACCCGGTCGGCCGGGCGGCGGCGCTGGAGGCGGTCGGCGTGGCCGGGGAGTTGCCGGAGGCGGTCGACCGGTTGCGGGCGGCCAGCGAGGCGTGGGCGGTCGTGGGTCGTCCTTTGGAGCAGGCCCGGTGTCAGCTGGAGCTCGGCATCAGGATCGGCCAGTCGGATGTCGGCCGGGGGACGGCGGTCGTCATCGGCGCGGCGGACGCGTTCGAGCGGCTGGGGGTCGTCCACGTGGCGGCGCGGACGCGGCGGTTCGCGCGTGGCGTCGTGGCGTAGCCCGGCTGGACGGGAGGTCGTGGCGTAGGGGCCCGACGGCCGGCGTCTGGCGAGCCGGCGGGTCGGGACGCGTCGGTCGGGCCGGGGTCAGGACGCGTCGGTCGGGCCGCGGTCAGGACGCGTCGGTCGGGCCGCGGTAGGACTCGTCGGTCAGGCCGCGGGACCGGGCTTCGAGCCTGGCGGCAGCCCGCTCGTTGAGCTGGCGGCCGTCGCGGACGAACTCGAGGAGGAGCTCGAGCTGGGGCTTGGTGTAGCGGGTGAAGACCCGCTCGGAGTGGGCCATGTGCTCGCCGTAGAAGCGGCTGGCACCGTCGATCGCGAGGGGGAGGATCTCGACGAGGACGCGGCGACGGTCGGTGGTGTCGCGGACGCGGCGGGCGTACCCGCGGCGCTCGAGCCGGTCGAGGGCGGTGGTCATCGCGCCGCTGGTGAGACCGGTCGCCTCGGCCAGGCGGCCGGCGGTGACCGGGCCTTCGAGGCCGAGGACCTCGAGGCAGCGCATGTCGGTCAGGTTGACGCCGGCGGCCTCGGCGACGGCCTCGTCGAAGCGCTGTGTGGCCTCCTGGCCGAGGCGGACCTCGCGGACCAACTCGTCGAAGACTTCACGCTTATCTCTTGACATCAGGACCTCTCGATAACTAAGATACTTGAGGCGATAGACATTATTCGACGTAGTGAGCGGAGGACAAGTGGAAACGGCGATCGAAGCCAAAGATCTGAGAAAGACGTATCCGCCGGACGTGACGGCGCTCGACGGGTTGAGCCTATCCGTTGCCAGGGGGACGATCTTCGGTCTGCTCGGGCGCAACGGGGCGGGGAAATCGACGACGGTCAGAGTCCTGTCGACCCTGTCGCGACCGGACGGGGGGACTGGGCGGGTCGCGGGGATCGATGTGCTGGGGGATCCGGTCGGCGTCCGCCGGGTGATCGGCGTGGTCGGCCAGAAGCATGGGAGTGACGGGGAGGCGACCGGCCGGGAGAACCTGGTCCTGCAGGGGGAGTTCTACGGGATCACGGGCCGGGTGCTCCGCCAGCGGGTGACCGAGTCGCTGGAGCGGTTCGGCCTGACGGACGCGGGCGGGCGCAAGGCGAAGACGTACTCGGGGGGTATGTCCCGACGGCTGGACATCGCGATGGGTCTGCTCCACCGGCCGGAGGTGCTCTTCCTGGACGAGCCGACGGCCGGGCTGGATCCGGAGGCGCGGGTAGCGTTGTGGCGGGAGATCGAGCGGCTGCGGTCCGAGGAGCAGATGACGATTCTGCTGACGACGCACTACATGGACGAGGCCGACCGGCTGGCGTCGAGGCTGGCGATCGTCGATCGGGGCCGGGTCGTCGTCGAAGGGACGCCGGCCGGGCTGAAGAGCGGGCTGGAGGGCGACACGATCCACGTCGAGCTCGACGAGGCGACCGGCGGCCGGGCCGTGGAAGCGCTGGGCCGGGTCGGGGAGATCGACGACGTGAGGATCGACGGCCGGTCGGTCCGCGCGCGAGCCCGCGACGGGGGTGCGGCGGTTCCGGCGGTGCTCGGGGCGCTCGAGGCGCGCGGGGTCCGGGCGACGTCGGTGACGATGGCCCGGCCGTCGCTCGACGAGGTCTATCTGCGGTACGCGGGACGGGCGTTCACGGCGACGGCGGCGACCGGCGGGTCGTTGGACGAGGCAAACCAGGAGTTCGAGGGGGTCGCGGCATGAGCGGGGTACGGCAGACATGGCAGGTCACGCTGAGGGGCGTGCGCGTATTCGTGCGCAACCCGGCGTACATGGGCATCACGCTGACCCAGCCGCTGATCTGGCTGGTGTTGTTCGGTGCGCTGTTCAAGGCGGTCACGCGGATTCCGGGGTTCCACGGGTCGTACATCGACTTCCTGACGCCGGGCATCGTCGTGATGCTGGCGGTCTCGTCGGCCGGGTGGAGCGGGATGGGGTTCATCGAGGACATCCACGGCGGGGTGATGGACCGTCAGTTGGCGTCGCCGGTCTGGCGGGGGGCGTTGAACGCGGGGACGGTGATCTACACGGCGGTGACGATCATGGTCCAGACGCTGCTGATCGTCGCGCTCGGGCTGGCCCTGGGGGCGAGCTACGAGGGCGGGGTAGCCGGCGTCGTCGTCCTGATCCTGGTCGGCGGCCTGCTGGGAGCGGCGTTCTCGTCGCTGTCGAACGGCGTGGCCGTCCTTGCCCGCCAGCGGGAGGCGCTGATCGGGGCGGTGACGATGGTCGTCCTGCCGCTGACGTTCCTGTCGACGGCGCTGATGCAGAAGAGCCTGATGCCGGCATGGATCCAGACGGTCGCAAAGTTCAACCCGGTCAACTGGGCCGTCGAGGCCGGCCGGTCGGCGGCGACCCAGCAGACGGACTGGGGCCTGGTCGGCAGCCGGCTCGGCCTGCTGGTCGGCCTGACCGTGATCTGCGGGGTGTTCGCGACGCGGGCGTTCGGTCACTACCAAAGGACGCTGTGAGTGTCCGGGCGTCCGCCGGCCGGCTCGCTTCGCTTGGCGTTGTCAGAGTTCGGTCGGGGGTCGGTCGGGTCGCTTCGCTCGGGGCCGGCTCCCGGCCGGACTCTCTTCGCGGGAGTGCTGCCCGTGGGTTGGTGTCGGCGGGTGTGACGGGTGTTGGTGCGGCGGACCGGCCTTGCAGCGGTCGGATGGTCCGCGCCGGTGGCTCGTGACCGGGGTTGGCAGGGGGAACTCTCTGGCAGAGGGCCGTGGGCCGGGTTGGTCGGCCTGGGCGGTTCTGGCCCGCGTCTTCTGGCTTGGTTTCGGGTTCCTGGAGCCGAGTCCAGCCTTGACGCCGCAGCCGCGGTCACGCGTGACCGGGGCCCGAACGCGACGCCACGCAAATCGACTGATCCGGCCACGCTGCAGCTCGCCCCCGGGGATTCGACGCCAGAATTCGACGTATCGTGGGTGGACGCGTCTGCGTGGTGGATGGCTTGGCGCGTCTTACGCAGCGAAAACTGCGCGCTATCCTCTGGCTATGCCAAAGCACCCCAAGCACCCAATCAAGTCCATGATCAAGGACGAATCCGGCGGCATCTAGTCGGGCTCGGCGGCATTCCGGCCGTCGTTCGTCGTGACCACCGCGCGCTGACCTTTCCCGAGGCCCGGTTAGGGTAAGCGCCATGCCGGAAACCCCGGAGTCGGAGCTGGCAAGGCTCGCGGGGATGTTGCTCTTCGCGCTGTCCCTTCTCCTGATTCTCACGGTCCTGATCTCGTCCGGAGACGCAAGATCAAGGAAATCGCGAGCGGCGGCGATCTCCTCGAGCTCGACCTGGATCCTGAAGCGCCGACGGTCGACGGATGCGTACAACTGACGCACACGTACGATCAGATCTACCAGGACAACGACCAGCCGAAGCGTCGACTCGTCGAGCGACTTGTGGCTGCGGCAGCCTTGCTCGTACTGCAGATCGGCACCTGGGGAACGACGATCCTGCTCGCGGAAAGCCATGCGGCGCCCAGAGCTCCGGCGATCGCCTGCACCAAAGCTACGATCCGAGGCAGACCAAAATGCCTCGTCCGTGGGCAGCTGTGTGATCGGCGCAACGAGCGTCGTTATGAACTCCATCTATTCATCTGCACGAGTCGCGCCGGCGATGGTCGACCGCGTCTGCGGTAAAAGCGCGGTGCCGGAGTCGGGTGGCGCGCGGTCTCGCGGACGACAGGTGAGAAACACCACGAGGCCTTGTCCTTGGCTTCGGGCGGGTCGTCAACCCTGAGCAAACGCTCCCGTCGACGCCGACCGGGTCAGGCGACGACGGCGAGGGGCAGGCTGAAGCGGACGCGGGTGCCGTCGGCCGCGTCGGCGACCCAGATCCGGCCGCCGTGGGCTTCGACGATCGCGCGGGAGATGGCCAGGCCGAGGCCGGCGCTCCCGTTGGTTCGGGCGGCCCGGGACGACCCCTGGAAGAAGGCCTCGAAGACGCGCTCGCGCTCGGCCGCCGGAATTCCGGATCCGGTGTCGGCGACCTCGATCTCGAGCTGGTCGTCGGTCGGCCGGGCCCGGACCGTGACGCTGCCGTCGGCCGGCGTGTGGCGGATCGCGTTCTGGATCAGGTTGAAGAGGACCCGCTGGATCTGCTCGGGGTTGCCGCGGACCGGGAACAGGTCGTCGGGCAGCTCGGCCCGGACGGCCACCGAGTGGGCGTCGGCCTCCGGACGCATCGCGTCGACCGTCTCGAGGACGAGCTCGTCGAGGGGAACCTGCTCGATCGCCCAGCGGACGTCGCCGGCCTGGAGGCGCGACAGCTCGAAGAGGTCGTCGATCAGCCCGCTGAGGGCGGTCACGTGGGTCGCGATCCGGGAGACGTACTCGGCCCGCGACCGCGGGTCGACGACCTCGTCCCGGAGCGCGTCGGCCAGCAGCCGCAGCGACGTGATCGGCGTTCTCAGGTCGTGTGACACGGCCGCGATCAGGTCGCGGTGGGCCGCCTCGACCGCGCTGCGGGCGCGCTCCTCGGTCGCCAACCGGTCGACCATCCGCTCGACGTCGGTCGCCAGACCCGCGAGCTCGTCGTCCCCGGCGACGTCGATCGAGATCTCCCGGGCGCCGTCGCCGACCGCGGCCAGGCCGGTCCGGATCTGGTCGACGTCGTGGAGCAGCCGCCGGCCGAGCGCCCGGGCGGCCCAGCCGCCGAGCAGGCCGGCGTAGATCGCGACGAGCCCCGTATACAGGGCATCGTGGCGAGACACGAACATCAGCTCGACGAGCAGCCCGATCGCCAGGAGGAACTGGCCGATCGCGATCGTTCCGACCAGGGCGAGCTGCCGGCGCAGGCCGCCGAACCGGCCGATCCGGCCGAGCGCGACGGCGACGCCGGCAACCGTGAGGACGCCGACCGGGACGAGGATCTCGAGCATCACGAGGGCGCCGTGCATCCCGTCGACGGCGACGGCCGCCACGCCGACGGCTAGCGCCGCGCCGAGGGCGAGGACCAGACCGCTGCGTGTCTCCAGCCGGCGTCCGGCCGACCCGGCCGGGCGCTCATGAACCGGGTCGGCCGGGTCGGCGAGCCCCCGGACGACCGGACCCTCGGATCCGACGATGCTCGTCACGGGCAGAACCGGTAGCCGACGCCCCAGACGGTCTCCAGATACCGCGGCTGGCCCGGGTCGGCCTCGATCTTCGCCCGGAGCCGCCGGACGTGGACGGTGACGGTCGACGTGTCCGTGTAGAACGAGTACTGCCAGACGTGGTCCATCAGCTCGTTGCGGGTGAACACCCGGCCCGGCCGCTGGGCGAGGAAGAGCAGGAGCTCGAACTCGCGCTGGGTCAGGGCGACCTCCCCGCCGTCGACGGTCACCCGCCGGGCCCCCGGCTCGATCCGCAGGCCGTCGAACTCGAGCGTCGGCCGGTCGTCCGCACTCGTGTCGATCCGCCGCAGGACGGCGTCGGCCCGGGCGACGAGCTCGAGCGGGGAGAACGGCTTGACGACATAGTCGTCGGCCCCGAGCCGGAGGCCGACGACCCGGTCGGTCTCCTCGCCGCGGGCCGTCAGCAGGATGATCGCGATCCGGTCGCGGTCGCGGTCGCGGATCCGCCGCATCACCTCGAGACCGTCGATCCCCGGCAGCATCAGGTCGAGGACGACGAGGTCCGGCCGGCGGGCGTCGACCGCCTCGAGCGCGCCGACACCGTCGGAGACCGACCGGACCTCGTAGCCGGCGCGCACCAGATATCGGGAGACGACCTCCGCGATCGTTGGCTCGTCGTCGACCACGAGGATCGATCCGCGGGCATGGCCAGAGACGGTCACGAGGTCATTGTCACACCGGACTGAGTAGATGCGAGCCCGCTCGGACAAGCGTTTCCGCCTCGTAAGACTCCTCAGCCGGCCCGCCCGTCGGCGCGAACCCGCTGGAGGCTGCCTTCCCCTCGCTCGTCTCGAGCGCTCCGGCGGGGCGTGCCTGGCGCCGGTCGGCCCCCTCGATCCCTTAGCTTGTGCCCCCCCGCGCGACACTCACCAGTTCGCCACGAGCGACGGCGACGCCGAGCTCGTAGATGCTCCCCGCCGCCTGGAGTGAGTACAGCGGCAAGATGCTGCTCGGAACGTCGCCGTCGAGGCTCTCGACCTGGACCGAGCACGGCTTCGTCGAGCAGTGGTTCCCCGTCGCCTTGGCTGGCGGCTGGTTGATCCACCGCCGAGCGCATCCTGCGGCGTGGGAAGACGCATGGTGGTCCCGTCGCACGCGTCTTGGCCGGGGCACCGATATGACGACGGCTAGGCGTGGGGCACGCGAGCGTACTGGGAGGGC
>DATAUX010000085.1:0-23526 GCA_036268015.1 Solirubrobacteraceae bacterium | reverse complement strand
ATGAAGATCTCGTAGCCGAGCGTCGTCTTGACCGGGCCCTCGACCTTGTGCAACGGCGCCTTGAAGACGGCCGTCCCGAGGTTCGACTCGAGCGCGGTCTGCGGCTGGCCGATCAGCGCGCCGCCCTTGCTCTTCGTGTCCGGGTCGATCGAGAACTGCTTGGCGAGCTTCGCGAAGCTGCTGCCGGACTTCAGCAGGGCGAGCACGCGGCTGGCCGAAGCCTGGGTCTTGACGAGGATGACCCGGAGGTCACGCGTCGCCGGCTTGCCGTACTTCGACTTGTTCTTGTTGTAGTAGGCCGAGATCGCCGCCGGCGTCGGCTTCGGCGCGCTGTTCGTGACCTTCGTCCTGATGTCGTTCGACAGGGCGTCGACGCGGACCCGGAAGAGCAGGTCGGCGTTCGTCTCGCCCGACTCCTGGAGGAACTCGGCCAGGGCGGTCGGCGTCGGGAACTGGGCGGCCTCGATCTGCTTGAGCTGGGACGCGACGGTCGCCGGCGTGACCTTGATCTTCTGCTCGGCCGCCTCGCCCTGGAGCCAGTCGGCCGTGATCAGGAAGGGCATCGTCTGCTGGAGGGCGCTCGTGTACGCCTGCTGGCACTCGGTCTTCAGCGACGCGGTCGTCGCCGCCGGCTGACCCTTCGCGGGCTTCGGGTCGTTCGTCTTGTGGTAGGCGACGCACGCCGTGAAGTCCGGCGGGACCGGGACCGGCGCGTGGGTCGCGGTGGCCGACGTCGCGGTCGAGTTCTGGGCGATCTGCATCCAGTGGGCGAACGACGCCTTCGTGATCGGCGATCCGTCGACGACGGCGACCGCGTTCGACGGAACGCCGCCTCCGCTGCCGCCGCACGCGGCGATCAGCACGACAGAGACGGCGGCGGCGAGAAACGCCGCGAGTGAGCGAGAGGGGCGGGCCACGAAGTCGGTGATGCTAGCGAAGTCAGGCGACGGCACGCACCGCCGCGAGGACGGCGTCGGCCGCGGCGAGCACGGCCGGGAAGCGGAGCCGGGGATCCTCGGGGACGCGGATCGAGACCTGCGAGCGCCCGGATTCGTAGACCGCCTCGGGCAGGCCGGCCCGCAGCGCGCGGACCCGGATCGAGTCGAGCTCGATCGGCACGACGGTCAGCCGACCCGCCCGGAAGGTGACCGACCTGGCGCCGGCCTGGCCGAGTTGGATCCGGGCCCGCTGGAGCGCGAGCAGGTTGGCCAGTGGGTCGGGCACAGGACCGAAACGATCCTCGAGCTCGTCGCGCAGCTTCTCGACGTCGGCCAGCTCGACCGCCCCGGCGATCCGCCGGTGGATGTCGATCTTTGCCTGCTCGTACGGCACGTAGTCGCCGGGCACGTACGCGTCGACGTCGACATCGAGGCGGACCGGCTCCCACGTCGGCTCGTCCCCCTCGACCGGGCCGGCCGCCTGGACGGCCTCGTCGAGCATCTGCATGTACAGCTCGAAGCCGAGCGCCGCGACGTGGCCGGACTGCTCGTCGCCGAGCAGGTTGCCGGCCCCCCGCAGCTCGAGGTCGCGCATCGCGACCTGGAAGCCGGCGCCGAGCTCGGTGAAGTCCGACAGGGCGGCCAGGCGCTGGGCCGCGAGCGGGGTCAGGGCGGCGGCCGAGTCGAACAGCATGTACGCGTACGCCCGCTCCCGGCTGCGGCCGACCCGCCCGCGGATCTGGTAGAGCTGGGACAGGCCGAACGTGTCGGCCCGCTCGACGATCAGCGTGTTCGCCTGGGGGATATCGATCCCGGATTCGATGATCGACGTGCAGACGAGGACGTCGGCGTCGCCCCGCAGGTAGCCGAGCATGATCTTCTCGAGCTCGGTCTCCCCCATCTGGCCGTGGGCGACGACGAACCGCAGGGTCGGGCAGAGCGACCGCAGGCGGGAGGCCGTCTCCTCGATCGTGTCGACCCGGTTGTGGAGGAAGAAGCCCTGGCCGCCGCGGGCGTGCTCGCGCTCGAGCGCCTGGCGGACGAGCTGCTCGTCGTACTCGCCGACGTACGTCTTGACCGGCCGGCGGCCCTCCGGCGGCGTCTCGATCACCGAGATGTCGCGCAGGCCGGCCAGCGACATCTGCAGGGTCCGAGGAATCGGCGTCGCCGACATCGCGATCACGTCGACCTGGAGTCGGAGCTGGCGGAGCAGCTCCTTCTGCTTGACGCCGAACCGCTGCTCCTCGTCGACCACCAGCAGGCCGAGATCCTTGGCGCGGACGTCCCGCGACAGGAGGCGGTGCGTCCCGATCAGGATGTCGACCTGACCCTTCTTGAAGCCGTCGATCGCCACCCGCTGGTCGGCCGTGCTGCGAAACCGGGAGACCTGCTCGATCGTGAACGGATAGTCGGCCAGCCGCTCCTTGAAGGTGCCGAAGTGCTGCTGGGCGAGGATCGTCGTCGGCACGAGCATCAGGACCTGGCGGCCGTCGGCCGCGCACTTGAAGGCGGCACGCAGGGCGACCTCGGTCTTGCCGTAGCCGACGTCCCCGCAGATCAGCCGGTCCATCGGCCGGGGAGCCTCCATGTCGGCCTTGACCGCGTCGATCGCATCCCGCTGGTCGGGCGTCTCGGTGTACGGGAAGCGCTGCTCGAAATCCCGCTGCCAGTCGCCGTCCGAGGCGAACGCGTGGCCGGCCCGCCGGCGACGCTCGGCGTACAGCTGGAGCAGCTCGCCGGCCAGCTCCTGGGCGGCGTGCCGGGCGCGGGCCTTGAGCGCGTCCCAACGCGTCCCGCCGAGCTTCGACAGCGGCGGGTGGTCGCCGCCGGCGCCGACGTACCGGGAGATCCGGGCGAGCTGGTCGGTCGGCACGTAGACGCGGTCGTCGCCCTGGTACTCGAGGTACAGGTAGTCCCGGGTGACCCCGGAGATCGTCCGCGTGTCGAAGCCGGCGAAGCGGGCGATCCCGTGGGCCTCGTGGACGACGATGTCGCCGGTCCGCAGATCGGCGAACGACCGCAGGGCGCCGCGGCGGCCGATGCTCGGGGCGGAGCGTTGATCGGACCGGCGACGGTAGAGCCGGTGGTCGGGGATCACCGCGAGGCCGAAGCCCGGGGCGACGAACCCCTCGCGGAGGCTCGCGGCGACGAAGCTGAGCGTCTCCGCGGGGGTCCCCGGCTCGAGCCAGCCGGCGCTCAGGCGGGCGAGGTTGTGGGCCGCCCGCTCACCCTCGCCCCGCCGCGACCAGGTCACGACGGTCCGGTACTTCGATCGCAGCATCTTCTCCAGGCCGGCCTCCGCCTCGGCCAGCGACCGGGCCGCGCTGCCGGCGGCCTGGGCATGGAACTCGACGGCCGCCGTGCCGGTCGTCGAGTGGAGCCGGACGTGCGACCGCTCGGCGAGCTCCCGCTCGATCTCCTCCGGCCGGACGTAGAGGTCGTGGGCGTCGGCGTCGTGGAAGACGGCGCAGACGTCGGTCCACTGGTCGCGGAGGACCGGACCGAGCTCCTCGGTCGCTGCGACGAGGATCGTCGCGGTGGACCCGACCAGATCGAGCAGCGGGCAGAACCGGTCGACCGGGAGCAGGTCGGCGATGTCCGGCCGGTCGTCGCCGGCCTCGAGCAGGCCGAGCTCGGGCGGACGGTATTCGGGTGCGAGCTCGGCGGCCGGGGCGATCTCGACCGTGTCGAGCGTGTCGAGCGAACGCTGGGTGAAGGTCGAGAAGCTGCGCAGCGACTCGATCTCGATATCGAACAGCTCGACCCGGACGGCGCGGTCGCCGGTCGCCGGGTAGACGTCGAGGATGCCGCCGCGGACGGCGAACTGGCCGCGGTCGTCGACCTGCTCGACCCGCTCGTAGCCGCATCCGACGAGGGCCTCGGAGCATTCGTCGAGATCGAGCAGGTCGCCGACCCGCAGCTCGAAGCCATGGGGTCGCAGGGCCGGGTCGGGCACCTTCTCGGCGAGGGCGCCGGCCGCGACGACGACGACCGGCGCGGCCCCCTCCTCCCAGCCGAGCAGGGCGTCGAGGGCGGCGATCCGCAGGCCGACGAGATGCGGCGGCGGGGCGAGGTGCGACTCGTAGGTGACCCCGCGGGACGGGTAGTAGCGGACCGTCCGGGGGCCGAGCCAGCTCGCCAGGTCGCCGGCCAGGTCGCGGGCCGTCCGATCGTCGGGCGCGACGACGATTGCCGGGCTCCTGGTCGCCGGCGCGTCCGGCACGCCGTCGATCAGGGCGGCCAGGAGGAAGGGTCGCAGGGCCGACGCGCAGAACGCGTCGCCGCCGTCCCGGGCCAGGGCGACGGCCGCGTCGTCGCGGGCGATGTGGCTCAGCAGCTGGCGGAGCGCCATCCGCTCAGCCGCCGAGCCGGGTCTCGCCGCTGACGATCGCGATCGCCGCGTCGGCCGCCCGCCCGACGAGGGCTTCGACGTCGGCCGGCGATTCGGCGAACCGGCCGAGCACGTGGGCCGAGACGATCTCCGGGTCGGTCGAGTCCGGCCGGCCGACGCCGACCCGGACGCGGGCGAAGTCCGGCCCGCCGAGCTCGCGGCGGAGCGATTTCAGCCCGTTGTGTCCGGCCAGTCCGCCGCCGAGCCGGGTGCGGACCTCGCCGAACGGGATGTCGATCTCGTCGTGGACGACGAGCAGATGATCGAGGTCGACCTTGAGCATCCCCCGGGCCGGCCCGACCGACCGGCCGGCGTCGTTCATGAAGGTCTGCGGCTCGAGCAGGGCGACATGCGGGCCGCCGGCGCCGGCCCGCCCCTCGCGCAGACGGCCGCGAAACCGGTCTCGTCCACCGTCGATCCCCCACCGGCGGGCGAGCTCGTCGATCACGGCGAAGCCGACGTTGTGCCGGGTCGAGACGTACTCCCGGCCGGGGTTGCCGAGGCCGACGATCAGCCAGGCGACCGGGGCGCCGCGACGGAGGTTCAACTTGGGCCCGTGTCGGCTCGGCCGGGTCGGGCTCGAGCGGACGGTCGACCGTCAGTCAGGTGCAGTGACTACTCGCCGTCGCCCGCGGCCGAAGCCGAGCCGCCGACGATTTCGGTCTCGCCCTCGATCTCCGGCTCGTCGGACTGGACGCGCGGCGGGGAGAGCGTGGCGACCGTGTGCTCGAGGTCGTCCAGCAGGTGGACGCCGTCCGGGGGTACGAGCGAGGCCAGCGTGATCGTGTCGCCGATCTGCATCGCCGACACGTCGTGGACGATCGACTCGGGGACGGCCGCCGGCAGGGCTTCGACGTTCAGCTCGCGGATGATCTGCTCGAGCACGCCGCCGTCCTTGACGCCGGGCGCGTCGTCGCCGCCGGTCAGCTCGAGCGGGACGGTCGCGTGGATCGCGATGTCGAGCCGGACGCGGACCAGGTCGACGTGCATCGTCTGCCCGCGAACCGGGTGGCGCTGCGCGTCCTTGAGGACGGCTGGTGTCGGCGGGTCGTCGTCGACCTGGAGGTCGATCACCGCGCCGCTGCCGGCCAGCGCGTGGCGGAGGACCCGCTCGCCGACCTCGAAGGGGATCGGCTCGCCGTCGCCGCCGTAGAGGACGCCGGGAACCATGCCGGCCCGGCGCAGCCGGCGGACGGCTCGGGATCCGGAGACCTCGCGACGCTTGACTTCGAGCTTGGTGGTCTGGTTGGCGGCCATGAGCTCCGGCATCCTAGCGCAGCGGCCGGGTTCGACCTCGTCCGGGTGGGTTGGGCGGTGGGCTTGGGTTCGACCGGCTCGTCGCGAGGTGTCCGGGCCGACGACCGACGAAAGTAAAGACGCGAGCTGATGGCTATTTTTGGGTTTCGGTACATAACACGACACTCTGTCGCGATTCGTACGATTCTTCTCAAAAGCCTGACACCCCGCAGCCCCCTGTCCCGCGGCCCCGGTCCCCAGACCCCAGGGCCCACCCGGGTCCCCGGCCCCCGGCCCCCGGTCCCCGGAGGAACCCTGCGCCGAACTCGGGGTCGCCCCGCCGCCGGCGGTCGGCCGCCGCTCAGCAGTCGCTCGTCAGCGGGATCGGCCGGCTGATCCGCAGGAGGGTGACCGAGATCCCCGAGACGGGGTTGCCGCCGCGATGGAGGGTCACGCACTGGACGTCGGGGAGGCGGGTTCCGAGCTTCCAGGCGACCCGCGTCTGGCCGGTCTTGCCGGTCAGGGCGAACGCGGTCGCCGAGTGATAGGCGAGGATCTTGACGACGCCGGCCCCTCGCAGCCTGGCGGCGTCGGCTCCGACGATCGCCCTGCACGAGCCGGTGCAGCCGTGGAGCTTGGCGAACATCTCGGTCGCGTCACCCCGGGCCTCGGCCTGAAGCAGCCCGAGGACGTCCTGGCGTTCGAGGTTCTCGACCGAGAGGAAGCGGGCGAGCAGGCCGCTGATCACGACGAAGAGGACGACGCCGGCCCCGATCAGGGTGATCCTCAGTCGGCGGGACACCGGCCGGAGAGTAGCCGGCCCGGCCCGGCCCGGCCCGGCCCGGGCGTGGGCACGTCGGGTGCCGGCAGGTCCGGCGCCGCGGTCTGGGCGGCGGACGACCCGGGCGCGTCGGCTGGGCGCGGAGCTGCGGGAATGGGCGGGTCGGCGAGCTCGCCGAACCACCCCGGTACTGGACGGTCCAGTACCGGTCGACCGGAGTCGGTGTCAGTCGCTGAGCTCGAGGAACCGCCGGACCGACGCCTCCTGGTGGTCGAGCTGCTCGGCCAGCGCCCGGGCGTGGATCGCGGTCAGGTCGAGGAAGTCCTCGAGGCAGCGCTGGGGGTCGTCGGGCAGCGGGTAGACGCGGACGACGTCCTGCTGGGCGCAGGCGATCCCGAGCGGCGGACGACCCTCGGCGAGGGTCCGCGCGCCGCAGACCGGGGTCACCGTCATCCGGCGCTCGGGCGCGATCAGGGCGACCGGCATCAGCCGGGCAGCCGGCAGCCGGGCGGACAGGGCGATCGCCGGTCGATCGTGACATCGGCCCCGATCAGGTCCTCGAGCGGCTCGCGCCAGACGGCGAGGACGGTGTCGGCGGCGAGCAGGGCGTCGCGCATCGCACCGGCCTGACTCGCATACAGGTGCTCGGCATCCTCCCGGTCGGCCGCGTCGGCCAGATCGAGATCGCAGGGGACGCGGAGCAGCTCGTCGGGAGCGAGCGCCGCGCCGGCGCCCCGGCCGCCGTGGGCGACGTAGGTCTGGATCGTGCCGAGGTCGCGGCGGCCGTGGAAGACGACGGTCAGCGCGTCACACAGGGCGAGGCCGCCGACCCGCAGGGCGACGGCGACCGACCCGTCGGAGTCGAGCAGGGCACGCCGGAGCAGGCCCTCGGCGTCGTCGTCATCGATGCCCGAACTGTGATCTTGATCGTCCACTTGGCCTCCTTGGCTGATCTGTTGACGACTGCCGGCTGCCGACCTTCAGGCGCAAGCTCTCCGACAAGGTAATCGACCAAACGGGCGAAAAGCTAGAGCCCGTCAGTCTTCCCGGCCCGGCCCAGTGGTCGGACCGCCGTCGGCTCCGGGTAGCCCGTCCGGTCGGGGCCCGGCGAACGGCGCCGAGCGCAGGACGAGGCCGCGGTCGGCGAGCGTGCCGAGGGCGTCCTCGAAGCCGGCGAAGTCGCCGGCGACGAGCAGATCGACCGGGCGGCCGGCCGGACCCTTGGCCCGCATCCAGCGGTGGAGTCCGGCGGGCCCGGCCTGCTCGACGGCGGCCTGGGCGAGGACGGCGAGGATCGGCAGCTCCGGCCGGTGGTCGAGCTCGCCGGAGATCAGGCTGAGCGGGTCGACCGCGAAGATCTCGAGCGTCTCCTCGTCGGTCAGGCCGAGCAGGCCGATCAACGCGGCCAGCTCAGAAGAGCTGGTTCTCGCCACCGAAGACCTCGCTCACCGACCCGTCGGTGAAGATCCGGCGGATCGAGTCGGTCAGGAGGTCGGCGCACGGAAGCACGAGGACGTTGCCGGGGGCGTCGGCCCGGAGGGGGATCGTGTCGGTGACGACGATCTGCTCGAAGGGGATCGACGCGAGCTTGTCGAAGGCGTCGCCCGAGAAGATCCCGTGGGTCGCGGCCACGAAGATCCGCGAGGCCCCCTGGGCGAGCACGGTCTCGGCGGCGGCCCGAAGCGTCCCGGCGGTGTCGATGATGTCGTCGACGATGACAGCCGTCTTGCCGCGGACGTCGCCGATCAGGTAGCCGATCTCCGCCTCCGAGTGGGCTGGGCGCTCCTTGGTCAGGATCGCCAGGTCGGCGCCGATCTTCTCGGCGAACTTCTGGTTGAGCTTGGCCCGGCCGACGTCCGGGGCAACGACGACGAGGTCGGGAAGGTGGAGATCGTGGAAGTACTGGGTGAGGATGAAGAGCGCCGTCATGTGGTCGACCGGCTTCTTGAAGAAGCCCTGGACCTGGCCCGAGTGGAGGTCCATCGTGAGGACCCGGTCGGCCCCGGCCGCCTCGAGCATGTGGGCGACGAGCCGGGCGCTGATCGGCTCGCGGGGCGCCGACTTCTTGTCCTGGCGGGAGTAGGCGAACCACGGCATCACGGCGATCACCCGGTGAGCCGACGCGCCGACGGCCGCGTCGATCATCATCAGCAGCTCCATCAGCGCGTCGTTCGCCGTGATCCCGGTCGCCGGGTTGCCGCAGGTCGGCTGGACGATGAAGACGTCGGCCCCGCGGATCGATTCCCCGTAGCGGCAGTAGACCTCGCCGTTGGAGAAGGTCTTCAGCGTGACCGGGCCGAGGCTGACACCGAGCTTCTCGGCGATCGTCGCCGCCAGGCCGGGGTTCGCGCGGCCGGCGAACAGCATCAGCCGCTTGTCGTAGTCGATCGGAAGGCTGGTCAGTGCCGTCCGCGTCTCGAGCGCGCTCATCCGGGGCCGGAGTCTACGTGGCGGGGTCGCCGGACCGGCGGCGATCGTAGCCGGGGACGTCGTGCTGACGGGCCCGGGCGACGGCCAGCGCGCCGTCTTCGACGTCGTCGGTGATCACCGAGCCGGCCGCCGTCCAGACGTCGTCGCCGAGCGTGACGGGCGCCACGTAGGAGACGTGGACGCCGCCGTGGCCGCGGGCGCCGATCGTCGTACGGTGCTTGGCTTGGCCGTCGTAGTTCGCCGTGATCGACCCGGCGCCCATGTTCGTGCCCTCGCCGACGTCGGCGTCGCCGATGTAGGACAGGTGGGGGACCTTCGCGCCGGCGCCGATGTCCGAGTTCTTGATCTCGACGAACGTCCCGGCCCGGGCCCGCTCGCGCAGGAGGGCTCCCGGGCGCAGGTAGGCGAACGGGCCGACGCCGGCGCCGGCGCGGAGCTCGCAGCGCTCGAGGTGGGAGTGGAGAACCCGCGTCTCGTCACCGAGCACGCCGTCGATCACCGTGCTGTGCGGGCCGATCGTCGCGCCGGACCCGATCCGCGTGGATCCGAGCAGCTGGGTGCACGGCTCGATCACGGTGTCCGGCCCGATCTCGACGAGGACGTCGATCGTCGTCGTCGCCGGCGAGACGATCGTCACCCCGGCCAGCATGTGCCGCTCGTGGATTCGCCGTTGGGCGACGACGCGGACCGCGGCCAGGCCGACCCGGTCGTTGACGCCGAGCAGGAGCGCCGGGTCGTCGACCTCGTGCGTCGCGACCCTCCGACCGGCCGCCCGCAGGACGCGCAGGACGTCGGGCAGGTAGTACTCGCCCTGGGCGTTCTCGGCCGTGACCCGGTCGAGCGCGTCGAGCAGATCGCCGCCGCGGAAGGCGAAGATGCCCGTGTTGACCTCGCGGATCTCGAGCTCGTCCGGACTGGCGTCGCCCGGCGCCTTCGTCTCGACGACACGGTCGACGTCGCCGGCCGCGTCCCGGACGACACGGCCGTAGCCGGCCGGGTCGGCGAGCACCATCGTCGCCATCGTCGCCGACGCCCGGCTCGCCGCATGGGCGGCCGCCAGATCGGCGATCAGGGCGGCCGTGACGAGGGGAACGTCGCCGGCGAGGACGACCACGTCGCCCGCACGATCGATCTCGGCGGCCGCCGCCCGGACCGCGTCGCCGGTCCCGAGCGCCCGGGCCTGGACGGCGAGCCCGACGCCCGCCGGAAGCTGGCCGTCGAGCTCGCGACCCGGGCCGCCGACGACGACGACCCGGCCGACCCCGGCCTCGACGGCCGCGGCGATCGGCCAGGCGACCATCGGCCGGCCGCAGAGGTCGTGGAGGACCTTCGGATGGCGCGAGCGCATCCGCGAGCCGACGCCGGCGGCGAGAATCAGGACGGTGGGTGCGGGCACGCCGGGAGCGTAAGGCAACGGCTTAGAATCGGCACGATCGTCCCTTGGGGGGTCGTCTAATGGCAAGACTCCGGCCTTTGGCGCCGGCTATCGGGGTTCGAGTCCCTGCCCCCCAGCTCGACCGGCCGCCGCGGCGTCCTGATCGGCCGCAAGTCGCGAGGCCCGAGCACGGACTCCGCCGCCCCCACCCGCACGAATCCCGGCCCACCGCCCGGCCGCCGCCCAGCCACGACTGCCGACCCCGCGACCCACGCCGCGCGGACCGGGCCGGGCCGGCTCAGCCGGTCGACGATCCCCGGATCGGCACCCGCCCGGCCCCGGTCCCGGCCTCGCTGGCCGGCCCGCGGGTCGACGCGATCCCGAGCACCCGCATCGCCTTCAACCCGAGGCTGAGCTTCTCCCGGCCGTCGCTCGACCCGACGTCCAGGCCCGAGAGCTCGCGAACCCGCTCGAGCCGGTAGCGGACGGTGTGGCGGTGGGTGAACAGCCGCTGGGCCGTCCCGGCGACGTTGCCGTCGGCCTCGAGGAAGGCCTCGACCGTGTTGACCAGATCCTTCTCGTACTGCTCGTCGTAGGAGACGAGCGGCTCGACC
This sequence comes from Solirubrobacteraceae bacterium, assembly GCA_036268015.1. GTDB lineage: Bacteria > Actinomycetota > Thermoleophilia > Solirubrobacterales > Solirubrobacteraceae > Palsa-513. Next base: position 12,761 of record DATAUX010000085.1, on the reverse strand, counting down.
GTCTCCTCGTAGAAGCGGTGGAGCTCGGCCGGGTTCTCGCTCATCGCGCTCAGCAGCAGCCGGTAGGCGCCGGTCTCCTCGAAGGCGAGGATGTCCCGATCGGCGTCCCCGTCGGCGACGTTCGCCGCCAGGCGGGCCTCGTCGGCCGCCCGGGGCAGGTGGGTCGGGTCGTGGGCGACCCGGCTGCGCCCGAGGGAGAACGTGCAGCCGGGAAGGTTTGCCCACAGCTCGCGGACGACGCCGTCGGCCGCCCGCTGGGCCACCGGCTCGTCGGTCCCGGCGATCAGCAGGACGACCTCCGCGCCGGCGAGCGCGTCCCGGGCCCAGAGTACGGCGACGGCCGACGGGGCAGCCCCCCGGGCGCCGCGTTCGGCGACCTGGCGCAGCCGCGACCGCCAGCCCTCCTCGGCCGGCACGAGCGACCGGGCCCGGGCCACGAGGATCGACCCGCCCCGCTCGATGTCGGCCAGCCCGAGGGCCCGCCCCCGGGCGAGGAGCTCTTCGCGGTCGGTGATCTCCCGGCCGAGCACGCCGCACAGGAAGGACGCGGCCGCCGCCTCGGAAGCCAGGTCGGGAGCTCTGAGGCGTTCGACCTCGGACGCGACCAGCGTGATCACGAGGCGCAGGAGGGCGGGACTCGGCGCGGACCGCAGCCGCAGCCGCAGGCGTCCGACCGCCGTGTCGGCGACGCGGAGCTCCAACGTCTCGACTTCCGGACCCTCGGCCTGGAGCGACCGCTCGTCGGCCGGCGAACGCGCGGCGACGGCGATCGTCTGGCCGCTGCGGTCGAGCACGGCGATGCTCGCGTCGAGCGCGCGCGACGCCGCCCGGACGACCTCCGGGAGGCCGGCGCCCGACTCGACGGCCTCGGTTATCGCGTCCAGCGCCTCGAGATCCAGACCTTTGGAGACGGTCGCCATCACGTGATCCTCGCCGATCGCGGCATCAGACCGCAAATCAGGTCGAAAAACGGTCGTAGAGCCAGAGCACGCCGCCGGCCCCGACCAGGCCGATCCCGAGCAGGGCGGCGAGGACGTAGAGCGAGAGGACGGCCGCGGTCATCCGCTGCCAGAGGCGGGAGTACGAGCTCCAGGCCGGAACGAGGATCAGACCGACGAACGCGGCCAGGCCGAGCACGCCGCAGACTCCGGCAATCAGGTAGATGGTCGCGGTGTTGCTCATGACCGCAGCCTCAATTGTGACCTACCGAGCCGACGAAGGGGGTTGCGGCCACCGGCGCCGGGTCTCGCTCCCAGACCGACGCCGCCGCGGCGACGGCGCCGGCCGGTGTCCGGAACAGGCCGAACACGGTCGGACCCGACCCGCTGACCATCGTCGTGTGGGCACCGAGCCGGCCGGCCTCGGCCAGCGCGTCGGCGATCGTCGGCTCGAGCGCGCGGGCGGCCGGCTCGAGGTCGTTGACGTATTCCGGCCGGCCGATCGGGTCCAGGCCGGCCAGCTCGGCCGCGGTCCGCCCGAGACCCATCCGGTCGGCCTGGCCGAAGACGTCCGGCGTGCTCAGCCTGGCGCTCGACGCGAGCACGAGGATCCCGAACGGGGCCGGGTCCGCCAGGCGGACGATCCGCTCGCCGGCGCCGGTCGCCAGGACCCGGCCCGGCCGGACCTGGCCGGGGACGTCGGCGCCGAGACCGGCGGCCAGCTCGAGCTCGAGGTCGAGGTCGTCGATCCCCGCCCGCCGGGCGATCAGCCGCAGCGCGGCCGCAGCGTCGCCCGACCCGCCGCCCATCCCGGCGGCGACCGGCACGTGCTTCTCGATCTCGAGGACCTGCGGCGGGCCGTCCCAGCCGGTCGCCGCCCGGAAGGCGGCCAGCGCGGCCGCGCAGATGTTCGGCCCGTCGACGCCCGGGCAGCGGACCTCGTCGCCGGCCGCGCCGGCGTCCGCCGCGCTCAGGCGGAGCCGGTCGCAGAGGTTGATCGACTGCACGATCGAGACCAGCTCGTGCCGGCCGTCGGCCCGGGTCGGCCCGAGGTACAGGCAGAGGTTGATCTTGGCCGGCGCCAACTCGATCAGGACGCCGCTGTCCCGGCCGGTCACAGAAGCTCCCAGAGGGCGGCGAAGTCGGCCGGCGAGAGCCGCTCGGCCCGGGCGTCGGCCGGATGCCCGAGCTCGACGAGACCCGCCCGGACGGCCCCGACGTCGGCTCCCGTGCTCAGCGCGAGCGAGCGGGCGAGCGCCTTGCGCCGATGGGCGAATCCCCCGGCGACCAGCTCCCGGAGGCCGGCCACCGGGGCCGGGCCCGTCCGCCGCAGGCCGATCAGCACGGAGTCGACGTTCGGCATCGGGTGGAAGACGGTCCGCGAGACCCGCCGGATGACGCGCACGTCACACGACAGCTGGGCGAGCACCGACGGGATCCCGTAGACGCCGGTGCCCGGCCCGGCGGCGAACCGCTCGCCGACCTCCCGCTGGACCATCGCGACCCAGACGCCGGCGCCCGGCAGGTCGAAGATCGTCCGCAGGATCACGCCGGCGGCGATCCCGTACGGCAGGTTGGCGATCACCTTGCCGACCGGCGGGTCCAGCCGGGTGAAGTCGAGCGCCATCGCGTCGTCGAAGTGGAGCGTGACGTTCTCGAACGGGTCGACCGCGTCCCGCAGGGCCGGCTCGAGCCGGCGGTCGATCTCGACCACGTGGACGTGGGCCGCCCGGGCGGCGAGGTGCTCGGACAGCACGCCGAGCCCGCCGCCGATCTCGAGCACGACATCCTCGAGACCGAGGTCGGCCGCCCGCTCGATCACACCGAGGACGTTCGAGTCGATCAGGAAGTTCTGGCCGAGCTCCCGCCGCGGGCGGACGTCGAACTCGTCGAGCCGGCGCAGCGACGGCTGCCGGGCGCTCACCATCCGAACAGGTCCGCCGCGCAACGGTCGACATCGCGCTCGAAGTCCTCATATGAGACACCCCGCCGGCCGGCCACGAAGCGCGCCGTGTGCACGACACTGGCCGGCTGGTTCGGCCGGCCGCGACGGGGCACCGGCGTGAGGAACGGTGCGTCGGTCTCGACCAGCAGCCGGTCGGCCGGGACGCGCTCGGCGGCCGCGGCGAGGTCTGCCGCCTTCGGAAACGTGACATTCCCCGCGAACGAGATCCACCAGCCCTCGGCGACGCACTCGTCGACCCGGCCGGCCATCGAGAAGCAATGGAGCACGACACGCAGGCCACCGGCCCGGTCGCGCAGCAGGGCGAGCGTGTCGTCGTCGGCCTCGCGTGTGTGTATCACCAGCGGCTTTCCCAGATCGCGCGCGAGCTCGATCTGCTCGATGAACGCCCGGCGCTGCTGAGCTGGTTGTGTGGAGCGGTGGTGGTAGTCGAAGCCGGTCTCGCCGATCGCGACGCACCGGGGGTCGGCCGCGAACGGTCGCAGTACGTCGACATCGAAGTCATCGGCCGTGTTCGGGTGGCGACCGATCGCCGCGAACACGCTCGGGTGGGCGTGGGCCGCGTCGAGCACGGCGGCGCACGACGCGTCGTCGATCGCGACGGTCAGGATCCGCCTGACCCCGGCCTCGCCGGCGGCCGCGACGAGCTCGGCGTCCGGCGGGTCGCACAGGTGGAGGTGTGTGTGGCTGTCGACCACGGCCGGTCGCGGGTCAGGCCCGGAGCTTCGGGAACAGCGGCGGGATCGTCTCGACGCGGGCGCCGCTGCCCGACTCCCGCAGGGCGGCTGCCCCGAAACCGGCGTCGGACTCGCCGAGCGCGGCCAGCAGAATCCCCATCGAAGCAGGCAGATACGGCACCAGCAACACGGTCACGACCCGCAGTCCCTCGGCCAGCGACGCGAGCACGCCGTCGAGCTCGCCGGCCCGGTCCGGGTCCTTCGCGAGCTTCCACGGCGCCTGCTCCTCGACGTACCGGTTGAGCCGGCGGACCCGCTGCCAGATCGCCTCCAGTGCCTGGCTGATCTCCGCCCGGTCGAGCAGGCCGCAGACCTCGTCGCCGAGGCCGGCGAAGTCGGCGCTCAGGGCCGGCACGGTGAGGACGGGAGGGATGACGCCGTCCCGGTAGCGGTTGACCATCGCGATCGTCCGGCTCGCCAGGTTGCCCAGCTCGTTGGCCAGCTCGCCTTCGTAACGGGCGTCGAACCCGTCCCGCGAGACCGACCCGTCCCGGCCGAATGACACTTCCCGGAAGCAGTAGTACCGGAGCGCGTCGACGCCGAACGTGTCGATCACCTCGAACGGGTCGAGCACATTCCCCTGTGACTTGGACATCTTCTCGCCGCCCATCAGGAGGAACCCGTGGACGAACAGGTGACGCGGCGGTTCGAGGTCGGCGGCCATCAGCAGGGCCGGCCAGAACACGGCATGGAACTTGAGGATGTCCTTGCCGATCAGGTGGAAGTCGGCCGGCCAGAACCGGTCGGTCAGATCCTCACCCTCGCGGGCGAAGCTCAGCGCCGTGACGTAGTTGAGCAGGGCGTCGAACCACACATAGAAGACCTGTGTCTCGTCCCACGGGACCTTGACTCCCCAGGTCAGCTTGGAACGCGAGAGGGAGATGTCCTGGAGTCCCTGGCCGATGAACGACCGCGCCTCGTTGAAGTGGTGGCTCGGGAGGACGAAGTCCGGCCGGTCGGCGTAGAGCCGCTCGAGGCGCTCCTGGAAGGCCGAGAGCTTGAAGAAGTAGTTGTCCTCCTCGTGGTGCTCGAGCGGGATCCTGTGGATCGCGCACGTCCGGTCAGGGCCCATCTCCGTCTCCGTCTTGAAGTCCGCGCACCGCGGGCAGTACCAGCCGGCGTAGGTCCCCCTGTAGACGTACCCGTTGTCCCGGACCCGGCTGAGGATCTCCTGGACGCGGAGCTTGTGGCGGGGGTCCGACGTACGGATGAAGAAGTCGTTGGACGCGTCCAGACGGGGCGCCAGCGCCCGGAACCGCTCGGCGTTGCGGTCGGCCAGCTCCTGCGGGGTGATGCCGAGCTTCTCGGCGGCCAGCGCGACCGGCTCGCCGTGCTCGTCGGTTCCCGTCAGGAAGAAGACCTCGTCCCCCCGCTGGCGCCTGTGCCGGGCGAGGATGTCGGCGGCGATCGTCGTGTACGCGTGGCCGAGGTGGGGCGCCGCGTTCACGTAGTAGATCGGCGTCGTCACATAGAAGGTCATTCGGTCAGTCCACGATAGAGACGGTTGGCCGGGACGCCGGTCAGCTTGGCGACGACGGCCGCCGCCGGCCGCTTCTTGGCGCCGGCTTCGACCAGCGCGCGGACCGCGTCGAGGGCGGCCGCCTCCTCCGACTCGTGGGGCCTGCCCGCGCCGATCACCAGGGCAACCTCCCCCCGCGGATCCTCCTCCGCGTACCGGGCGGCCAGCTCGGCCGCCGTTCCCCTGAGGACCTCCTCGTGGACCTTGGTCAGCTCCCGGCAGACGGCGACCGGCCTGGTCGGGTCGATCTCGGCGAGCACGGCCAGCGACCGGCCGGTCCGCTTCGGCGACTCGAAGGCGACGATCGTCTCGACGTTCGTCCGGAAGACCGTCTCCAGCTCGCCCCGCTTGCGCGGGAGGAAGCCGGCGAACCGCCACTGGGCCGACGGCAGGCCTGACGCGACGAGGGCGGCGAGGACGGCGCTCGGCCCGGGGAGGACCTCGACGGCCAGGCCGGCGGCGACGCACGCCTGGACGAGCATGAACCCGGGGTCGGAGATCAGCGGCATGCCGGCGTCCGAGACGAGGGCGACGACGTTGCCGGCGACCATCTTCTCGACGAGCTCCCGCGCCCGCTCCCGCTCGTTCTGCTCCCGGTAGCTGACCAGCTTCCCCCGGACGCCGTACCGGTCGAGCAGGGTCCGTGTCCGGCGGGTGTCCTCGCACGCGACGATGTCCGCCTCCCGGAGGCTCGACAGAACGCGGAGCGTGACGTCCTCGAGGTTGCCGATCGGCGTCGGGCAGACGACCAGACGGCCCTTCATCGGTTGGTCCCCGGCGTCATCCGACGGTCCTCCTGTTGATCGATTCGTACGCGAACACGGCCGCCCCGAGCATGCCGGACTCGGCGCCGAAGTGCGCTGCGGCGACCCGGACGGCCGTCGCCGCCGGCGGCAGGGCACGCGCGGCGAGCACGGCCCGTGCCGGCCCGAGGATCAGGTCGCCGGCCGCGATCACCCCGCCGCCGATCACGATCAGCTCCGGGTCGAAGATGTTCGCGATGCTCCCGAGACCCACGCCCAGCCACCGGCCGAGCCGGTCGAGCGCCAGGCCGGCGGCCTCGTCGCCGTCCTCGGCCAGCCGGGTGACCAGCGGTCCCGTGATCTGCGTACCACCGGCCTGCGCCCGGCCGAGCGCCGACTCCGGCCGGTCGGCGGCCAACCGCCGGGCCTCGCGGACGAGCGCCGTGCCCGACGCGACCGATTCGAGGCAGCCCCGGCTCGGGCAGCCCGGCCCGCAGTCGGGTCCGTCGGCCCAGACGACCATGTGCCCGAGCTCGCCGGCCCCGCCCCGGCTGCCCCGGTAGATCTCCCCGTCGATCAGCAGGCCGCCGCCGATCCCCGTCCCGAGCGTCAGCATCACCGCGTCCCGGACGCCGGCGGCCGCGCCGGCCCGGTGCTCGGCCAGCAGGGCGAGGTTCGCGTCGTTGTCGACGAACGCGGCCAGCCCGACCCGTTCGGAGATCGCCTCGGCGAACGGGAAGTCGACGATCGGCAGGTGCACCGACGACGCCGCCCGGCCGGCGTCGATCACGCACGGAATCCCGAACCCGACGGCGTCGACCCGGCCGTCGACGGCCCGGCCGACCTCGGCCACGAGATCGGCGACGGTCTCGAGCACGGCCTCGACCGAGTCCTTCGGCGCCGGCCGGCCGGCCCGATGGACGGCAGCCAACCCGGCCCGGCCGACGACGCCTGCGGTGTCGACGGCGCCCGCGAGGATCTTCGTCCCACCGAGGTCGACGCCGATCACGAAGCGCCGGCCGGCCCTCTCGCGGCGGTCGGATTCGGTCGGGCGGTCGGCGAGCATGGCGGGGCGGCCGGCCTGGCGATCGGCCGGCGGACCGGGCGATGCCCGGCCGGGCCACAGGCGCGCGAGCGCAGGCGCTTCGCCACTATAGAGGCGCTCGATGGCCGACGATCAAGACCCACCCGCGTCCCCGCGGCCGAGATTCCCGCCGCGGCCGGCCGACCCTCCGCACGGGACGGCCGGCCCCCCGCCGGCCGGGCCGGGCCCGCCGGCCCCCGGCCCGCCCCAACAGCCGACCGCTCGGCCCCCACAGCCGCGCCCGCCCGGCGACGGCTCGGAGCCGCCCGACTACACGCTCTACCGGGGCTCACGCCTCCCCAGGCCACGCCTGCCGACCCCGGTCGGCAGGCGGCTCGGCCGTCTTCGCCGCCCGTCGTCGCCCCCGCGTCCGGGGCCGGCCGGGCGCCCGATCACATGGCGACGAGCGATCCGCTGGTTGGTCATCGCACTGGTCGCCTGGGTCGCCGTCTCGGCGATCCTCTTCGTGATCAGCTCGCAGATCGCCCCGGGCGTCTCGGCCCAGGCCAGGGCCGCGCTCAGCTCGGGCGGGTTCCCGCTGACCTCGTCCAACACGATCCTCGTGCTCGGGTCCGACCAGCGTCCGGTGGGCACCCACGAGGCCGGCGCGTCGACGTCCGGGCCGAGCCGGAGCGACGTGATGCTGCTGATCAGGATCGGCGGCGGCCACACGTCGAGGCTGTCGATCCCGCGCGACACGATCGTCTCGATCCCGGGTCACGGGACGACGAAGATCAACGCGGCGTTCGCCTACGGCGGAGCGTCGCTCGCGATCCGGACGGTCGAGGCCTACCTCGGGATCAAGATCAACCACGTCGTCGAGGTCAACTTCACGAACTTCCCCGGGCTCGTCAACGCCCTCGGCGGCGTCGACTACACGGGGAGCTGCGTCGTCTCCAAGATCAGCGGCGGCTTCCGCAACGGGGGCTTCACGCTCCGCCTGAAGAACGGGACGACCCACATCGACGGGGCCCAGGCGCTGGCCCTGGCCCGGACCCGGGAGAACCTCTGCGCGCCGGCCGAGTCCGACCTGACGCGGGCCCGCCGCCAGCAGAAGCTGTTCTCGTCGATCGAGCGTCGCGTGATCTCGCCAGCCGCCTTCATCCGCCTCCCCTGGGTCGGCTGGGAGGCGCCGCGGGCGATCGAGACCGACATGGGACCGGCGACCCTGCTCGGCCTGTTCGCCGCGCTCGAGACGACCGGGTCGCCGCCGACCCAGGTGCTCGAGCCGTCAGGTGGCGAGACCCTGCCCGACGGCGAGGACGGCCTTGTCGTCAGCGCCGCCGAGCGCGCGGCGGCGACGGCCCAGTTCCTCAGGGGTTAGGCGCTAGTCGGCCTTCTTGGGTCCTGCCGGCTTGACCTTCGGCTCGGACTTGCTCTCGGTCTTCGTCGCCGTCTTCGGCTCCGACTTGGTCTCCGTCTTCGTCTCGGACTTCGCGTCGGACTTCGACTCGGCGGCCTTGTCGGCCTTCTTGCTCCGATCGTTGGACTCGACCTCGCGGGCCCGCTTCTTGGTCCCGTAGTCGGTGTTGTAGAACCCCTTGCCCTTGAAATGGACGGTGATCGGGTGGAAGACCTGCACGACGGGCTGCTCGCACGTCTCGCAGACGGTGATCGGATCGTCGGTCATCTTGCGGAGGACCTCGAACGTGTGACCGTTTTCGCAGCGGTATTCGTAGATCGGCATCTTGAGTCCCAGTATAGAAAGCCCTGCCCCCGCCTCGAAAGCCGTCCGCGCCGCCTCTAATAGCATCCGCCGGATGACCGACACGGCAACCATGGAGAAGATCGTCGCGCTCTGCAAACGCCGCGGCTTCATCTTTCCGTCCTCGGAGATCTACGGTGGCGTCGGGTCGACCTACGACTACGGCCACTACGGCGTGCTCCTGAAGAACAACGTCAAGGCCCAGTGGTGGCAGGCGATGCTCTGGGAGCGCGAGGACATCGTCGCGCTCGACTCGGCGATCATCCAGCACCCGCGGACCTGGGAGGCGAGCGGCCACCTGGCCGGCTTCACCGACCCGCTGGTCGACTGCCGCAAGTGCGGTCAGCGGTTCCGCGCCGACCACCTCGACCAGCTGGCGTGTCCCGAGAAGCCGTCGAAGCACCCGGGCGAGGCCGACCAGTGCTCGCTGACCGAGTCGCGCGACTTCAACCTGATGTTCGAGACGACGGTCGGCCCGGTCAAGGAATCCGGGGCGACGGTCTACCTCCGGCCGGAGACGGCCCAGGGGATCTTCGTCAACTTCAAGAACGTCCTCCAGTTCGCCCGCAAGAAACCCCCGTTCGGGATCGCCCAGGTCGGCAAGTCGTTCCGCAACGAGATCACGCCAGGGAACTTCATTTTTCGGACACGCGAGTTCGAACAGATGGAGATGGAGTTCTTCGTGCCGCCCGAGGACGCGGTCACCTGGTTCGAGCACTGGCTGGCCGAGCGGGAGCGGTGGTATCTGGAGCTCGGCATCCGCCCCGACCATCTCAGGCTGCGAGCCCACGACCCGGACGAGCTCTCGCACTACTCGTCGGCGACCAGCGACATCGAGTACCTCTTCCCGTCGACCGACGCCGCCGACGACGGCCGCTGGTCCGAGCTCGAGGGGATCGCCAATCGGGGCGACTTCGACCTGACCGCACACTCGGAACACTCGGGCGAGAAGCTCGAGTACTTCGACCAGCCGACCGGCCGCCGGTACACGCCCCACGTGATCGAGCCGGCCGCCGGCGCCGATCGGGCGACCCTGGCATTCATGGTCGACGCCTACGACGAGGAGGAGCTCGAGAACGGGAGCCGCGTCGTCCTGCGGCTCCACCCGAGGCTCGCGCCCGTCAAGGTCGCCGTGCTGCCGCTGCTGCGCAAGGATGGTCATCCCGAGCTCGCCCGCCAGGTCTACGAATCGCTCCGGCGCCAGATGCAGGCCGAGTACGACGACGGCGGCTCGATCGGCAAGCGCTACCGGCGCCACGACGAGATCGGGACGCCGTGGTGCGTGACGATCGACCACGAGAGCCTGACCGCGGGGACGGTCACCCTGCGCGACCGGGACACGCTCGATCAGCAGCGCGTCCCCGTCGCCGATCTCCCGGCCGAGCTCGGCCGACGCCTGGCGGCCCCGTGGCGCACGCCGAAGCTCGCTGCAAACGGTCCTCCAGGAGGAGCCTGAGACATCGGCCTGGGCTATGGTGGGCACGCGATGAGAGGCTTCGTCCTGCGTATCCTCGTTCCGGTCATCGTCGTCGTGATCGGCGCCCTGATCACTTTGAGCATCGCCGGCGCCTTCGGCGGCTCCCCCGCCCGCAAGGATCCGCAGACCGCCGCGCTCAGCCTCGCCGCTCCGGCGGCCGGCTTCGCGACCCATGTGCAGGTGATACCGCCGCCGAAGGGCGCGGCTGCGCCGGCGAAGCCGCCGCCGGCGGGGACGGGTACGACCGGGACGACCGCGGCGGCCGGCACGACGGCGGCGGCCGGCACGACGGCGGCGACCGGCACGACGGGGCCGGCGACCGCGACGACCAGGACGTCTGGCGCGAAGCGCAGGCCCGCGACGAAGGTCAGGGCCCCAGTCGTCCATGCTCCGGCCAGGCACACGACGAAGCCGGCAGCGACCAAGCAGCCGGCGACCACTCACGTCGAGCCGACCCCGACCCCGGCGCCGACCCCCACGCCGACGCCGGCGCCGGTCGTCAGGCCGGTCGTCGATACGCCGGTGCACACGTCGACGCCGAGCACCCCGGCCAAGCACACGGCGCCGGCCGCGTCCACGACCAAGCCGTCCTCCCTGTCGGGCCCGTCCGGCCTCCAGGCTTCCGGCGGATGACCGGCCGGCGCACGCGTGCCGCCGATCGGGCGCGGCGGGCGACCGGCCTGTCGAGCACCGGTCATCCGGGCCGCCGCCACCGGCCGCTCGCCGGCTCGCGGACCTGCCGGCTCGTCCTGGCGAGCCTCGCCGGAATGCTCTGGCTGGTCGGCGGAGCCGGGGCGACGAGCTTCACGCAGCGAACCTTCCCCGTGAGCGCCGGGACCTCCGGTGCGAGCACGGCGCCCGTCGTCTCGACCGACGGCGGCACGGTCGCCTTCGTGTCCGGGAACGCCGGGTCGACGACGAACGTGTACACGTCCGACCAGCTGACCGGCACGACCAGCCTGGTCTCGGCCGGGCTCGGCGGCGCGGCCGCGAACGGCGCGTCGTCGGCACCGGCGATCTCCGGTACGGGCACCGCCGTCGCGTTCGCGTCGAACGCGACCAACCTCGTCGCCGGCGCGGTCGGCCCGGCCGGGGAGATCTTCGTCCGCCGGGCGGGCAGCCCGATCAGGCTCGTCAGCGTGGGGATCGGCGGTCCGGCCAACGGACCTTCGTCGCAGCCGGCGATCTCGGCCGACGGACGCTACGTCGCCTTCACCTCGACGGCGAGCAACCTCGTCGCCGGGGACACGAACGGCGTCGCCGACGTCTTCCTGGCCGACGTCGACACCGGCGCGATCACCCGGGTCAGCGTCGGTCACGGCGGCGTCCAGGCCAACGCCGGGTCGTCCGGCCCGGCAATCAGCGCCGACGCGAGCACGATCAGCTTCGACTCGGCCGCGACGAACCTCGTCGGCGGCGATCACAACGGCGTGGCCGACGTCTTCGTCCGCGTGCCTGCGACCGACACGACCCAGCGAGTCAGCGTCTCGACGACCGGGGCCGAGCAGAACCGGTCGGCGACCGCCGGATTCGCCGAGGTCTCGTCGGTGAGCTCGAACGGACGGCTCGTCGTGTTCGACTCGACCGCGACGAACCTAGTTCACGGAGAGGACCCCGCCGCCCGCAGCAATGTCTTCGTCCGCGACCGCCAGCGGCACACGACGAAGCTGATCAGCGAGAGCAACGACGGGTACGAGGGCAACAACGACAGCTTCGCGCCGTTCGTCGCGCCGAGCGGCCTCTACGTGACCTTCGAGTCGTTCGCCAACAACCTGGCCAGCGGCGGCGGCCCGCAGGAGAACGTCTTCGTCCGCGATCTCACGTTGAGCACGACCGCGGTCGTCGATGTCGCCCCGAGCGGGTCGCCGCCCGGCAAGGAGCTCGCCGGCCAGCTGCTCCAGCGGCCGACGATCTCGTCCGACGGGACGGTCGCCGCGTTCGTCTCGAGCGCGGCCAACATGACCGGCAGCACTTCGGGGCTGACCCAGGTCTTCGTCCGCCTGCTCACGCCGCCCCGCGGCAGTCTCGTCGGCCGCCTGCCGCCGGCCGGGCCGTCACGACACCCGCGGGTCGCGGTCCGCGCCGACGACCGCCACGCGACGCTGTTCGAGTGCCGGATCGACCTCCAGCTGCCGTTCAGCTGCCGGCCGGGCGTCCTCCACCTGCCGTCGGTCTCGCCCGGCACCCACACGCTCCTCGTGCGGGCCGGCGGGCCCGGCATGCTCTACGACCCGCTGGGCCTGCGGATCAAGCTCCGCGTCACGTCCTGACGGTTAGGCTGACGCCGTGAAACTCTGGAAGACCGCGACTCGCCGGGCGACGCTCTGCCTCAGCGCGGCAGCCGTCCTCTGCGGGGCGCACGCGTCCTCGGCCCTGGCGTTCGCCGGGACGACCGCCGCGATCAGGGGGACCGCCGGGACGTCCCTGAGCGGGACGGTGGCCTCGTTCACCGACGGGACGCTCCTGCTCGCGTGCGCGAACGCGTCGGAGTACTCGGCGACCGTCGACTGGGGCGACGGGTCGACCTCGTCCGGTGCGGTCGTCCACACGTCGACCGCGCTGCTCGGGTCGTGCAACTACGACGTCACGGCGTCC
>DATAUX010000084.1:0-6864 GCA_036268015.1 Solirubrobacteraceae bacterium | reverse complement strand
GGTCGAAGGTCTGCATCCCGTAGTACCCGCCTTCCGCGATGACCTCGCCCAGCCGACCCGTCTGCGTCTCGTCGACGATCATGTCCCGGACGCGTCCGGTCATCCGGAGCACCTCGCACGCGGCGACCCGGCCGCCGTCGGCCGACGGCACCAGCCGCTGGGAGACGACGCCCTTCAGGGTGCCGGCGATCATCGACCGGACCTGGCTGTGCTGGTGCGGCGGAAAGAAGTCGAGCATCCGGTTGATCGACTCGGTCGCGTCGACCGTGTGGACCGTCGACAGCACGAGGTGGCCGGTCTCAGCCGCCGACAGGGCCGTGTGAACGGTCTCCTCGTCGCGCATCTCGCCGACCAGGATCACGTCCGGGTCCTGGCGGAGCACCCGCCGGAGGGCCCGGCTGAACGACTTGGTGTCGGCGCCGACCTCCCGCTGGTTGATCACCGACCGCTTGTCCCGGTGGAGGAACTCGATCGGGTCCTCGATCGTCACGACGTGGCACGACCGGGTTTCGTTGATCTGGTTGATGATCGCCGCGAGCGTCGTCGACTTGCCGGAGCCCGTCGTCCCCGTCAGGAGGATGATCCCCCGCTCCTCGTCGGCCAGTTCGCCGATCACCGGCGGAAGGGCGAGCTCCTCGATCGTGCGGATCGCGTGCGGGATCGCCCGAGCGACGATCGAGACGACGCCCCGCTGGCGGAACGCGTTGACCCGGAACCGACCGATGCCCTCGATCTCGTAGGCGAAGTCGACTTCCGACTCGTCGTGGAACTCTGCGAGCCGGCGCTCGTCGTGGAGGATCGAATGGAGGGCCGCCTCGGTCTCCGAGACGCCCAACACCTGCCCCCCGCCGGCGTCGGCGTCGGACTGGCCCAGGGGGCCGAGCTCGCCGTTGATTCTGGCCAGCGGCGGCGCGCCGACCTTGAGGTGGAGATCAGATCCTTCACGAGCTACCAGTTGGCGGAGTGCTTGGTCGATATCGAACATGTGTGACCCATCGGCGCCGCCGGCCGGTCGCTTGAGACTCGATTCGGAGAAATTTCGCGGGAGCTACGCGACGTCGCGGAGCTTCTGGGCCTCGGCGAGGCTCTGCAGCTTCTTGAGCGACTGGTTCTCGATCTGCCGGATCCGCTCACGCGTCACGTTGAACGTCCGGCCGACCTCGTCGAGCGTCCGCGGATGCTCGCCGCCCAGGCCGTACCGCAGTTCGAGCACCCGCCGCTCCCGATAGCTCAGGTTCTCGAGCGCTTCCCGGAGCGCCTCCTTCGTGAGGATCTCGGCCGCCCGCTCGTATGGCGATTCGGCCCGCTCGTCGGCGATGAACTGCCCGAACTCGGACTCCTCCTCATCGCCGACCGGCTTCTCCAGGGAGACCGGCGCCTGGGCCGAGCGCTTGATCGAGTCGACCTCCTCCGGGTCGATGCCCGTGACCGCGGCGATCTCCTCCGGCGTCGGCTCCCGACCCAGCTCGGTCACCAGCTTCCGCTCGGCCCGGCCGATCTTGTTGAGCTTCTCGACGACGTGGACCGGGATCCGGATCGTCCGCGCCTTGTCGGCCAGCGCCCGGGCGATCGCCTGGCGGATCCACCAGGTCGCGTAGGTCGAGAACTTGAAGCCCTTGCGGTAGTCGAACTTCTCGGCCGCCCGGACCAGGCCGAGCGTGCCCTCCTGGATCAGATCGAGGAACGGAAGACCCTGGTTGCGATAGTTCTTCGCGATCGACACGACCAGCCGGAGGTTCGATTCGACCATCTTCTGCTTCGCGTCGAGGTCGCCCCGCTCGATCCGCTTCGCCAGGTCGACCTCCTCCTGCGCCGTCAGCAGCCGGACCTTGCCGATGTCCTTGAGGAACAGCTGGAGCGAGTCGGTCGTCATGTCCGGCTTCAGGTCGAGCGCCGTCTTCGCCTTCCGGCGGCCCCGCTTGTCCGGCGCCCGCTCGACCTCGCTGCCGGCCGCCGTCGCCGGATCGATCTCCTCGACCAGCTCGATCTCCGACCGCTCGAAGAACCCGTGCAGCTCCTCCAGGTCGGCCTCGTCCAGATCGAGCTCGGAGACGGCTCCCTTGATCTCCGCGTAGGTCAGCACGCCAACCTGCTGGCCCCGGCTGATCAGGCCCTTGACCTCTTCGAGCTCTTGAAGTTCGACTACTGACATCTCGTTCCGTTCCGTCGTCCAGCCTGACCGTTCCTCCGAATCAGCCCGGCCAGTCTGGACGCCTAGAACCGTCTAGGCCTGTCCAAGGCGGCAGTGCACCCGATGATAGAGCTCAAACATGTGTTCTCCATGGTACGGGCTCGATGCGTTAAGTCAACGCCCTGCTCGCTTTTCGATCCCGATCGCCGGCGAGGCCGGTCACGACCCGATCGGTCATTCCCGGCCACCACGTAAGCGTCGCCCGCCCGTTCGATGTCGCGCCGACCGCACCGGCCCGGTTGCGCGATGATGCGACGACGTGACCGGCCCAGACGAACAGCCAGCCGAGGACGCCGGCGTCCTCTCGAGCCTGCCGGGCACCCGCCCCCAACGGCGCAGCCCCAAGCGCCCGGCGGCCAAACCCTCCCGCCGGGCCGGCCAGGCCGCTGCCGAAGCCGGCCCGACCGACACTCCCCCGCCCGGCGCAACGCCGGACGCCGCAGCCGCCGAACCCCGGCGACGGCGACCCCCGAAGGCCAGTCCGGTCCCACCGGCCCAGGGTTTCGAGCCCGAGCCGCTCGACGGCTCGGTCGACCCACCGACCGGCGCCGAACTGGTCAACTCGCTGGCCAAGGGCGCCGTCGAGCTCGCCGATCTCGGCCTGACCCTGAGCCGGCGGCTGACCCGCTCCCTGCTCGACCGCCTCCCCCGCCTCTAGCCTCCCCGATCCACCCGGCCCGAGTCCTCGACCACCACCACCACCACCGCCACCGCCACCGCCACCCAGCGTCGAACGCGACGCCAGCACGGAAGCCCGGACCTGAAAACCAAAGCCCCCGGTCCCGATCCATCGCACACGTAGCGCAGGCAGCCACTCGAGCGAGTGGTGTCCGGGCGGGAGCCGGCCCGAGCGAGCAAGTCCAGCCGACCCAGCTCACCTGCCCCCACCCCACACGCGCCACCAGCCCAGCGAGCCAGCCGGCGGACGCCCGGACACCGCGAGCGTATTACGTATACTCGGGCAGCCAGCCGAGCCTCCCCGCGCCCAGCGCCGGGAGGGCGGGGGAACCATTGCGGACCCCGGTCCGCTGGGGCGAATCGGCCGATCTGTGCCGTAGCGCAAAGCGCGAGCCCGTCAGCTCACCCCGTAGGCGACGCATCCCCACAATTCGATGGCGAATTCGCCCAGATCCTCCGGATGGCCGGTCGCCACGTTGGCGACGATCTTCCTGGCGGCCGGCGCCGCCCCCGCCGTCGCGGCGAGCGGCGGGGCCTCGGCCCCCGGGACCGACGTCCTCGCCTCGCCCGCGGCAACCGGTCTGCTCCCGTCCGGCGGCGCGCTCGCCGCGATGCCGCTCAAACCGGAGACCCTCCAGCCGCCGAGCACCGGCGCGATCGTCGGTCAGCTCACGACGGTCCGCGGTCAGCTGACCGTCCGCGACGCCGACCGCCGCGTCCTGATCGAGTACTTCAACGCCAACCACGGCTGGAAGCAGCTCGCCAAGGGCAGGACGAACTCGATCGGCGCGTTCACGGTCGCCCTCCGCCCGCCGCACATCGGCCGCTTCATGTTCCGGGCGACCACCGCCAAGGCCGCGACGGCCGCGACGACCACCGCGACCCCGATGACCCCGATCGAGGTCTACAGGCCCGTCGTCGCGACGATCTTCGGACCCGGCGACTACGGCGGCCGGACGGCCTGCGGCCAGATCCTCACGCCCCAGCTGCTCGGCGTCGCCCACCTCACCCTCCCCTGCGGCACGCCGGTCGACATCGTCCACGGAAACCGGACGATCACCGTCCCGGTCGTCGACCGCGGACCCTACGTCGGCGGCGTCAGCTACGACCTGACCGCTGCGACCGCATCCGCCCTCGGCATCGACGACACCGCCCACATCGGCGCTCTGGCGATCCACAGCGCCGCCGAAGCCGCCCCGGCCGCCCCCTGACCACCGTCCCGGGACGCGCCCACGATCCCTGGCACACGAGCTGCCGCCGGGACGCGCCGGAGCCGGGAGCCGGCAGGCGGACTCGTCCCGGCGATCGGACACCCGCCACGGGCAGCCGCTCCATGGAGCGGTGTCCCGGCCGGAGCCGCCCCGGACGAGCGGGTCGATCGGGGCCAGCCGGACGCCCAGACGCCACGACCGACGCCAGCCGGAGCGAGTCAGGCGGCGGACGCCGGGACACCGCGAGATGACCTCACTCGACCTCGCCCGCGACCTGGTCCTCGCCGCCTGCCGGCCCCTCCCGATCGAGGTCGTCCCGATCGCCGACGCCGTCGGCCGCGTCCTCGCCGGCCCGCTGGTCGCCCGGACCGACCTGCCCCCCTTCGCCAACAGCGCGATGGACGGCTTCGCCGTCACCCCCGGCCCCGCCGGCCGGGTCCTGCGACTGGTCGGCGACTCGTTCGCCGGGAGGCCGTCGACCGCCCACGTCGACGAGACCACCGCCGTTCGCATCGCGACCGGCGCCGCCCTCCCGCCGAACGCGTCGGCCGTCGTCGCCGACGAGTCGGCCACGCTCGGCGACGGGACCGTCGAGCTCCACATCGACGCTCCCGCCGGCCTCAACGTCCGCCTGCCCGGCGAGGACATCCCGACCGGCCGCACGCTCGTCGACCCCGGGACCCGGCTCGGTCCGGTCGAGCTGGCCGTCGCGATCGGCGCCGGCCACGCCCAGCTCGTCTGCCACCGTCGGCCCCGCGTCGCCATCCTCGCCACCGGCAACGAGCTCTGCCCGCCCGGCGGGCGACTCGCCGCCGGCCAGATCTACGACTCCAACACGACGGCCCTCGCCGGGTTCTCGACCCAGGCCGGGGCCGCCGTCGTATCTCGCGACCGGGTCGGCGACGACCCGGCCGACACGCGCCGGGCATGCGCCGCCGCGCTCGGCCAGGCCGACCTGCTGATCGTCACCGGCGGCGTCTCGGTCGGCCCCCAGGACCACGTCCGCAGCGCGCTGGCCGCCCTCGGCGCCGACGAGCGCTTCGCCGGCGTCGAGGTTCGACCCGGCCGGCCCGCCTGGTTCGGCACCAGCGCCGGCCGACCGGTGCTCGCCCTCCCCGGCAACCCCGTCGCCGCGATCGTGATCTTCCTCCTGCTCGGCCGGCCCGCCCTTGCCGCCCTCGCCGGCCGGCCCCCGTCGGACGCATCCGATCGAGCCCGCCTGACCCAGCCCGCGAGGCCCAACCCCGGCCGGACCAACGTGATCGGCGTCAGGCTCGGCCGATCATCCGACGGCGCCCTCGACGCGATCCCGTCCGGTCCGCTCAGCGCCCACGCGACGAGCCCCCTCCTGCGGTTCGACGCGCTCGGGATCCTCCCACCCGGCGAAGCCCCGCTCGACGCCGGAAGCTCGGTCGAGATCGTCCGGATCTCCGGGTAGGCCGTGGCACGGAGACCTGCCAGACCGCCCCGACCGGTCGCCGCCACGATCGCCGCCGGCGGACTCCTGGTCGCCGCCGGCCTCCTCGCCCGCGCCCTGCGCCCCCCGAACGTCCGCATCACCGACCCCGGCGGCCGCCCGACGATCGACGCGTCCGGCGCCCGGTCGGTCCAGGCGGCCGAGTTGACGATCGGCCAGAGCGCCGTCGACGCACTCTGGTCCCCGGCCGGGCTCGACCGGCTCGGCCGAACCTACTGGCGCTTCCTCCGCCGGCTGACGCTCGGCCTGATCCGTGTCATCCACGCGCCCGACGCCCGGCTCCTCCTCGTCCTGCTCGCCCGACCCGTCGTCCTGCTCGCCTTCGACCCACCCGAGTACGTCCTCGACGACGACCACCGCCTGATCCGCTGGCGGATCCGCGGCGGCCTGCTCGTCGCCCGACCCGCCGGACCATCCCGGCCCCCCGCCGGCCCAGAGCCCGGCGGCCTGCTCGAGATCGAGCTCCGCCGGATCCGGGCGACCGTCCCGGCGACGGCCGGCGTCCGTCTCCAGATCGCCGTCACCGGCTTCGACCCGGCGATCGCCCGTCTGCTCGGGCCGACCGTCTACGCCGCCACCCAGGGCCGGATCCACGTGATCCTGACCCACGCCTTCCTCCGCTCGCTCGCCCGCACCCGGCCCGCCCCCCAAGCCCCGCGATCCCCCTGAGGCTGTCGATCTTCGTACGAACTCTCGCCAGAAGCCCGGGACCCCGCCGCACCCGGCCGACGCCCCGGCGGACCCGACTCCCGAGACCCCAACACCCGCAATGCGAGCTCCGAAATATCACGGAGATATCTTTTGCTAGCATTGCAAGCATGGAAGAAACAAGAAAAGCACTGTTCGTACGACTCGCCCCCGCCGAGACCAATCGCCTCGACCAGGCCGTCGCGACCACCGGCAAGAGCAAGCGTCAGCTGATCACCGAGGCCGTCCGCGAGCACCTCACCGACGACGGGCTCGTCGTCGGCCGCGTCTCCCTCCGGCCCAATCCCGACGAGGTCATGACGCTCGGCGAGGCCGCCGGCCTGTTGAAGCTCGACGAGACGGCGCTGCTCGAGGCCGCCGAGCGCGGTGAGCTCCCCGCCCGCCGGCTCGCCGGCGAATGGCGCTTCTCGCGGACCGCCGTGCTCGCCTGGCTCGACCCCGGCCGACCGCCCACACCAGCCTGACCCGCCCGCGCCCGGCACCGGCGTGCCGGGCAGCGGCAGCCCCGGGCTCACCGTCACCGGCGCCGTCCGGGTCAGCCGTCGTTGTGGATCTTGCGGAGCTTCGACCGATCGTGGCGCGCGTGGATCCGCCGGATC
>DATAUX010000083.1:0-1834 GCA_036268015.1 Solirubrobacteraceae bacterium | reverse complement strand
CAGCGCGAGGCCGGCGACGCCGGCGACCGCCCACGTCGTCGCGGTTCGGCCGAGCACGCGGGAAACCCTAGCCGCCGGACCCGGCGACGCGGAGTACGGTTGGCGATGATGACGCGCGACCCATCCGCCGGCCTCACGCTGACCGCGTGCGGGCGCACGATCGATCTGGACCGGCCGGTGATCATGGGCATCGTCAACGCCTCGCCGGACTCGTTCTCCGACGGCGGTCTCTACCCGACGCTCGACGCGCGCGCCGACCTCGCGACCGAGCTGCTCGACGCCGGCGCCGGGATCATCGACATCGGCGGTGAGTCGGCGACGACCAACCGGCCGATCGTCGACGTCGACGTCGAGATCGACCGTGTCGTCCCGTTGATCGAACGGGTCGCCCGGCTGGGCGGGGTCGTCTCGGTCGAGACCTACAAGCCGCGGGTCGCGGCGGCCGCGATCGCCGCGGGTGCGGTGATCGTCAACGACGTCAGCGGGCTCCGCGACCCCGAGCTGGCCGACGTCTGTGCGCAGACGGGAGCGGCGCTCGTCCTGATGCACACCCGCTCGCCGCCCCGCCTGCGCCTCCACGACCCCGACTTCTACCCGGACGTCCTCGCCGACGTGCTCGGCTTCCTCGGCGAGCGGATCGCGCTCGCCCGGTCGCGCGGCGTAGCCTTCGACCAGCTGATCGTCGACCCGGGTCCGGACTTCTCGAAGACGCCGGCCCAGACGATCGAGCTGCTGCGGGGGGTGAGCAGACTCCACGAGCTGGGTCGCCCGGTCCTGATGGCTGTGTCGCGCAAGGACTTCGTCGGCGCCGTGACCGGCCGCCCGCCTCGCGAGCGGCTGGCCGGTTCGCTGGCGGCCCTGTCCTACGGACTCGACGCGGGCGCGCGGATCTTCCGGATGCACGACGTCGCCGCCGCCCGTGACTTCCTCGCGGTCCGGGCGACGCTTCGGGGTGAGGCCGAGCTCGGGCGCGACGCGGTGCTCTCCGACGCGCTGCGCTGGCAGGCGACGCCGGCGGCCGCCGGCGGCGACCACGGCCCGGCTTGATCGGTCATGCGGGTCCGGCCAGCACGCGGACGAGCACGTCCACGACGTGGCGCTTGCGCGCCTCGACGAAGGCCTCGCTGGTCGCGTCGAGTCCGATCGCCGCGAGCATCGTGTCGTTGTGCTCGACCGGGAAGAAGCACAGGCCGACGGTCGTGATCAGGAGCTGCCGCGCGTCGAGGGACGGTCCCGGCCGGGGCGAGAGCCATTCGACGATGCGGGCGAGGCCGTCCTCGACGGCCACCGAATGCCGCGGCTGTGGCCCGAGCCGGCGGCCGCCGTCGAGCGCCTCGCGACCCATCAGACGGACGAGGGCCTGGCGCTCGCAGAGGAAGTCGATGTACCCGCCGATCAGGATCTCCAGCCCGGCGCGCAGGTCGCCGGTCGTCTCGAGGGTCGCCCGGGCCGCGGCCGCCAACGGCCCGAGCCGAGCCTCCCGCTCGGCGAGGAGCCGGTCCACGACGGCCCGGTAGAGGCCTTCCTTGTCGGTGAAGAAGTACGCCGGCAGGGCGGCCGACACGCCAGCCCGGCGGCCGATCGCGTGGAGGCTCGCCCGGTCGAAGCCGTGGTCGGCGAAGAGCACCTCGGCCGCGTCGAGGATCGCCCGTCGCGACGCGTCGGCGTCGCGACGGCGTACCGGGGTCCGAAGCGTCGATGGCGCGGTCATGCGGGGCCTGCCCGGGTGGCTTGACGTGACAACTGTGCGGTCGCACAGTAAGGTAGCGCGATGACTCCGAGATCGATCGCCTGGGCCGACGGGACGTGGCATGACGAGGCCGGCGCGGCGACC
>DATAUX010000082.1:0-3484 GCA_036268015.1 Solirubrobacteraceae bacterium | reverse complement strand
GTGATCGCCGCGATCACGACGTGCCCGTGGTTGAGCTCGGTGTCCCGGCCGTCGGCCAGCTTCAGACGGACTCGCGTCGCCGCCGGCGGCGCGGCCGCGGCGACCTCGACGCGAGCGCCGGCCGCCTCGGCAAGAGCCCGGGCCATCGCCGCCGCGTGAGGCCCCGGGTCGGCGTTCGACGGCGGGTCGGACGCCGGAAACGACATCCACGAGCCCGTCTCCTGCGACGAGAACTTTCCCGCGTCCGGGTGCTCGTCGCTCGGATCCGGCAGGTATTGGGCCAGCGCGCCCCGGAACGATCCCTGGGACTCGGTCAGCTTGACCAGATCCTGCGGCCGCTTCGGTCCCGCGATGCTCGGCACGACGCTCGCCAGGTCGAGCTCGAGCGTCTCGGAGTAGACCGGCGCGACCGAGTCCTCGTCGTGCCACAGACCCTGCGCCCGGGCGTACGCCTCGACCAGCTCGATCCGCTCGGCCGGCCGGCCCGAGAGCTCGAGGTAGCGGATCGTCTCGCGGTCGATCGGGAAGATCGCGCACGTCGATCCGAACTCCGGCGACATGTTGCCGATCGTCGCCCGGTCGGCCAGCGGCAGGTTGGCCAGACCGGCGCCGAAGAACTCGACGAACTTGCCGACCACCCCGTGCGCCCGGAGCTGCTGCGTGACGGTCAGCACCAGATCAGTCGCCGTCGCCCCTTCCGGGAGGCGGCCGTGCAGGCGGAACCCGACGACCTGGGGGATCAGCATCGGCATCGGCTGGCCGAGCATCGCCGCCTCGGCCTCGATCCCGCCGACGCCCCAGCCGAGCACGCCGAGCCCGTTGACCATCGTCGTGTGCGAATCCGTCCCGACGACCGTGTCCGGATACGCCCGACCGGTCGCGTCGTCGACGAAGACCACCCGCGCGAGGTACTCGAGGTTGACCTGATGGACGATTCCCGTGTCCGGGGGAACGACCTGGAAGTGGCTGAACGCGTCCTGGCCCCAGCGGAGAAACGCATACCGCTCCTCGTTGCGCTCGAACTCCCGCTCGGCGTTCATCCGGAACGCGTCCCGCGTGCCCGAGACGTCGACCTGCACCGAGTGGTCGATCACGAGCTCGGCCGGGACCAGCGGGTTGATCTTCGCCGGGTCGCCGCCGGCCGCGGCCATCGCGTCGCGCATCGCCGCGAGGTCGACGACGGCCGGCACGCCCGTGAAGTCCTGCATCAGGACTCGCGCCGGCGTGAAGGCGATCTCCTTGCTCGGCGCCGCCGCCGGATCCCAGCCGGCGAGCGCCTCGATGTCGGCCGCGAAGACCGCGCCGTTGCCCTCGGTCCGCAACAGGTTCTCGAGCAGGATCTTCAACGAGAACGGCAGCCCGGTGACATCGAACCGGGGGGCGAGTGCATCGAGCCGGAAGATCTCGAACGTCCGCTGACCAACCGTGAGCTCGGCGCGGGCACCAAAGCTGTTCGTGGACATGAGCTCTCCTGGTGTCGGGGGGACGCGACTCGCAAGTCTCCCAAATCAGCGTGGGAAACCCCCCGAACGCGACTCCGGACGCGCCGGCCGGCTTGACATACGCGACGCCGAGATGCCTGTCGACCACGTCGCACCGCCGACATCGGTCACGCTCGACCACATGACAAGCGCTACGGCCGGACGCGGCCGTGGATCCTCCGCGGCGTGGACGTCGACGTCCGGCCGGCGGACGTGATCGAAGTCGCCGGACCGAACGGTGCCGGCAAATCGACCCTCCTGCGAATCCTCGCCGGCGCGACCGTTCCGACCCGGGGCTCGCGGCGCCCCGCCCCGCGGCTGACCGTCGGCTATGTCCCCGCGCCTCGCCCCGCCACCGCCGTTCTCGGCCGCCGGTTACCTGCGCCACCACGTCCGCGTCCGCGGGCTCGCGGCTGACGACGGCGACCCGCCAGGTGACCGGCCTCGCCCGGGCTCTCCGCCTCGAGTCGCTCCTCGCCGAGTCACTCGGCGCCCTCTCGAAGCGCTCGCTCCAGAAGGTCGTGATGATCGCCGCTCTGCTCGGCCGGCCGCGCCTCGTCGTGCTCGACGAGCCGATCGCCGGGTTGGATGCCGACGCCCGGCGATGCTGACGACGCTGATGGCCGACCGAGTCGCCGACGGGACGGCGGCGATCGTCTTCTCAGACCATCGGGAAGCCGGACACCGGCAGCCGTCCAACCAGCAGTGGACCGTCGGCGACAGCGACGTCCACGTGACCCGGGCGGCTGTTCACCCGGACGGCGCCGTCCCGACCTCGCCGGCCGCCCTGCCGGACGCCCGACACGACAGCCCCGATCCGCTGCGGATCGCTGCCTCCCCGACGACGAGTGGCCGCGAGGTCGCCAGGCTGATCGCCCGCGGCTGGCACATCCTCGCCGTCCACGACGACGGCGCCGGCCATGTCGGATCGACGCCGTCGGACCCCCGGACGATCGATGCTCGCCGTAGCTCGCTATCTCCTGGCCGAACACCTCCGATCCCGGCGCTGGGTCGGTCCCCGGCTTCTCCTCGCCGGCGGCGTCGTCGCCCTCTACGCCCAGCCGCCCAACCCCGTCCTTCCGACGGCCGGGACGGCGGCCGCATTCCTGTTCGCCGGGCAGTCCCGGCTCGCGCTCGCCTTCCTCAACACCCAGGGCGCCGCCGACCGCCAGATCTTCGCCGCGACAGCCGGTGGCCGGACCTTCGTCCGCGGACGGATCGCCGGCCTCGCCGGGCTCGCCCTGCTCGGATCGGTCGCGACCCTCGGCTACCCGACGCTGGCCGGCAGCTTCGACCGAGAGCGTTTCTCCTCGAGGCGTTGGAAGGCCAGGTCGACAAATACGATTTCGTCTTCCTTGATCGTCCACCGAGCCTCGGGCTGCTTACGATCAATGCCTTCTGCGCAGCCAGCGAGGTCTTGGTCGTCATCTCGATGACCGATCGGAACGCCTACAAGGGCGCGATGGCCTTGATGAACACGATCGCGACGTTGCGCCGGAAGAAGGTCGATATTGAAGTCACGGCGGTCCTGCGCAACAACGTTGACCCACACCGGAGCACGTATCGCCTGCTCAGTGAGGCGCTGTTGGCAGCGCAGCTCCCGCTGCTCAGTGGCGAGATCCCGATGAGGCCGGGCTTTCAAAATGCCGTCACGGCCGGGGTACCGCTGGTGCATTTCGCTCCTGATCATCCTGGCACCGAGGCGATGCGCAAGGTCGCCAGCGAGTTGCTTGAGATGTCGCGCCTGACGCGGACGGCAGAGTGATGGCGCAAGGCGGCTCGCGCGGACCACCGCTGGGATCAAGAGTCCGCTCGACGTGGGGGAGGTTGCGCCTGCAGCCGTGCCGACACCCGCTGAGCGGGCGGCGGGGGCGCCTGAGCGCCGACCGGCAGCCGCAACAATGCGGGAGCCTCCGATGCGGCTGGTCTGCGAACCCCTGCTGCCGAGTCTCGCTCTAAGATTAGAGGAACGATTGTTGGCCGCATTGCCGGAGTTACTCAGA
>DATAUX010000081.1:0-8005 GCA_036268015.1 Solirubrobacteraceae bacterium | reverse complement strand
CCGCAAGGACGGTTCCGCCGTTCCCCTGGACGCGCTCGACAAGCGCCTGATGAACCTGATGCAGGGCAGCTTCCCACTCGACCCCAGGCCCTACGCGTCGGTCGCCGCGGCCGCCGAGATCACCGAGGACGAGGCCATGGAGAGGGTCGGTCGCCTCGTCCGCGAGCGGATCATCCGCCAGATCACGCCGATCTACGACACCCGGGCGCTCGGCTACGGGTCGATGCTCGTCGCCGCCAAGGTCGACCCCGAGAACCCGTGGGTCCCGGCCAAGATCATCAACAGCCATCCCGGCGTCTCCCACAACTACCTGCGCAACCACGAGTTCAACATGTGGTTCACGCTGGCCGTCGAGAGTGACTCGAAGCTCGGCCTCCAGGGCACGCTCGACGTCCTCCAGGAGCTGACCGGCGCCGAGTCGATCCGCCAGCTGCCGACCCTCCAGCTGTTCAAGATCCGCATGGACCTCGAGATGGAGGGTGGCACCCCCGCCCTCTCCTCGCCCGGCGTCGAGCAGGAACCGGTCGACCTCGAGCCGGTCGCCTACGACGAGACCGACGTCGCCGTGATCCGGGCCACCCAGGGCGACATGCCGATCTGCGCCGAGCCGTACGCCCCGGCGGCCGACCGGCTCGGCATGCCGGTCGAGGACCTGCTGACCCACATGACCGGGATGCGCGATCGCGGCCTGCTCCGGCGCGTCGCCGCGATCCTCTTCCACCGCCGGGCCGGCTTCTCGGCCAACGGGATGGGCGTCTGGAAGGTCCCCGAGGACCGCATCGAGGAGCTCGGCCCCCGGATGGCCTCGTTCCGCGGGATCTCCCACTGCTACGAGCGGCCGACCTACCAGGACTGGCCGTACTCGGTCTTCACGATGGCCCACGGCCGCTCCAAGGAGGAGTGCGACGCCGTGCTCGACGCGATCGCCGAGAACACGGGCATCCACGACCGGGCGACGCTCTACTCGTCGACCGAGTTCAAGAAGGTCCGCCTGCTCTACTTCACCGACGACTTCAAGGACTGGGAGCGCCAGCACGCCTGACACGCGGGCCCTCGGCCCCGCCCGCAGATCCGGGCGTCATCCGCGGTCAGGCCGGGTACGTATCAACCAAGGGTGCTCGCGACCGCCATCCCGGCGGCTCGCGTACCCTGGAGCGTCTTCTTGTCAGCTGCCGAACCATCCCTGACGGACACCCGCTCGGCTGAGCTGCACACGCGCGCCCTGAGGGCGATTCCCGGTGCCGTCAACTCGCCGGTCCGCGCGATGCGGGCGATCGGCCGGGATCCGCTGTTCGTCGCCGCCGGCGACGGCTCACACCTGATCGACGTCGACGGCAACCGCTACATCGACTACGTCTGCTCCTGGGGCCCGCTGATCGCCGGCCACGCCCACCCCGACGTCCTCGCCGCGATCGCGGCCGCTGCCGCCCGCGGCACGACCTTCGGCGCGCCGACCCAGGCCGAGGTCGAGCTCGCCGAGGAGATCGCCCGCCGCGTCCCCGGCGTCGACCAGGTCCGCACGACGTCGTCCGGCACCGAGGCCGCGATGACCGCCGTGCGGATCGCCCGGGCCGCGACCGGCCGGGACGTGATCCTGAAGTTCGCCGGCGCCTACCACGGCCATTCCGACGGCCTGCTCGCCGACGCCGGGTCCGGGCTCGCCACGCTCGGCCTGCCGGCCAGCCCCGGCGTCCCGGCCTCGGTTGCCGCGCTGACCGTCGTCGTCCCCTGGAACGACCCGGAAGCCCTGATCGCGGCCACCGAACGCCACGAGCTGGCCGCGATCCTCGCCGAGCCGTGCGCCGCCAACATGGGCCTCGTCCCCCCGGCTCCCGGGTTCCTCGAGCTGCTCCGGCGGCGGGCCGACGAGACCGCGGCCGTGCTCGTCTTCGACGAGGTGATCACCGGCTTCCGGGTCGGCCCCGGCGGCATGCAGGAGCGGGCCGGCGTCACCGCCGACCTCGTCGTGATGGGCAAGATCATCGGCGGCGGCCTGCCCGCCGCCGCGGTCGGCGGCCCCCGCCGCCTGATGGAGCTGCTCGCCCCGGCCGGGTCCGTCTACCAGGCCGGCACGCTGTCCGGCAACCCGCTCGCCGTCGCCGCCGGCCTGGCGACGCTCGCCCTGCTCGACGACGACGCCTACGTCCGCCTGGCCGCGACGACCGACCGGTTGGCCGCCGGCCTGCGCCAGGCCGCCGGCTCCCGGCCGGTCCGGGTCCAGACCGCCCCCGGCCTGCTGACCGTCTTCTTCGCTCCCGACCCCGTCGTCGACCTCGCCGGCGCCCAGGCCTGCGATCTCGCCTCCCACGCCGCCTGGTGCCGCGCCCTCCTCGCCCGCGGCGTCTACGCCCCCCCGTCCCAGTTCGAGGCCTGGTTCCCGTCCTTCGCCCACGGGCCAGACGACGTCGACCGGACGATCGAAGCCGCCGCCGACGCCTTCGCCGCGCTCGACTCCGGCCACTCACGATGAGCACCGTCGGCGCCCTCGACGCCCTCGACCGCCTCCGCGACGAGCTGCGCGCCGCCGGCGGCCTGCTCGCCGGTGAGCTGCTCGACGACGCCCCCGCCCGGCCGTGGAACGCCAGGTCCTACGCCGCCGAACCCGACCTCCCGGGCGGGGCCGCTCCAAAGCCGAGCCCGGGAAGCCTCGCCGCGGCCGGTCCCCGCGCGGCGCTCTGCACCGCCGAGTACGAGTTCCTCGTCGAGGCGATCTACGAGGGCTACCTGCTCCACTACGAGACTCCCCGTCTGTTCCGGGCCGGCGACCCCGACATGGCCCTGCTGGTCGGCGACCGGCTCTACGCGCTCGGGCTCGAGCGGCTCGTCGCGCTCGGCGACATCCCGGCGGTCGTCGAGCTTGCTGACGTGATCTCTCTGTGCGCGCTCGCCCACGCCCGAGGCCACGGCGAGCTTGCCGGGCCGATCTGGTCGGCCGGCGCCCGGGCCGTCGGCTGGGGGTCGACCCCCGCCCACAGGGCGGCCAAGGCGCTCGTCATGGGCGGCGATCACGCGGCCGGCCCGGCGCTCGATGCGCTGAACGGGTCGCCCGGCGTTTCTTGACGATATTCTTCGCTCCAGCTTCCTCGAGCAGGAGATCGCCGTGGCCGACACCCGCAAGACCCCCAAGTCGAAATACACGTCTGAGAACAACTTTCCCGGGGCGTTCCCCGGCGAGACGGTCACGCGCCGGCGCTTCATGACGACGAGCGCCCACACCGCCAGCGGGATCGCGACCGCCGCCTTCACTCTCCCGGCCCTCGGTTTCGCCGTTGGCCCGATCTTCGCCAAGCAGCACGTCACCTGGGAGACGGTCGGCCTGCCGGACGATTTCCCGGCTGACAATTACGTCCCCAAGGTGATCACGATCACCCCGGACATCGGCGAGGCCGGCAAGTCGACGGTCTACGTTCGCAAGCGCAACCCGACGCTCGACGGCGGCGCCGGCAACCAGTACAACCAGTACATCGCGATCTCCAGCCGGTGCGCCCACCTCGGCTGCCCGGTGCGCTGGACGCCGGCCGCCCAGCGCTTCATCTGTCCGTGTCACGGCGGCGTCTACGACGTCCTCGGCGAGCGGACCGGCGGACCCCCGGTTCGGTCGCTCGACCGCTTCGCGACGCGCGTGCTCGACGGCAAGGTCCAGATCGGCCCTCGCTACAGCCTCAACAGCGAGCTCAAGGCGTTCTCGCCACGCGACCCCGGCGAGCCGCTCGACGGGATCGGCCAGTACCTCTATCCAGCGCGGCCGACCGCCCGCAAGCTGAAGGGCGTCTAGCCGATGGCCCGGATCCCGACCCCGCCGCTGCCGGCCGCGCTCGAGCGCCCGCCCCGCAAGCCGGGAACCGGAAGCCGCGCCGAAGGCCGGGCCGAGCAGGGCAAGGCGATCGTCGACTGGGTCGACGAGCGGACGTCGATGTCCGGCGGGATGCGCTGGCTCCTCTTCCGCAAGGTTCCCAAGGGCAACTGGGCGTACACGCTCGGCTCCGCCGCGATGTTCGCCTTCCTCTCCCAGGCCGTGACCGGGATCTTCCTCGCGATGTACTACGACCCGTCGGCCCTCCACGCCTACGACTCGGCCCGCTACATCACGAACACCGCCTTCCTCGGCCAGTTCGTCCGCGGCATGCACAAGTGGGGCTCGTCGGTGATGGTCATCCTCGTCTTCCTCCACATGGCCCGGACCTTCTTCTTCGGCGCCTACAAGTACCCGCGCGAGCTGACCTGGGTGATCGGCGTCGTCCTCCTGATCCTGACGATGGTGATGTCCTTCACCGGCTACCTCCTCCCGTTCGATCAGCGGTCCTACTGGGCGACGATCGTCGGCGTCAACACCAGCGTCGGCGGCGCTCCCTTCCTCGGCCCGTACATCGCCGACTTCATGCGCGGCGGACCCGAGTTCGGCGCGACCACGCTGTCGCGCTTCTACGCGATCCACATGCTCCTGATCCCGGGGATCATGGCCGCGATGATCGGCGCCCATCTCTACCTCGTCGCCAAGCTCGGCATCACGTCCGTGCCGTGGCACAAGGTCAAAGAGAACGACGAGCTCAAGAAGTCCGAGGTCTAGGGTCGTGCGCCCGACGGCCCCACGAGCGGAAGCGGTCGCGTGAACCAGCGCGAGAAGGAGGAGTACCTCCGCGGCTACTCGATCCAGAAGTCCACGGGCAAGCCGTTCTTCCCGTACTCGATCGCCAAGGACGCCTGGATGGCGGTCATCGTGATGATCGCGATCATGGGCCTCTCGCTCGTCCTCGGCGCCGAGCTCGGCCCCAAGGCCAACCCCGTGACGACGAGCTACACGCCCCGTCCCGAGTGGTACTTCTTCTTCCTCTTCGAGGTCCTCCGCGTGATCAAGCCGCCGGCCTTCGTCGGCCTCGCCTCGTTCGGCGTGCCGACGATCGGCATGATCATGCTCTTCCTCCTCCCGTTCTACGACCGCAGCCCCGAGCGCCGGATCGAGCGCCGTCCGATCGCCCTGACGGCCGGCCTCGTCGTGATCGCGACGATGGCCTACCTGACCTACGAGGGCGCGAACGCCGGCCCTCCCGGGACGATCGACATGCCGACGCCGGCCTCGGTGATCGCCCTCGGCCCGAAGACGGTCGCCGAGTTCAACGCCGGCAAGGCCGTCGCCGCCCAGTCCGGCTGCCAGGCCTGCCACAAGATCGGCGAGGACGGCAACTCCGGCCCCGGGCCGCCACTCACGCACATCGGGTCGCGCGTCTACACCGCCGCGATCGAGCGGACCCTTGTCAATCCGACCTCGCCGATGCCGTCGTTCGCCGGTCTGTCGAGCTCGAAGTTCGCCGACCTGGTGACCTTCCTGTCGAACCTGAAATAGCCTCGTGACCGAGACCCCCGGCACGCTCGAGCCGGGTCAGGTGAGCGCGATGTTCGACCGGATCGCCGGTCCGTACGACCGGATGAACTCCGTGATGACGGCAGGTCTCCACCACCGCTGGCGCTCCCGGGCCGTCGATCTCGCCGAGGTCGGACCCGGCAGCCGGGTGCTCGACGTCGCGACCGGGACCGGCGATCTCGCGATCGAGCTCGCTGGCCGGGTCGGCCCCGGCGGGTCGGTCGTCGGCTGCGACTTCTCCGACGGGATGCTCGCCCGCGCCCGCGCCAAGGCGCCGGAGATCACCTTCGAGTGGGGGGATGCCCTGGCTCTGGGGTACCCCGACGACGAGTTCGACGCGGCTACCGTCGGCTTCGGCGCCCGCAACTTCGGCGACCTCGATCGCGGTCTGGCCGAGATGACCCGCGTCGTCCGGCCGGGCGGCCGCGTCGTGATCCTCGAGATAACCACGCCGACCCGGCCGCCCTTGTCGAACTTCTTCGGTGTCTGGTTCGACCGGATCGTCCCCGCCCTCGGCCGGCTCGCCGGCGACTCCGACGCCTACAACTACCTGCCGAGCTCGGTCAAGCGGTTCCCCCCGGCCGCCGCCCTCGCCGGCCGGATGGCCGCCGCCGGCCTGGACCCCGTCCGCTACGTCCTGACCGCCGGAGGGATCATCGCGATCCACGTCGGGGTGGTGGCCTAGCCTGGACGCCGTCACCGATCCGATCTCCAGCATCCTCGTCCTCGGCGGCGAGCAGATGCGCGAGCGCATGGACGCCGCCGAGACCCGCCTGCTCGAGATCGGCGCCGAGCACCCCGACGGCCTGCGGACGATCGAGGCCGGCGGCAAGCGCCTGCGCCCGCTTCTCGTCTTCATCGCCGGCCTCGACGGCCGCGACTCCGACCAGCTCGTCCGCGGCGCCGTCGCCGTCGAGCTGATCCACTCGGCGACCCTCGTCCACGACGACACGCTCGACGCCGCCCCGCTGCGCCGCGGCCGGCGAACCGTGTTCGCCAGCGGCGGCCGGCCCGCCGCGACCGCGATCGGCGACCTCCTCTTCGCCCGCGCCTTCGCCGAGCTCGCCCGCAACGGCAGCGTCGACCAGCTCCGCGTCCTCTCGGCCGCCAGCTCCGCCCTCGCCGGCGGCGAGCTGATCCAGCGCGAGGACGCCTGGAGCGGCGCCGTCTCCGTCGCCCGCTACCTCCACCGCTGCGAGCTGAAGACAGCGAGCCTGTTCGAGGCCGCGTGCGAGCTCGGCGCGATCGCCTCCGGGGCGATCTCACTCGAGGGTTTCGGCATGGCGATCGGCACCGCCTTCCAGATCCTCGACGACGTGCTCGACGTCACCGGGCCGCCCGAGCGGACCGGCAAGCGGCGCGGGACCGACCTGATCGACGGGACCGTCACGCTCCCCCTGATCGAGGCTCGCCGCCGTGACCCGACGCTCGCCGCACTCGATCTCCGGTCGATCGACGACCCCGAGGACGTCTGCGACCGGATCCTCGCGACCGGGGCCAACGACCTCGCCCGCAAACGGGCTCACGCGCTCGTCACCGCGGCCAAGGCCGGGTTGCCGGCGGCGCTGGGGGCCGACCAGCGCCGCGCGCTGGAGCTCGTCGCCGACGGGGTCGTCGAGCGGTACGCGTAAAGGGCCCGGGGGCCTTGGGACCTCGAGGCCGGGGCCGGGGCCGGGGCCGGAGTAG
Source organism: Solirubrobacteraceae bacterium (assembly GCA_036268015.1). GTDB lineage: Bacteria > Actinomycetota > Thermoleophilia > Solirubrobacterales > Solirubrobacteraceae > Palsa-513. The sequence goes on along the minus strand of DATAUX010000081.1, from coordinate 960 downwards.
GGGCCGGGGCTGAGGTACGGGACGGGGGGAGGGGCGAGCCGGCACGCCGGGTCGGGGCTGGCGGTGGCTAGAAGTCCGACGGAAGGATGTTGTCGTCGGCGAGGGCCCGGACGAAGCCGGGGACCTCCTCGGCCATCCGCTCGAGTTCGAGCTGGTCGAGCTCGCGGATCAGGAACTCGGTCCCGCGATCGAGCTCCCGATCGAAGTGCTCGAGGACCGCCTGGGGGAAGACGCCGGTCCCCGACCATTCGCAGTTCGGGCAGCGGAGCGTGACCTGCCAGTAGGACTTTCCGAGCGGCGACCACTCGACCGGCTGGACGAGCTCGCTCTGGCACGCGCCGCACCGGTGGAGCTCCTGGTCGTCGTGGTCGTTGGCCGGGTCGGACTCGAAGTAGACGACCTCGACGCGCCGGCCGCTCGGGAGGGTCAGCCGGCGGGTGAAGTGCTGGGTGTTGGGCCGATCCTCCATGTGGCCTGGTATCGGCCGGCCGATCCGGGACTTGAGCCCGACGGGCGCGCCCGGGCGCGACGACCGGCCAGGTCGGGCCCGACGGGCGGGCCGAGCCCCGCCGGCACGGGGCATTTGGCCGGCTGGGGCATGACCGGCAGGCGCTAGGGTGTCACCGGAGATGGCGAGCGCAATTCGGACGATCAGGCATGAGGATCGTCTGAGCCTCGTCGAGCACCTCCAGGAGCTGCGAACCCGTCTGATCGTCTCGGCACTCACGCTCGCCGTCGCGTTCGGCGTGTGCGTCTGGCAGAACCACGCCCTGCTCAGCGTCGTCAACGCGCCGCTGGCCAAGCAGACCCGCAAGCAGGTCGAGAAGGGCAACGGAACGCTCGGGCAGACCGCCCTCGCCGACAAGGCGATCCTCGGCCTCGCGGCGATCGACAAGAAGCGGGACGCCCTGCTGAGCTCGGCCGGGAGCGGTCTCAAGCCGTCGGTCGCCGCCGCGCTCG
>DATAUX010000080.1:0-4152 GCA_036268015.1 Solirubrobacteraceae bacterium | reverse complement strand
CACGATGGCGATGACGTTGGGTGGGCGTGCGGCTGAGGAGATCGTGTTCGGTGAGATCACGACGGGCGCGTCGAATGACATCGAGAAGGTGACGGCGACGGCGAAGCAGATGGTGATGCGGTTCGGGATGAGCGAGAAGCTTGGTCCGCGGGTCTTCGGCCACGACCACGGCCAGCCGTTCCTCGGGCGGGAGTTCTCCACCGAGCCGGACTACTCCGACGACATCGCCCGCGAGATCGACGACGAGGTCCGCCGGATCATCGAGGGCGCCCATCAGCGGGCAACGAGCATCCTGACCGAGCACCGCGACCGGCTCGACACGATCTCCGAGCTGCTCGTCCGCCACGAGACGATCGAGAAGGCCCAGTTCGAGGGCCTGCTGGCCGGCAAGACGGAGGCCGACGTCTTCGGTCCAGGCGAGACGGCCAAGCCGGAGCTCCCGATTGGTCCGAGCGCGTCGCCGGCGCCCGACCGCCAGCGCGAAGCACCCCGCCCGCTCCCCCGCCCCGGACTTGCCGGTGGCACGGCCGAGCTGCGCGGCAACGAGCCGAGCTGAACCAGCTCCGCCGGTTGCGGGTCCGCTTCATCAGTCTGGTCCTCGTCGGCCTGGGCGTCGCCGCCTGCGGCGGGGCCAGGTCGGTCGCGCCGGCCCCGCCCACCTCGGGCGCGTCCGCCGCGGTCTCGAGGCATCCCCGCCCGGGCAGGTCCAGTCCGGCGGCGTCAGCCGCCCACCACCCGGCGGCGGTCGCCCTCACAGGTGACGTCGCCCCGGCCCACCCGGTCCCGGCGAGCTTCCGCAAGGCCGGGATCTCCCCGGGCGCCCCGTCCGACGCCCAGGTTCGCGCCGAGCTCCAGCAGATGTACGTCGTCCAGCAGCAGGCCCGGTCGGCGGCCGCGGCCAACCTGGCCGGCCTGCTGCCGTGGGTCGACGAGCCCAAGACAGGCGCTCACGTCAGCGTCGCTTCGGTCTTCGTCGACTACGGACTCGGTCTGGCCTGCGGCGGGGTGCTCGGCGTCAACGAGATCGGCGTCGCCCACAAGACGGCGCCGTGCGGCACGCTGATCGACTTCACCTACAACGGCCGGACGCTCCAGGTCCCGGTGATCGACCGTGGGCCGTACATCGCCGGCCGGGAGTGGGACCTGACCGGGGCGACCGCCCGCGCGCTCGGCTTCCCCGGGCTCGGTCCGATCCGATGGACCTGCGCGAGCTGCTGAGCCACGATGATCCCCGGGTGCGCACGCCGCTGATCATGGGCGTGCTGAACGTCACGCCCGACTCCTTCTCAGACAGCGGTCTCTTCCTCGAGACGCCGGCCGCCGTCGCTCACGGCCTGGCGCTCGAGCGCGACGGAGCGGCGATCGTCGACGTCGGCGGCGAGTCGACTCGTCCGGGCGCTCTACCCGTCCCCGGCCCGCTCGAGCGCGACCGGGTCGTCCCGGTGATCGACGGCCTCGTCCGCGGCGGTTGCCGGGCGACGATCTCGATCGACACGACCAAGCTGGCGGTCGCCGAGGCCGCGCTCGACGCCGGCGCGTCGTACGTCAACGACGTGAGCGCCTTCCGCGTCGACCCTGAGATGGCCGGGCTCGTCGCCGACCGGGGCGTCGGCTGCTGCCTGATGCACATGCGGGGAGACCCGATGACGATGCAGCGCGACCCGCGCTACGCCGACGTCGTCGACGATGTTCGGGCCTTTCTCGAGGAGCGGCTCGACTGGGCGGTCCGGGAGGGCGTACGCGAGCATCGCATCATGCTCGACCCGGGGATCGGATTCGGCAAGACCGTGTTCCACAACCTCGAGCTGCTCCGCCGGCTCGGCGAGCTGTGCACGCTCGGCCGGCCGATCGTCGTCGGAACCTCCCGCAAGTCGTTCCTCGTCAAGTTGACCGGTCGACCCGACGGCGATCGACTGGCGGGCACGATCGCGACGAACGTCCTCGCCCTCGAGCGCGGGGCCAGCGTCTTCCGGGTCCACGACGTCGGACCCCTGAGGGACGCGCTTGCCGTGGCTGCTGCTACGGTCAGCGGTCAATGGACCCCGACGAGGCCGACGACCTAGACCGCGACTCGTGGAGTCGGGACGGCGACGACGACTCCGACGAAGACGAGGGGATGCGGACCGGCGTCACCGTCGAGATCTCCGGCCTGTCGCTCTACACGCACATCGGCGTCGGCGAGGCCGAGCGCGAGGTCGGCCAGCGGCTGATCTTCGACATCACGATCGACATCGGCGAATCCGCGGCGACCGAGACCGATCGGATCGAGGACACGGTCGACTATGGCGAGGTCTGCCAACTCGTCGCCCTCGTCTCCCAGCAGCGGACCTACCGGACGCTCGAGCGGCTCTGCACGGTGATCGCCGATCGCCTGATCGAGGACTTCGCCGCCCAGTCGGTCTGGGTCAAGGCGGCCAAACCCGAGCCGCCGATCCCGCTGCCCGTCGAACAGGTCTCGGTCGAGGTCTGGCGCGAGCCGCCCGAGTAGTCGGGTGGCCGGTCATCTCCGACGGGCCCGCGGCCGGCCGCGCTGATGGTCGGCTACCTCGGTCTCGGCTCGAACGTCGGCGACCGCCGCGCCAACCTCACCGCCGCCGTCGGCCGCCTGGCCGCACGTGACGTCAGGCCGATCGCGTCGTCGTCGGTCTACGACACCGACCCGGTCGGCGAGCTGCTCGACCAGCCGTCGTTCCTCAACGCCTGCCTGCGGATCGACACCCGACTCGGGCCCGACGACCTGCTCGACGCGTGCAAGGCGATCGAGGCCGACCTCGGTCGCCGAGCCGGCGGGCCTCGGCACGGGCCGCGCCCGATCGACATCGACATCCTCCTGCTCGGCCGGCTCGAGCACTCCGGGCCACGGCTCACGCTGCCCCACGCCCAGGTCCTCGCCCGCCGCTTCGTGCTGATCCCTCTGCTCGAGCTCGACTTCGGCCTGCGCACGCCCGACGGCCGGAGCCTCGCCGACGCGCTCGCCCGGCTGCCGGTCACCGAGGGCGTCCGGCTCGCCGGTCCGCCGCTTCCGCTCGCCTGAGCCCGCCGACCGCCGCCGCGGCGGCCGGGTCTTCCCCCCGCCTGCCCGACCCTGCCGGAGACTGGCCCATAATGACCCGGTGCTACTGGTCGTCGACGTCGGGAACACCCAGACCCACTTCGGGGCCTACGAGGGCACGTCCCTGCTCGAGCACTGGCGCTTCGCGACCGTCCGCCAGTCGACCGCCGACGAGCTGGGCGCCGCCCTGGCCAACCTGCTCGAGCTCCGCGGGATGAAGCTCGGCGGGCTCGACGATTCGATCGTCTCGTCGACCGTTCCCGAGCTCGCGCCCGAATGGACGGAGATGGCCCGCCGGTACCTGGGCCACGAGATGCCGGTGGTCGGGCCCGGCCTGCGGACGGGCATGCCGATCCGCATGGACAACCCGCGCGAGCTCGGCGCCGATCGCCTCGTCAACGCGGTCGCCGCCTACGAGATCTTCCACGCCGCCTGCGTCGTCGTCGACTTCGGCACGGCGATCACCTACGACGTCGTCTCGGCTGACGGCGACTATCTCGGCGGGATCATCTCGCCCGGCGTCCAGATCTCACTCGAGGCGCTCTCCTCCCGAGCGGCCAAGCTTCCGACGATCGACCTCGGTGAGCCACGAGCCCTGATCGGCAAGTCGACCGTCGACGCGATCCGCTCCGGCGTGATCTACGGCTTCGCGGCCGCCGTCGACGGGATCGTCGGTCGCCTGCGGGCCGAGCTCGGACCCGACGTCGCGACGATCGCGACCGGCGGCCTCGCCCGGGTGATCGTCCCGCACACGGTCTCGATCGGCCGGATCGACGACCTCCTGACGCTCGAAGGACTCCGCCTGATTCGCGAACGCAACCGCTGAGGCGGGGGCCGGGCGCCGCAGGGCGAGGCGCGGCGGGCGGGGCAGGCGGGGCGCCGACGGCGGAGATCGTCGACCTTTTTCGAAACCGGCGAGTACTGGACCGTCCAGTACTGCCGGGTGCGTGGGCGGGGAACACGCGCGCCCGACGACCGCTCGCGGCACCCCAACCACCTGCAGTACTACGCCCGACCGCGTCCACCAATCCCGCTAGCGATGCCTCGCGAGACGACAAGCAACACGGCGCCAGCGGCAACAACCCGCCCACTCCGACCAC
>DATAUX010000079.1:0-19088 GCA_036268015.1 Solirubrobacteraceae bacterium | reverse complement strand
GCCGAACAACGCCAGCCGGGCGGCCGGCCTGCGGGTCCTGCTGGCCGGCCTGGACGCGAAGCCGACCGATGCCGGACTGTGGGACGAGCTGACCGCGGCCTTCTACAGCTGGGACAGCGCGATCCAGGACGACCTCGTGCTCCGGCCGCGCCTGGCCGCCGCCTACCAGCTCGGCCGCGGGCTCGCCGAGACCTACTGGGAGCTCGACCCGGCGGTCGTCGACCCGACCGACCCGCGCTTCTGGACCGAGGTCCTCGGCGACCGGCGGGCCGGCCTGCTCAAGCGACTGGTCGGCCGGCTCAGCGACTACCTCGACCCGCTCGTCGTCGCCGTCGTCGGCCATTCGCTCGACGGGTGGATCCACGTCGCGGCCGAGGAGGCCTGGCGCTCGCAGCCGGACGCCCGGCTCAACCTCTTCCAGCAGGGCCTGATCTGGCGGGACCTGATCCGCGGCGACCGCCGCGCCGAGGATCTCGCGATCGAGCGGGGGAAGATCACGTCGCTGGGCGTCGTCGTCCCCGTCCTGCGGTCCTTCTATGTCCAGATCATCGTCGGCCTGATCGCGATCGCCGGTCTCGTGGTCGGCGCGTCACGGCTGGCGGCCAACGCCGGGAACACCAAGCACAACGTGGTGATCGGACTGCTCGGCAGCCTCGGCGTCACGGCGACGACCCTCTACACGCGGGCCAAGGCCCAGGCGACGTCCCTGATCGACGAGCTGAGGGCCGCGTACATCCGCGACCGGGCGACACAGGCTGCCCTCGTGCGGCCCAAGCCGCCGGTCGGGACGGGCGCCCACGTCCGCTACGTCCGCCGGACCGTCGCCCGCCGTCTCGGCGCCGACCCGTGATCGCCGGCCGACCCCGCCGACCCGGCGCTCAGATCGCGCGCATCCGGTTGTTGCGGGCGTTGTGCTCGACCTCGGCCAGCCCGAGCACCTCGAGGACCGGCGGCACGTAGTTGGCGAACCGGCCGCGGAGACCCTTCTTCACGCCGTACCAACCGCCGACCGGGTTCTCCGGCGACCGACCCCACGCCTCGACGGTGCCGTCGGTCGCGGGCTTCTGCTCGTCGGCGTTGCCCAGGGCGATCCAGTCGCCGTGGGCCTTCAGCATCTCGTGCAGGTCGGTGATGCATCGCAGCTGGTAGCCGAGGCGGGTCGACCCGACCTGGCAGACCAGGATCGGCGGGTCGGCCGCCTCGTCGCGGTACATCTGGAAGGCGGACTTTCCCGGCGGGGTCGTGAGGTTCCAGGGGTCCTCGGGTGTCCCGGAACCCGTGTACGTCGGCGCGGTCATGGACTCGTCTCCTCGGTTTGACAACAGCGGTCGGATGGGTCGGTCGGCGGCCGGCTCACTCGACCACCACGTGGTGGGCCTTCACCGCCGGGTGGAGCACCCGGAGCAGGCCGTCGGCCTCCGCGGTGAGTTCCTTCCCGGCAGCCTTCGTGAGCTTGCCGACCGGTCGCAGGGTCAGGGTCGCCTCCCGCCGGCGGACCTCGGCCGACCAGGTCCCGGCGACCAGGCCGTCGACGAGGAACGACGGGCGGATCTGGAGGTTGCCCTTCTGGTAGACGATGTTCTTGAGTGCGTCGGGCATGATCCGGCCCCGCCGGTTGGACGCGTAGGCGAGCAGGATGCTGTCGAACGCGCCGAGCAGCCGGGCGGGCGCCAGCGTCTGCGGATCCGGCCGGGGCGCGTCCGGCAGGTCGTGGACGCGGCGGCCGTGCTCGTCGTCGAAGCCGACCAACTCGTCGTCGAGCTCGTTGACGACGGCGCGAATCCCCGGGGTCGGCGTGCCGGTCCAGGACGCGATGTCGTCGACCGAGGCCGGACCAAAGGCGCGGAGGTGACGGCGGGTGACTTCGGCGAGTGCTTGGGCACGGCTCGGCGCGTGTTCGCTCTCCGGCGGGACCGCGACCGCCAGGTGATCGGCCGGCGCCTTGGTCCCCCAGAGGCCGCCATTCGGCACCCGGGTCAACGCCGTCCACCGGTAGATCGGCCGCCAGCCGACCGATCGCTGGGCGACGACCTCGGCCGGGTCGATCGCGTCCGGGTGGTCGGCGACCCACCGCTCGACGAAGTCACGGATCTCCTCGCCGGTCCGGGAGGCCGGCCCGGCGAACGAGAGCAGGTCGGCGCGCAGGGCGTCCATGCCGGGAGACGTCTCGGCGAGTACGCGGTGCCAGCTTCTGGTCACGCCGTCGGCGACCACCGCGTAGCCGGGGTGCTCGCCGGCGCTGACGAGGTGGAGCGTTCCCCGCAGGCCGATCCCCCAGCGCAGGTCGCCGGCCGCGAGCGCGGCGTAGAGGTCGCCGGGGACGAACGACTCGATCCGCGACCAGAGGCCGACCGGCAGCGCCGACCAGGCCTGCCCCTGCATCGCTCCGATCCGCTCGACGACATCGACGACATCGACGACGGGTGCGTCGAACCGGTCGAGCAGGCCCTGCCTGGCGAGCAGGGCCCGGTTGAGCGCCCGATCGGACAGGACGTCGACGCTGGCGACCATCGCGGCATCGTACGCCGGCCAACCGTCTCAGGCCGGGTCCGCGGGCCGATCCCAGACAACGCCCAGTCGCGCGATCAGGTCCTCCGCGCTGACGTCTGCGTCCCACAGCCGTTTCGGCACGGGCGCGCCGGCGTCGAGCAGGATCCGCAGGACGCCGGCGTAGTCGCCGTGGGCGACCTCGTCGTCGGTGCGCATCGTCGGCCCGGCCTCGGCCTCGTGGCAGTGGAGCGAGCCGTGGAGGGCCGCGCCGATCGCGCTCCCGTCGTCCCAGACCAACGGGGCCCCGTGGTCGACGAGCACGCGGACGACGTCGGCGTGGCCGCGCCATGTCGCCTGGCCGAGGGCCGGCATGTCGGCCGCGCCCCGGACGTCGGCGCCGGCGTCGAGCAGGCGGGCGACGGTTGCCGCGTCACCCCGGTGGGCGGCCCAGTCGAGCAGCTCCGCCGGCGGCTTGGACGCGGCCGGGCCACGACCGGCGACCAGCGCACCGAGCGCCCGGTCCTCCTCGGTGACCGCCGCCGGGTCGGCCCCGCGTTCGACGAGCAGCCGGGCGAGGTCGTCGCGGCCCCAGCGCGTGGCGATCCGCAGCGGCGTCAGCCCATGCCTGTCCGCCCTGTCGACGGGCGCCCCGGCGTCGAGGATGCCGGCGATCGTCTCGGGCGACCGACTCCGGAAGACGGCGGTCCGCAGCTGGGAGCTCTGCGGCCGGGCCCCGTACTCGAGCAGCAGGGCGGCTCGCTCGGGCTCGGGGAAGTCGAGCGCCCGGCTCAGGCAGTAGGAGCTCCGGTTGGGGTGGGTGCCGGCTTCGAGCAGCATCCGCGCGCAGTCGAGGTCGGGAAACTCGATCGCGTGGTAGAGCGACTCGCCGATCGATTTGGGGTCGTCGAGCGTCTCGTTGGGGTCGGCTCCGGCGTCGAGCAGCATCCGCGTGAGGGCGGGGTCGTTGGCGATCCCGGCCGCCCCGAACAGCGCGACCTCGAGATACTCCCCGCTCTGCCAGCCGGCGTTCGGGTCGGCGCCCGCGTCGAGCAGGACGCCGGCCGTCGACCGGATGCCCTCGGCCCTGACCGGGTCGGCGCGGAGGAGGCGCGTGTAGCAGGCGTAGAGCAGCGGCGTCCAGTCCGACGGGCCGAGCCGTCGGTTGACGACGTCGGGGTCACGCTCGACGAACCGCCTGACGACGGCCACCTCGCCGGTCACGCATGCCGTCGCCAGATCGTGGCGAGCCAGGTCCGGGTCGGCGTCGAGCAGGGTCCGGGCGGTCCGCAGATCAGACGAGCAGGCCGAGCGCACGAGCGCGGCCGCCCGTTCGGTCAGGTCGAGCAGCCGGCTCTCGACGTGGATCTTCAGGCGCGGCCACGACGCGAAGCCGTACTCGCGGGCGAGCGCGAACTGGGCGTCGGCCAAGGTGGCGAACTCACCGGCTCGCTTGCGCGCCTTGGCCTCGTCGCGCAGGCGGCGGAGGGCCGGGCGCTCGGGCAGGGAACGAAGGTCGGACATGATCGACTCCTCTCGGTCTCCCGGGGGTCCGCACTCCGGTCCGAGGATGGGTCTCGTCCGGCGCTCATCAGCTGCGGATCAGCCAGGTGGGCTTGGAGCCCTCTCCGCGGACCGGATGCGTCCTGCGCGCCCCCAGATCCTAGCGTTCAGCTCAGCAGAGCTCAACGGCGAACTCCGCGAGCATCTGGCCGGCTCCGTCCGTCGTGATCAGGAGGGCCCGCGTCTCGGGGAGACGCTCCACCCAACCGAGCTCGAGGATCCGCGCGGCCAGGGCGGCGCCGAGTCCGCCGGCGAGGTGCGGGCGCCGCTCGGTCCAGTCGAGGCACGGCCGGATCAGGGTCCGCCGGCGCCGGTCGAGGCCGTCGAGGTCCAGGCCGAAGGCCTCCAGCCGGTCGCGGCCCGCGCCGCTCAGGCGCCAGCCGTCGTCGCCTGTGACGAGCACGCCGTCTCGCGCGAGCGCCTCGGTCAGCCCGACGCCCAGCCTGCCGGCGAGATGGTCGTAACACGTGCGTGCACGGCGGATCGCCTCGCCGCGCGTGGACTCCCGCAGGTTCGTGGCAGGCCGGTTCGGAGCGATCGTCATCAGGCCCTCGATCGCGCGGGCGACATCGGGCCCGGCCAGCCGGTAGTAGCGGTGGCGGCCGCGGCGCTCCGCCGCGACGAGACCGCCGTCGAGCAGCCTCGCCAGGTGGCCGCTCGCGAGCGACGACGACGCCCCGGCCCGGCCGGCCAGCTCGCCGGCCGAGAGCTCGTCCCCGCCAGTCAGGGCCAGGAGGAAGGCCGCCCGGCAGGGGTCGCCGATCAGCGCGGCGACCTTCGCAAGATCGGCGTCCGCGAGCATTCCCCGATCGTAGCGCCGGAACACTTCAACCAGGACTGAGTCGTCTGCGGGGTAGGTTGAAGCGATGGCAACCCGGACACAGGCACGCCCAGGCGAGCGCGCCGAGCGGGCGTGGGTCGACCGGCGGGGACGCTTCGTCCTCGTCGCCGTCTGCCTCGGCTTCTTCATGATCCAGCTCGACGCGACCGTCGTCAACGTCGCCCTGCCGGCGATCGGCCGGGACGTCGGCGGGTCGTTCGCCGGACTGCAGTGGGTCGTCGACAGCTACACGCTCGTGCTCGCGGCCGCGATGCTCTGCGCCGGGTCGCTCGCCGACCGGCTCGGCGCCCGACGGCTCTTCGAGCTCGGCCTGATCGGTTTCGGGATCGGGTCGGCGGCGTGCGCGGCGGCCCCCGACCTGGTCGTCCTGATCTGCGCGCGCGCCGTCCAGGGTGCGGGCGCCGCGGCCCTGCTGCCGTGTTCGCTCGCCCTGACCGCCCACGAGTTCCCGAACGGCCGGGCCCGAGCCCGGGCGCTCGGCGTCTGGGGCGGGTTCGGCAGCCTCGGGATGGCCTGCGGTCCACTGTTCGGCGGCCTGGCGGTCGGGCTCGTCAGCTGGCGGCTGATCTTCGTGATCAACATTCCGGCCGGCCTGCTCGCGATGGGCCTCGTCCGTCGCTTCGTCGGCGAGACGCCGCGGACGGCCGGCGGACGGCTCGACCTTGCGGGCTTCGTCCTCGGCACGTGCGGCCTCGGCCTGGCGACCGCCGGGTTCATCGAGTCCGGCCAGGCCGGCTGGACCGCACCCCTGCCGATCGGCCTGCTCGCCGCCGGGATCCTCGCCGGAGGGGTCTTCTGGGTCGTCGAGCGGCGCACCGCCCGCCCGCTCGTGCCGGTCGGCCTGTTCGCGAACCGGCCGTTCACGGCGGCCGTCGGCGTCGGGTTCCTCTTCAATCTCTGCTTCTACGGCGCCCTCTTCTGCGTGTCGCTCTACCTCCAGCGGACCCGCGGCGAGTCGCCGCTGGACGCGGGTCTGGAGATCCTCCCGATGACGGTTTTCGTCGGTCTCGGGTCACTCGCCAGCGGCCGGCTGATCGCCCGCTTCGGTCCGCGGCTGCCGATGCTCGCCGGGCTCGGGATGGCCGGCTGCGGGGCGGGGCTGCTGGGCATGGTCGGCCCGAGCGCTCCGCTCGGCCTGGTTCTCGCCGGGTCGATCTGCCTGGGCCTGTGCTCGCTCGCGATGCCGGCGATGACGTCGGTCGCCGTCGGCGCGGTCGACGCCGAGCGAACCGGTCTGGCCAGCGGGGTCTTCAACGCCGCGCGTCAGACCGGCGGCGCGCTGGGCGTCGCCGTGCTCGGTGCGCTGCTCGTCACCGGCGGCCGGGTCCCCAGCCTCGGCCGCGCGCTGCCGCTCGCGGCCGGCGGGTACGTCGTCGCGATCGGACTCGCGATCGCCGCCACCCGACGCCGCCGGTGATCGCCCGGGCGGCCGGGTCGCCGGTCCGCGCGACCGGATGCGCGGGGCGAACCGCCTGTCGCTGATTGCGCGGGCGGCCGTCCGGGTACGCGGACGGCATGAACACCCCGCTGATGGAGGTCACCCAGCCGATCGAGCCGGCGACGCCGATCGTCCCGACGGCGCCGATCGCGCCGATCGCGCCCGACCCGGGAAGCCCGGCGGCGCCCGAGGTCCCGGCGACCGTTCCCGCGCCGGTCGAGCCGGCCACGCCGATCGCGCCGCCGGAGCCGGAGGTCGTGCCCGAGCCCGACCCCGATCCGGACGGCCCGGGTGCGCCGGAAGAATCGTCCTGAGGTGAGGCTGTCGACGGTGGCCGACGCGATGACGACGCGGACGGCCAGCGTCGGCCGGGACGCGACGCTCCAGGAAGCGTCGGCGGCGATGCTCGACGCCGGAGTGCTCGCGGCCGTCGTCGTCGATGGAGGCCAGCCGGTCGGCTTGGTGAGCGCGGAGACGATCGCCGGGGCGATGGCCGCCGGCCTCGACGTGACCGCCGGACGGGCCGAGGCCGCGGCCGATCGGGGCGCCGTTGTCGTTCGGGCCGACGACCTGCTGCTCGACGCGCACGAGCGGATGCACCGGGCCGGACGGGAGTCGGCGGCCGTCGTCGGCGACGACGGCCGACTGGTCGGCCTGCTCGTCGATGACACGGCTTGACCCGGCCGGCCCCCGATGACCCGGCTTGACCCCGCCGTCTTCGGCCTGCCGGTCGAGCGGCTGCGCGACGGGTACTACTCGGACGCGTACTTCAACCACACGAAGGCCCTGCTCGAGATGGAGGACCGCCACGCGCACGTGGTGATGCAGGTCTTCCAGAAGAAGGACGCCCTGCTCGGGGGAATCGACGAGGCGATCGCCGTGCTGCGCCTGGCATCCGGCCGGCGGACGGCCGACGGGACGTGGGCGTCGGGCTGGGACGGGCTGGTCGTGCACGCGCTCGACGAGGGGGACCGGATCGCGCCGGGCGAGACGGTCCTGACGATCGAGGGCGACTACCTGCTGTTCGCCCACCTCGAGACCGCCTACCTCGGATGCATGGGCCGGCGGAGCCTGATCATGACGAACGTCGACGCGGTCGTCGCTGCCGCTGCCGGCAAGCCGGTCCTGTTCTTCGCGGCCCGCCGCGACCACTGGCTGATGCAGGCCGGTGACGGCTGGGCCGCGCACGTCGCGGGCGGGATCGGCGTGTCGACGAACGCCCAGGCGTCGTGGTGGGGCGGGGCCGGCGTCGGTACGGTGCCGCACGGGCTGATCGCGGCCTACGGGGGTGACACGGTGGCCGCGGCCCGGGCGTTCGCGGGTCGGTACGCCGAGACGATGAACGTGACCGTGCTGGTCGACTTCGACAACGACTCGGTCGGCACGGCGGTCGCGGTCGCCGACGCGCTCGGCCCGCGGCTGTGGGGAGTCCGCCTGGACACGTCGGAATCACTCGTCGACCGGGCGCTCGAGGACGTCGCCGGCGACGTCCGTGGCCGCCGCGGGGTCACACCCGAGCTGGCCGTCCGGGTGCGGGCCGCACTCGACGCGGCCGGCCACCGGGAAGTCCAGATCGTCGCGTCGGGCGGGTTCGACGCGGCCCGGATCGCCGAGTTCGAGGCGGCGGGCGCACCGATCGACGCGTACGGCGTCGGATCATCCCTGATGGCCGGGAGCGTCGACTTCACGGCCGACGTGGTGCGGGTGAACGGCCGGCCGTGCGCGAAGGTCGGGCGGGCGGAGCGACCGAACCCGCGACTGGTGCGCTGCGCGTGAGCGCGCTGTCACCGCGCTTCGCGCAAGTTCGTACGAAGGACGACAATCCGTCGCATTTCGTACAGAAACGCCAAAACACCCGACAACACGCATCCCCTTGCCGTGGGACCGTCCCGGCCCGAAATGACGAGAGGGGCGGCCGAACGGACGTCGTGACGTAGGGTCGGCGGGGTGGCGAGCCCGAGTCCCCGGACCTCACGACCAGCCGTATTGCGGCCGACCGCCGGCGCGGCCGGGTGGCGGGCGTGGCTCGCCGGCGGCGAGGGCGGCCTGGTGGTGCTGGCGCTGGTCATCGGGGCGGGCGCCGGGCTGGGGGCGATCGGGTTCCGGGAGCTGATCGTCGGGATCACGGAGCTGTTCACGGGGCACCGGGACTACAGCGCGGTCGGGCGGGTCGGCAACCCGCATCTGGGTTTGGGGATGTGGTTCGTCGTCGGGGCGCCGGTCGTCGGGGGCCTGCTGTACGGGCCGCTGGTCGCCCGCTTCGCGCCGGAGGCGCGGGGGCACGGTGTTCCGGAGGTGATGCTGGCCGTCGCCCATCATGGGGGCAGGATCCGGCCGCAGGTGCCGGTCGTCAAGGCGCTGGCGTCGGCCCTGTGCATCGGTTCGGGAGGATCGGTCGGCCGGGAGGGGCCGATCGTGCAGATCGGGTCGGCGATCGGGTCGGTGATCGGCCAGTTGGGTCGGGTGTCGGAGGAGCGCATGCGGCTACTGGTGGCCTGCGGGGCGGCGGGCGGGGTGGCGGCGACGTTCAACGCGCCGATCGCGGGGGTGTTCTTCGCGCTGGAGGTGATCCTGCGGAACTTCGAGCCGCGGTCGTTCGGGTTCGTCGTGGTCAGCTCGGTGACGGCGGACGCGATCGGCCGGGCGGCGTTCGGGTCGGGTTCGTTCCTGCGGCTGCCGGCCTTCCACCAGGCGTCGTCGGTCGAGTACTTGCCGTACGTCGGGCTCGGGGCGGTGGCGGGCATGGTGGGTGTGACGTTCGTGCGGGTCCTGTACGGGGGCGAGGATCTCGCGGACCGGGTGTGGCGGGGACCGGAGTGGCTGCGGCCGGCGGCGGGCGGGGTGCTCCTGGGACTGCTGCTGCTGGCGGTTCCGGAGATGTATGGGGTCGGGTATCCGGTGCTCGAGAACGCGGTCGCCGGCCACTACGCGGCCGCTTCCTGGTCGGCCTGCTGGCGGCGAAGATCGTGGCGACGACGCTGACGCTGTCGATCGGCGGGTCGGGCGGAGTGTTCGCGCCGTCTCTGTTCATGGGCGCGATGGTCGGGAGCGCGTACGGGACTGGCGTACACGCGCTGTTGCCCGGATTGACGTCGCCTGCGGGGGCGTACGGCCTGGTCGGGATGGCCGGGGTCTTCGCGGCGGCGGCGAGGGCGCCGATCACGGCGGTGCTGATCATCTTCGAGTTGACCGGCGACTACTCGGTCATCCTGCCGCTGATGCTGGCGACGGCACTGGCGACCGGGGTGGCGCATCTTGTCTCAGGCGAGGAGACGATCTACACGCTGAAGCTCCGGCGGCGGGGGATCGACATCATGCGGAGGGAGCCGACCGGGGCGATGCAGACGACTCTGGTCGGCGAGGCGATGGGTCGCGTGCCGGCGGGCGCGGACCCGCTGACGCCGGTCGGGCGGGTTGGACACGAGACGCCGGAGTTGCACTCCGACGAGTCGCTCGAGGCCGGGGTGGCGGCGTTCGCGCGAACCGACGACCCCGGCCTGCCGGTGCTGGGGCCGTCGGGCGGGCTCGAGGTCGTCGGGTGGATCACGCACGGCGAGCTGCTGCGGGCCTATCACCGGGCGGTCTCGGGCGAGCGGGACGCGGCGGGATCGCCGGGGGCCGGCGGGGCAGGGCCGGGGTCGGGGTCCGACGACGCGGGCTCGCCGGGGGGAGCCGGCGGAGGCGGGCCGATACGCCGGGGTTCGTCTGGCGCTTAGCGGACTCGGGTCAGGTCGCGCCCCTGGTTGGCGGAGCCGCCGGCCGTCTGCGCCAACTCATGCGACTTCCTGCGCGATCCGGGCAGCTGGGTCGGCGGCGCCCTGCGCGGACGCGTGCCCGCCACCGGCGGCCGGGGCCGGGGCCGGGGCGGGGGCGGGCGAGCGGAGGACGAGCAGACCGACGGCGATCGCGAACGTGAGGAGGCCGGCGCCGACGAGGTAGGCGAGGTGGTAGCCGGAGGTCAGGGCGGCGGCGTTCGAGGCGCCGTGGGCGAGCTGGCCCTTCGTGTGGCTGCTGGCGAGCGTCGCGAGTATGGCGAGGCCGACCGCGCCACCGACCTGGACGCTTGTGTTGAGCAGGCCGGACGCGAGGCCGGCATCGCCGGGCGTGGCTGAGGACATCGCGAGCGTCATGATCGCCGGGAAGCCGAGGCCGGCGCCGAAGCCGACGAGGATCATCGGCGGGAGGATGTCGGTCAGGTACGTGGCCGCGACGGGAGTCTGGGTGAAGAGCAGGAGCCCGGCGACGATCGAGACGAGGCTGAGGGTCAGCATCCGCTTCGCGCCGTAGCGGATCGTCAGGGGCCCGGCGATCTTCAGCGACATCGTCCCCATCACGACCGTCGTCGGGAGGAAGGCCAGCCCGACGTGGAGGGCGTTGTATCCGAGCACGCGCTGGAGGTAGAGGGCGCCGAGGAAGAACATTCCGAACATGCCGACGACCTCGAAGGCGATCACGACGTTGGAGCCGGAGACGTTCCGCGAGCGGAAGATCCGCAGCGGCATCAAGGGGTTGGCGATGCGGGCCTGGCGGGCGATGAAGACGCCGAGCAGGACTGCGGCCAGGGCGCCGAGGCCGAGCGTGTGGGCTGATCCCCAGCCGTAGCCTCCGACCTCGAGGATCGTGTAGACGCCGAGCATCAGACCCGTGGTCAGGAGCGCCGCCCCCGGGATGTCGGCGCCCGCCTTGAGGCCGAGGCCGGGACTGTCCTCGACGAGGCGGATTGCGAAGAAGGCCGTCGCGATGCCGATCGGAAGGTTGACGAAGAAGATCCAGTGCCAGCTGATCGCCTGGGTCAGGACGCCGCCGGCGAGCAGGCCGATCGACCCGCCGGCCGACGCGACGAACCCGTAGATCCCGATCGCCTTGGCCTGCTCGCGGGGGTCGGGGAACATCGTGACGATCATCCCGAGCACGACCGCCGACGAGAGCGCGCCACCGATTCCCTGGACGAAGCGGGCGGCGATCAGGAGCCCCTGGGTGTCAGACAGGCCGCAGAGGAGCGAGGCGAACGTGAAGATCGCCAGGCCGATCAGGAAGATCCGCCGCTGGCCGATCAGGTCGCCGATCCGGCCGGCCAGCATCAGCAGGCCGCCGAAGGCGATCAGGTAGGCGTTGACGATCCAGGCGAGGTTGCTCTGGGAGAAGTGGAGCGCGGTTTGGATCGACGGGAGGGCGACGTTGACGATCGTCGCGTCGATCACGATCATCAGGGCGCCGGCGCACAGGACGTAGAGGGCGAGCCAGCGTCTGCGGTCTGTGTTCTGGTCGGTCACGGTCTCCATCTCCTTCATCCTCGGGGTCAGAAGGTCAGACGGCCGGGCCGGCGAAAAGTCATCGGCCACGCCAGCTCGAGCATCGGGTCATCGCCAGGAGGACGAAGTTGTTCGCGAGACTCGGGATCGTGACGGTCGTTCGACGGAGGATCAGAGCCAGCGTATGTGAACTCATCCGGAGGCGGCGTGTGTTGCGGGGAGCCGGTCGGGCCCGGTCGTGACGATCGTCGTCGTCATGGAGCGGCGGCGGCTGACCCGAGAACGTGTCAGGCGATCTTCTTGCTGCGCTGCGCGACGACTTGGAGGTATCTGAGGGGCACGACGAGAGCGGCATCGCCCGCGCGGTTGTGTCGCGTCATCAGTTCCGTGAGTTCCTGGCTCAGCGCCTGCTGTCCGGCGGCATCGAGACGCGTGTGGGCGGTCTTGAGCGGTCCGAAGTTCTCGTGGAAGACTGCGAGCCAGTGCTCGACCGAGCGGAAGCGGAGAACGAAGTCGATCGGTGTGGCGTGGAGCGATGCGACGCCGACGAGGAGCTTCTGCAGGTATTGCTCGACCCCCCACAGGCCTGGCGGGTCGAGCTCGGCAGGCGGCGGAGCGTGTTTGGTGATCGTGGCGAACAGTTGACCCATCACGCCGTCGGGCGTCCAGTTGGCCATCCCGATCCGTCCGCCGGGGCGACAGACGCGCAGCAACTCGTGTGCCGCCTGAGCGTGATCGGGTGCGAACATCGAACCGAATGTGGTCAGAACGACGTCGAATGATCCGTCGTCGAACGGAAGTGCCTCGGCGTCGCCTTGGACCCAGGCGATGTCGAGCCGTTCAGCCGCGGCGCGGCCGCGGCCGCGCTCCAGGAGCTCTGGGACGTAGTCGACACCGGTGACCTCGGCGAAGCGGCGGGCTGCTGCGAGGGTTGCGGTGCCGCTGCCGCAGGCGACGTCGAGAACCCGCTCGCCGGGCAGGACGTCGACTGCCTCGCAGAGCAGCTCTCCGACGATCACGAGGCCGGTGGCCAGCTCTGCGAAGTCGCCCGTCGACCACATCTGCTGCTGAGCGTTCTTGATCTTCACCATCGTTGCCTGGTCAGTCATCGCTGCCTCCGGTCAGTCGGTGGGGTATGGACGGTTCCGTCCGGCACTGAGGCGTGCACTGCTGAGCTGCGGGTGCTCCCGCGACCCGCGGCGTCGTCCGCGCCGTCGGTGCGGAGTCTTGAGACTTGATAAAATCAAGTGTATGCACGATCGGTTTACAAAATCAAGCGCAAGGTCCTGATCGCGTGCGCTCGTACGCTCAGCACTGCGCCGCCGCACGCGCCCTCGACGTGATCGGCGACCGCTGGTCGCTGCTCATCGTCCGCGAGCTCCTGCTGCGTGAGTGCCGGTTCTCCGAGCTCGCCGACGGACTGCCCGGTATCGCGTCGAACCTCCTCACCGAGCGCCTGCGCTGGCTGGAGACGTCCGGCGTCCTCGAGCGGATCGCAACCGGCGGACGCTCAGCCAACCTCGGGTACCGGCTGACCCCACGGGGCCGAGAGCTGGCTCCCGTGATGCGCGAACTGGTCCGCTGGGGCGCGCCCCTCATGACCGATGTCGGCGATGACGCCTGGCGCGGACGTTGGGCGGCGACCGCCGTCGACGCGGTGTTCGCCGACATCGACACAACCGGCCTACCACCGATCAGAGCGCACCTCCACCCAGAAGGCGACGACGAGAGCGTTCTGGTCGTCGTCGACCCCGGACAACCGGTCACCGTTGAGATCGCCCAGTCCGACGACGGCGCCACCGTGCGAGTCCACGCGCCGCCCCAACGCATGCTGGAGCTGCTCCTCGGCCACGAACCCGACGCTCAGATCGAGGGCGACGCGGCCGGGCTGATGGCCCTCATCGCGCGCGGCGCAAGCCGTCCACCGCCGCGCCTTGAAGGCCCTCCGGCGCCAGCCTGACGAGTCGTCCACCGTTGCGCTGCCTACACGCCGGTCACGCTCCCGGCCCGCCGCCGGGCATCAAGCTCTGGCAGGCCCGCTGGGCGTCTTGGAAGACCGGCGAGCCCGGGTCGAGGCCGCTGCCCGACTTCACGCTCAGACCGACGCCGCCGCCCGGGCTCGTCGTCGGGTCGGGGAAGTTCGGGACGCCGTGCGAGCGCATGCAGTTCGAGAACTTCAGCAGGCCGGCCAGCGCCTTTGCCTGTTGGGCGGGGTTCGGCGTCCCGCCGCCGACGTGGAGCAGGCGCCCGCAGGTCCGGGTGGCACTCTGGAACTGCGGTGTCCGGTTGAGGTCGCCGGTGAAGTTGAACGTCCCCTGAGCCGACGGGTCGGGGAAGCTCGGAACGCCGTGGGAGCGCACGCACTCGGCGAACTTGAGCGCGGTCGCGCCCGACGCTCCGGCGATCCCGATGCTGCTGTGCGATTCGCCCGCCCCGCCGCTCGCCGAGCCGCCGCCCGGCGACCCGACCTGTGCGCTCTGCAACCCGCGCGTGGCTGCGCTATGCGACGAGTCACCGGCCGTCGTCCCGGCGGGTATCCGGGCGACCGACGGACCGCTCGAGCCGCACGCCGCCAGCACCAGCGCAACTCCGGCGACCGGCAGGCCGGCAAGCGCGCTACGGCGCGGACGACCGCGGCGTTCGGCCGCGTCGATCGGGGGAATCCCGCTTCTGTCGAGCATCTCTCGTCCTCTGTTCGGTGGTCGCCGCATCCGCCTGACGGCGTTTGTACGAGAACCGTGGTAACAGGGCCATAACGCCGTTATGCGGCTGTTATGCGACCCGAGTGGTCGCGACCGGCGGGAAGCGAACCTCGACCGCGAGACCGCCGTCCTCCCCTGGACGGACGTCGAGCGACGCGTCGTGGGCCTTTGCGATCGCGGCGACGATCGACAGTCCGAGACCGTGTCCGTCGTGGTCGCCGACGCGTTCGGCCGCGATGCGCTGGAACGGCTGCAGCAGCCGTTCGATCTCCCCGGCCGGCACGGCCGGGCCGGTGTTCTCCACCTTCAGCGTCGACCGGCCGTCGCGCGTCTCGACGAGGACCTGCACCCGCCCGCCGGCGACGTTGTGGCGCAGGGCGTTCTCGACCAGGTTCGACACGAGCCGCTCGACCAGACGCGGGTCGCCCGATACCGGCGCGGGGCCGAGCCACGCGTTGAGGCGCAGCCCGCGGGCGGCCGCATCCGCGTCGTGCGCGGCGACCACGCCGCCGGCGATCACGGCCAGATCCAGCGGCTCCCGGTTATCGAGGCCGCGCTGGCTGCGGGCGAGCATGAGGAGCGCGTCGATCAGCTGTTCCTGCTGCTCGCCTGCCTCGATCGCCTGCCGAGCCGTGGTCCGGAACGAATCGACCGTGGCCTGCGGATCGCCGAGCGTCATCTCGAGCAGGGCTCGCGCGACGGTCAACGGCGTGCGCAACTCGTGCGACGCGTTGGCCACGAAGCGTCGCTGCGCGTCGAACGCACCCTCCAGGCGGCCGAGCAGCCCGTCGATCGTGTCGCCGAGTTCCTTGAGCTCGTCGCTCGGGCCGTCCAGCGCGAGGCGCTGGTGCAGGTTGTCGGCGGAGATCTGCCTGGTGGTCGCCGTCATCGCCTGGAGTGGGCGCAGAACCCGCCCGGCGACGAT
Organism: Solirubrobacteraceae bacterium; assembly: GCA_036268015.1. Lineage (GTDB taxonomy): Bacteria > Actinomycetota > Thermoleophilia > Solirubrobacterales > Solirubrobacteraceae > Palsa-513. The sequence goes on along the minus strand of DATAUX010000079.1, from coordinate 3,880 downwards.
CAGGCCGAGCCCCATCGAGACCACGGCCATCAGGGCCAGCGCGATGCCCGAGACGAGGAGCAGCTGATGGAGATCGGCGCCGCGCTGGTTGGAGACGAGGATCGCAGCCGGCGACCCGGCTGATCCCGCGGGGCCCGGAACGGCCGTCGCGTTGGAGAACGGGGACGGCCCCACGAAGGACCCGGATGCGTGGACGCTCCGCGTCACCGAACGCGCGGAGGTCCCGCCGTAGATCAGCGCCAGGAGGAGGGCCCCCGAGGCGAGGAAGAGCGTGCCGTAGAGCAGTGTGAGCCGCCGGCGAACGGTGGTCCGCCGGCGGCGCAGCCGCCCGGCCAGTGCGGTGGCCTTCTCCGGCAGTGGCACGGCCGGTTTCAGATCCGGTAGCCGACCGGTGATACGGTCGTGATCACAGGCGGGTCGCCGAGCTTGGCGCGCAGCCGGCTGACCGTCATCCGGACCGCATTTGTGAACGGGTCCGCCGCCTCGTCCCAGACCCGCTCGAGGATCTGCTCGGTCGAGACGACGGCGCCCTGGGCGCCGAGCAGGAGCTCGAGCACGGCGAACTCCTTCGGGCTGAGCGCGACCGGCTGCCCCGATCGCGTGACGAGGCGGTGCGCCGAGTCCAGCCGGAGGTCGGCGTGGAGCAGCGTCGGCGGCAGCGCCGCTCGCGAGCGCCTGGCCAGCGCACGGATCCGGGCGACCAGCTCGTCGAGGTGAAACGGCTTCGGCAGGTAGTCGTCGGCGCCGAGGCCGAGGCCCTCGACGCGGTCCTCGATCGCCGCGGACGCCGTCAGCATCAGCACCCGGCTCGGGCCGCCGCCGGCGACGATCGAGCGGCATACGTCGTCGCCGTGCACGCCCGGCAGGTCGCGGTCGAGGATGACCACGTCGTACGCGGTCAGCGCGACGTGGGCGAGGGCCTCGCGACCGTCGAAGACGACGTCGACGGCCATGCCCTCGCGCCGCAGGACCGTCGCCACGGTCGCCGCGAGCCTTGGGTGATCCTCGACTAGCAGCACCCGCATGCCTCCGAGGATGCCGGATCCCGCATAACAACGGCATAACGGCGTTACGGCCGCGTTACCCCCGGTGTCGTAGAACGATCCCCATGGGCCACCCAGCCAGGGAGATCGTCGCCGCGGTCCTCACCGCCCCGGCTCTGCTCAGCATCGCGCTGGTCGCGTCGGGGTGCGCGGGCAGCTCGCCGACCGTGGCACACCTGGGCGAGGTCGCGACGACGGCGGCCGCCACGGCCCGGCCGGCCAGCTCGGCGCCGCCGAGTCCGCAGGCGGCGCTCGCACAGCTGACGCGCTTCGCGAGCTGCGTGCGCGCACATGGGGTCCCGGGTTTTCCCGATCCGCAGCTCTCCACCAGCGGGGGCTCGGTGAAGATCACGATGCAGGCGCATCCCGGCCCGCACGGCACCGACGACTCGGCCTCCTTCCAGTCCGCGCAGCAGGCGTGCAGGTCGCTGCTCCCCGCCGGTGAGGGCAGCGGGCCGTCGACCCCCAGCGTCAAAGTCCAGTCCGAGTACCTGAGGGCTGCTGCGTGCGTACGCTCGCACGGTGTCCCAGGCCTTCGGGACCCGACGTTCGTCGGCGGCGTTCACATCTCGCTCCCGGCCGGAGTCGATCAGAGCTCGCCGCAGGTCGTGAGGGCAATTGCGGCGTGCAAGTCGCTGATCGCAGCTGCCAAGGCCAACGGGTAGCGAGGCCGCGATGTCGTCCGCTCCCGACGACGGGCCCGGCGTCGCGCTCCCCCGGACGAGCGCCCGGCCCGACGAACGCGGCAAGAGCCGGCGTCGTTGGCCGGCGCTCGCGCTGCTCGGCGTCGTTGCGATCGTCGTCGCCTTGCTCGTCGTCGAACTGGCCGGCGGGGGCGGCGGGTCGGGCGGCGGGCTGGCCGACAACGCGTCGGCGATAACGCTTGCGACCGTGACCCGGCGGCCCCTGTCCTCGCAGACGCAGGTCTCGGGGACGCTCGGCTACACGGGCGCGTCGAGCATCCTCGTGCCCGGCGGCGCCTCGCCGTCCAGTGTGCTGAAGGCTGCCCAATCGGCCGCGGCCGGCGAGGCGGCTGTGCAAGCCGCCGCGGCGACGCGCTCGGCCGACCAGCGGACGCTCGCGGGCGCCCAGGCCGGCGTGTCGGCCGCGCGGGACAAGCAGTCGGTCGACTGTGCCGGCGTCAACGCGGCCGAGACCCCACAGAGCGGCTCGTCGGCCGGCGCCGACCCGAGCTCGAGTCCGTGCTCCGGCGATCAGCAGGCGCTCGCCGCCGACGAGCAGACCGTGTCCGGCGACGCGGCGAAGCTCACGGGCGACCGGGCGTCGGTCGCGATGGCCGAGAGCCAGCTGGTCAGCGCGCAGTCGAGCCTGTCGGCGGCGCGAGCATCAGCGACGCTCAGCGGTCAGGGCTCGACCTTCACCTGGTTGCCGGCGGCCGGCCGGGTGATCGCGCGGGGCCAGCGCCTATATGCGGTCGACGGGCAGCCGGTCGTGCTGCTCTACGGGCCGGTGCTCGCCTCACGGCCCTTCCAAGCCGGGATGTCGGCCGGCCCGGACGTCGGCGAGCTCAACGCGAACCTCGACGCCCTCGGCGCGGGCCGCGGGCTCGCGGGCGACGACTTCACCCCGGCGACCGCCGCCGCAATCAGGGCCTTCCAAGCCGCGCGCGGGCTCAGGCCGACCGGTCAGCTGCTGCTCGGCTCCGTTGTCTTCGAGTCGGCCGCGGTCCGCGTGACGAGCGTGACGCCGGCGCTCGGCGCGAGCGTAGGCCCGGGCATGGTGCTCGGGATCACGTCGGCCGCGCGCAAGGTCACGATCGGGCTCGACGCGGCCGACCAGGCGCTCGTCAAGGTCGGCGACGCGGTCACGATCACGCTGCCCGACAACCAGAACACGCCGGGCAGGGTCACGTATGTCGCCAGCGTGGCGAAGGAGACCCCGAACGGCTCGGGCGGCTCTTCGCCGACGATCTCGGTCGACGCCGTACCGACCGATCCGGCCGCGACGGATGGCCTGGATCAGGCGCCGGTCGAGGTCTCGATCACGACGGGGAGCATCCCCAGCGCACTGGTCGTCCCGGTCGACGCACTGCTCGCGCTCTCGGGCGGCGGTTACGCCCTCGAGGAGGTCCCGGCCTCCGGTGCGCACCGGCTCGTGGCGGTCAGCCTCGGCCTGTTCGACGACGCCGACGGCCTCGTCGCGGTCACCGGCGCCGGCCTGGCCGCCGGAGCGCGCGTCGTGGTGCCAAGCCAATGACGAGCGACGTCCCCGTGCTCGAGCTCGACGCGGTCAGCAAGATCTACCCGGCCGAGCCGCCGGTGACCGCGCTCGGCGACGTCAGCTTCAGCGTGCACAGCGGCGAGCTGGTCGCGATCGTCGGGCCGTCGGGGTCCGGCAAGTCGACGCTGCTCCACGTGATGGGCACGCTCGAGCTGCCGAGCGCGGGCGTCGTCCGCGTGACCGGCGTCGACGTCGCCCGCCTCTCCGATCGGGAGCTTTCGGGTCTGCGCGCGACGCGGATCGGCTTCGTCTTCCAGCAGTTCTTTCTGGCCGAGCACGCGACCGCCCTGGAGAACGTCGCCGACGGGCTGCTCTACGCCGGGGCGACCGCGCCGGTCCGGCGGGCTCGGGCCGCCGACGCGCTCGCGAAGGTCGGGCTCGCCCACCGCGCCGGGTTTCGCCCGACCCAGCTCTCGGGTGGCGAGCGCCAGCGCGTCGCGATCGCGCGTGCGCTGGTCGGTGCCCCGGCGATCGTGCTCGCCGACGAGCCGACCGGGAACCTCGACAGCGCGAGCGGCGCGGCGATCCTCGCGCTGCTCGAAGGGCTCCACGAAGCCGGCACGACGATCGTCGTGATCACCCACGACCGCGAGCTG
>DATAUX010000078.1:0-6244 GCA_036268015.1 Solirubrobacteraceae bacterium | reverse complement strand
ATCGGCCGATCGCAATGAAGACGAACGCGATGCCGAAAGCCAGCGCCCCGGCGAAGTGGCCGGCCTGCGTGCCGAAATGAGGCGTCACGGCGGCGTCGACGGACGCGAGTGCGATCACACCGAAGACGACGTCGAAACCCGCGAGCAGGGACGACGCGGCCAGCTCCAGCCGGGTCCGCCCGAGGCGATCGCGGCCTTCCTCGCGCATCTCGCGGAAGATCTCGTGCGGCTGTGGGGCGTCGCTCATCAACCTCGGCCGGCGGCGGTTCGGTGGGCCCGCGACACGGACCACCGGGTACCCGGTCCCCCGTTCCTCTCAAACCCGATCGCTCGCAGCCGGCGGTCGGCGCGGCGGCCCGGCGCGCGCGCGTCCGGTCGGCTCGGTCGGCCCGGCGGGCGTGCGGTCGGCTCAGCCGGCCGGGTGGGCCTGGGCGGCGCCGGCGGCCTTGGGGCCGGCGGCTGAGGGTTTGCGGTAGGCCGTCGTCTTGAGGGCGGCCTTGAGCAGGATCTGCGCGAGGGGGGCCGCGGTGTCGCCGCCGGCGCCGTCGTTGTCGAGCAGGATGCCGATCGCGACGCGGGGCTTCTGGGCGGGGGCGAAGGCGACGAACCAGGCATCCGTGTTCTTCGGGTCGTCGGGCTCGGGCGGCGGGCAGGACGTCGGATCGGTCGGATCGGGCGTGCAGTTGACGGCGGTCGTCGTCAGCTCGGCGGTTCCGGTCTTGCCGGCGACGAGGACGCCGGGGATCTGGGCGGCGCGGCCGGTGCCGTCGGCGCCTTCGACGACGCCGAGCATCAGCTGCTTGACGGACTTGGCGACCGACGGGGGGATCACGGCCGGCTGGGGGTGGCGGGCGCCGAGCGCGAGCGTCGGGACCGGGCGGTGGCCGCCTTCGGCGATCGTCGCGGCGATCAGCGCCATCTGCAGGACGGTGGCCTGGACCATGCCCTGTCCGATCGCCGACGAGCCGACGTCGAGGTCGCTGCCGATCTGGTCGGCCGGTGGAATCGTGCTCTCGGCGACGTCGGAGATCGGCGGGGTCTGGTTGAAGCCGAACCGTTCGGCCGCGCCGACGAGGCCGGCGGCGCCGAGCTGGACGCCGAGCGGGGCGAAGACGGAGTTGCAGGAGACGGCGAACGCGTTGGCGAGCGTCCCGCCGCACGACTCGCCGTTCGCGTTCTGGAGCTTGTAGCCGTCGATCGTCGTCGACGTCTCGTACGGGTAGGTCGTCGTCGGGGTCGCCAGGCCGGCGAGGAGTGCGCCGGTCAGCGTGACGATCTTGAAGGTCGACCCGGGCGGCTGGAGCTCGGAGAACGGCGTCCCGGCGAGCGCGAGGATCTCGCCGGTGTCCGGGCGCATCACGACGATTCCGCCCTCCTGACCGGCGAGCGTCGACACGGCGAGCGTCTGCAGCTGGGGGGAGAGCGAGGTCCGCAGGGGCGGGGCCGAGCGGGCGGTCGCGGTGGCGAGGACGCGCGTGCCGGCGAGCAGCTGGCCGCCGATCCGGCCGGTCAGGCGGCGGTCGAAGATCAGCTGGAGGCCGTTCTGGCCGACGGTCGCGTCGGCCGGGAGGCCGGCTTCGTAGTCGAGCGTCGCCTGGGCCGCCGGAATCGGTCCGAGCGAGCCGATCACGCCGGACGCCGAGCTGAGCGCGGTCAGCGGCGTCTCGTCGCGGGCCTGGAGGATCGCCCGGGGCGGGGTGGTCGTCTGCCGGGTGAGCGCTTCGCCGGGCCGGACGCCGGGAAAGCCGAGCGACCGCCGCCAGACGATCCGGGCGGCGGCGCCGCTTCCGGTGATCGGCAGGACGAAGCTTGTCTGGAGCGTTCCGAACAGGCTGGTCTCGACGGTCACGGGAACGGTGACCGCGCCGTCGTGCGGCGACTGGACCTTGCCGACCCGGGCGCCGGTCGCCGTCGCGGTCGCGAGGTCGTGGCGGTAGTAGTCGGCGAACGCGGTGACCGAATGGTTGGCCCGGGTCGCGGCGTCGACGTCGGCGTACATCTGGGCGTAGTCACCCTGCGTCCAGGCGGTCACGAAGCTGTCGGCCAGGCGCTGGGACGCGGTCAGGCCGCCGGACCCGCTGAGCACGAGGGCGGCGATCAGGCCGACGACGAGGGCGGCCAGCAGGCCGATGATCCTTGACGGCGCGAGCGATCCGGTCTCGTCGAGCGATCCTGGCACGCACGCCCGCCTGCGGCCCGCTTCGGTGGTTCCCCGAGTGCGTGCGCGCGGGAAGCCCCCACGGACAACGTACCTCACGACTGGGCACGCTAGAGCATTCGGCCGCCGACCACACGGCCGGGCCTGCGGCTGGGCACCGGCTCGGGCGGCGACCGGCGCGGGCGGAAGGCCGTCTCGGCCGGGGTCACCCACCAGATAGGCTCGGACGGCACCATGACCTCGCTCGACTGGATCATCGTTGGTGCGACCGTGGTGTTCGCCGTTTCGGGCTACTTTCGCGGCTTCATCGTCGGCGCGCTCTCGCTGATCGGGTTCGCGGCCGGCGCGGTCCTGGGCACCCGCCTGGCGAGCGGTCTGCTGTCGTCGGGCGACATGTCGCCGTACGCCCCGGCCTTCGGCCTGTTCGGGGCGGTGCTGGCCGGCGGGATCCTGGCGTCCGGCCTCGAGGGTCTCGGGCTGCGCCTGCGGCGGGCCGTCCACTTCGCCTTCCTGGGGGTCGTCGACGGCCTGCTCGGGGCCGGGCTGTCGGCCTGCGTCGCGCTCGGGATCGCCTGGATCCTGGGAACGGTCGCGCTGCAGGTTCCGGGTGCCGATCCGGTGCGGATGGACATCCAGAAATCGACGATCCTCCAGCATCTCGACGAGCTGCTGCCGCCGTCGGGCGTGCTGCTCCACGCGCTGGCCCGGTTCGACCCGCTGCCGTCGATCGCCGGGCCGCAGGCCGGGGTCGCGCCGCCGGCGGCGGCGGTCGCCGGGGATCCGGCCGTCCGGCGGGCGGCGCCGAGCGTGGTGCGCGTGCTCGGGAGCGCGTGCGGACTGGGGATCGAGGGTTCGGGATGGGTCGTCGGGCCGGGCGAGGTCGTCACCAACGCGCACGTCGTCGCCGGCGAGCACGACACGGTCGTCCAGGACGAGGGCAACCCGCCGGATCTGCCGGCCGAGGTCGTCGTCTTCGACCCGCACGACGACATCGCCGTCCTGCGGGTCGCCGGGCTCGACGCGCCGTCCCTGCAGCTCGCGTCCGACCCGCCGGCCGGCCGGTCGGCGGCAATCCTCGGGTACCCGCGGGACGGGCCGTTCGACGTCGAGCCGGGCCGGATCGGGACGACCCAGTCGGTCCAGACGCAGGACGCGTACGGAAACGGTCCGGTCACGCGCCTGCTGACGCCGATCCGGGGTCTCGTCCGGCCGGGCAACTCCGGCGGGCCGATGGTCGACTCGGCGGGGCAGGTCGTCACGACGGTCTTCGCGGCGACGACCGACGGCGGGCCGAGCGGCGGGTTCGGGGTGGCCAATGCGACCGTCGCCCACGACGTCGCGCAGGCCGGCGGTGCGGTCTCGACCGAGGGCTGCGCCGACTAGGCGGGCCGGTCGGTCTCACGACACGGTTTTGGTGAGCGAGTACCCTGCGGCGCGTGCCACAAGAGTCGAAGACCCTCGTCATCGCCGAAAAGCCGTCGGTCGGCCGCGACCTGGCCAAGGTCCTCAAGGGCCCGTTCGCGAAAGGGGCGGGCGACGGCTTCCTCGAAGGGCCGGACCACGTCATCACGTGGGCGGTCGGCCACCTCGTCCAGCTGGCCGATCCGGAGGAGTACGACCCGAAGTTCAAGAAGTGGCGGATGGCCGACCTGCCGATCGTGCCGCCGACCTTCAAGCTCGTGGTCCGGGACGAGCGTTCGAAGAAGCAGATGAGCGTCGTCAACAAGCAGCTCCACCGCAAGGACGTCGGCGACGTGATCAACGCGTGCGACGCCGGGCGGGAGGGCGAGCTGATCTTCGCGTACCTGTTCGAGAAGGCGAAGGCCGACAAGCCGGTCCGGCGGCTGTGGCTGTCGTCGATGACCAACAGCGCGATGCGCGACGCGTTCGCCCATCTCCGGCCGGCCGGCGAGCTCCGGAGCCTCGAGCAGGCGGCCCGGTCGCGCTCGGAGGCCGACTGGATCGTCGGCATGAACTCGACCCGGGCGGCGACGATCCGCCTGCGGTCGTCCTTCGACGGAGCGGTCTCGCTCGGCCGCGTGCAGACGCCGACGCTGGCGATCGTGGCCCGTCGGGAGGAGGAGATCCGGGCGTTCAAGCCGGAGCCGTACTGGCTGGTCGATGCCCGGTTCGAGCCGTCGGGCGACCCGGCACGCGCCTACGGGGCCCGTTTCCACTCGGGCGCCAAGCCGCGGATCGCGACGGAGGCGCAGGCCGCGGCGATCGTCGCGGCGGTCCGCGACCGGACGGGCGAGATCACGAAGGTCGAGAAGCGCAAGCAGACCGAGAAGGCGCCGATGCTCTACGACCTGACATCGCTCCAGCGGGAGGCCAACACGCGGTTCGGGTTCTCGGCGAGGCGTACGCTGAGCGCGGCGCAGCGGCTGTATGAGGAGCACAAGGCGCTGACCTACCCGCGGACGAACTCGCGGTTCCTGACGACGGACATGGTCGAGGAGATCAAGCCGACGGCCGAGCTGGTCGGCCACCGGCCGGAGTACAGGGACGCGGCGAACTACGTGACCGGCCTCGACCTGCTGCCGTTGGGAAGGGTGGTCGACGACGCGAAGGTGACCGACCACCACGCGATCATCCCGACGCGGTCCGACCACCCGGTCGAGAAGATGAACGACGACGACCACCGGGTCTACGACCTCGTCGCCCGGCGGTTCCTGGCGGTCTTCCATCCGGACGCGATCCTCGAGAACACGCGGGTCGAGACGACCGTCGAGGGCCACGTCTTCCGGACCCGCGGCAAGGTCCTGCTCGTGCCCGGCTGGCGGGCGGTCTACCTGTCGATGCCGGACGCCGCGCGGACGTCGGCCCCGGCCGACCCGGCGGCCCTGCGGGGAACGGGCGAGGCCCAGGACGACGAGGAGCTCGACAGCGGCGACCTGCCGAAGCTGACGCGTGGCGAGCCGGCCCGGACGCTGGAGGCCGAGAGCCTGGCCAAGCAGACGAAGCCGCCCCGCCGGTACAGCGACGCGTCGCTGCTCGGGGCGATGGAGACGGCCGGCAAGCTGGTCGACGACGAGGAGCTTCGCGAGGCGATGAAGGACTCGGGGATCGGAACGCCGGCGACGCGGGCGTCGATCATCGAGCGGCTGATCGACGTCGGCTACCTGGAGCGGGACGGCCGGGCGCTCGTGGCGACAGAGAAGGGCCGCAACGTGATCCGCCTGCTCGGCGAGCACGCCCTGACCTCGCCCGACCTGACCGGCAGCTGGGAGCACCGGCTGGGGAAGATCGAGCGGGGCGAGGAGCAGCGGGAGCGCTTCATGGCGGACATCGCCGGCTTCGCCCGGGAGACGATCGAGGAGCTCGACCTGAAGCTCAAGGACGTCCGGATCCCGCGGGCCAACCTCGGGCCGTGCCCGGTCTGCGGGCACGACATCGTCGAGAACCGGAAGGGCTACTCGTGCTGGTCGCGCGACGACCCGGGCTGCGGCTTCGTGATCTGGAAGGCCAAGGCCGGCAAGCAGCTGCCGCTGGTCGTCGCTCGCGAGTTGATCTCCAACGGCCGCACGGAGAAGCCGGTCACCGGCTTCAAGGGCCGCAGCGGGCGATCGTTCCGGGCTCGTCTGGCCCTGATGCAGACCGAGGACGGGAAGTGGCGGACCGAGTTCGACGAGCCGTGGGCCCGGGAGGGCGCGAAGCCGCCGGAGGTCGAGGGCGAGCTCGAGGACACGGCGACGCCGGCGGTGGCCGCGGCCGAGCGGGACGCCGCCTAGAGCCGAGCCGTCCCCCGCGTGCGCCACGATGACTTGTCGTGCCGCTCACACTAGTCACCGGTCCGGCCAACTCGGCCAAGGCGCGCGTCGTGCTCGACCGCTACCGGTCGCAGCTGCATCGCGGACCGATCCTGGTCGTCCCGACCGCGGCCGACGCGGTCCACTACCGGCGGGAGCTGGCCGAGAGCGGCGTCGTCCTCGGTGCGCGGGTAGAGCCGTTCGCCGGCCTGCTGCGGGAGATCGCGGAGCGGGCCGGACTGGGGGTCAGGCCACTCGGCCGGGGAGCACGCGAGCGGGTCGTCGCAGCTGCGGTCGCCGACGCGCGACTCGACCTGCTCGCGCCGAGCGCGGCGGC
>DATAUX010000077.1:0-2866 GCA_036268015.1 Solirubrobacteraceae bacterium | reverse complement strand
CGGGATCGTCCTCTTCCTGGCCCTGGCGATCTCCCATGGCTGGATCGGTCAGACCGCCCGCGTCCTGCTCGCCGGCGGCGGGTCCGCCGTCCTGATCGCCGCCGGCGCGTGGCTCCACGCCCGGCGGGGGCCGACCGAGGCGGCGACGACGTTCGTCGGCGCCGGGACGGCCGGCCTGTTCGCGACGCTGGTCGTCGCCGGCGACGTCTACCGGCTGGCGCCGTCCGTCGTCTGCGTCGGCGGGTCGCTCGCCGTCGGCGGGCTCGCCACCCTGCTCGCCATCCGCTGGGCCGGCCAGGCGATCGGCGGGCTCGGCCTCGGCGGCGGACTGGTCGCCCCGATCCTCGTCGGCGCGCCGTCCGACGTCGGCGTCCTCGCGATGCTGCTGGTCGCCGGCGCGTGCGCGATGTACGTCGTCGGCCGTCAACGGTGGCACTGGCTCGGCCTGGCGACCGTCGGGATCTGCGCGCCCCAATGGGCCGGCTGGGCGCTCGCCGGCCAGTCGGCGGTTCCCGAGCTGATTCTGCTAGCCGGGTTCGGCGGGCTCGGCCTGGCCGGCGGGCTCGTCGCCGACCGGGGTTCGGGCAGCGCCGACCCCCGCTGGTCGATCGCCCTCGTCTCGGTGAACGCCTGTCTGGCCGGCGTCGTCGGCTACGTCGGGCTGGGTCTGGCCGGCGGACACACGCTGGCCGTGGTCTGGCTGGTCGGCCTGGCCGGCGCCCACGCCGGCGCCGCCGTGACCCGCAGGTTCGGCCGGGTCTCGCCGCAGACGAGGCAGCTGCTCCTGACCCTGGCGGCCGTCCTCGCCGACGTCGCGTTCGGCCTGACGGCGCACGGCATCCTCCTGACGATCGGCTGGGCCGCCGTCGGCGTCGGCCTGGCCTGGTGGCTGCGCGGGCACCCGGGCCCGGCCGGCCTGGTCGAGCTGGGCCTCGGCGGGCACATCGGCCTCGTCCTGATCCGCGTCGTCCTCGCCCAGCCGCCGGACTCGGTCGTCTCGACCGGCGGCAGCCTCGTCGGTCTCCTGTCGATCTCGACGCTCGCGGCCAGCGGGCTCGCCGCCGGGCACCTGTCGGGCCGGACCCGGCCGGCCGGACGGGCGGCCCTCAACGCGGTCGGACTGCTTGCGATCGCGTATCTGACGGCCGGTGCAGTCCACGGGGCCGGCCTGACGGTGGCCTGGGCGGTCGAAGGCCTCGCCCTGATCCGGATCGGCGTGGCCGGCCGCGACGACGGCCAGACCCCGTGGCTGGGCGGGCTCGCCTTTCTCGGCCTGGCCGGCCTCCACGGACTCGTGCTCGACGCGCCGCCGGCCGGCCTGTTGACCGGCACCGACCGCCTCTGGTCGGCCGGGGTCGGCCTGGCCGCGATCGGCGGGGCGTCGTTCATGGCCGGCCGGCTCCACCCGCCGGCGAGTCCCCGCCGGCGGGCGCTGGTCGGCGCGGCCGCGATCAGCCTGCTCTACCTCGCGTCGATCGTCGTCGTCACGATCTTCCAGCCGGCCGCCGCCGGCCCGGTCGTGAGCGTCGTCGATCTCCCCGCCGGCCAGCAGTCACAGGTCGCGCTGAGCATCCTCTGGAGCCTGGCCGGGCTCGCCGGCCTGACGGTCGGCCTGCGCGACCGACTCCCGGCCCTTCGAACCGGTGGGCTCGTCCTGCTGCTGGTCACCGTCGTCAAGGTGTTCGCCTACGACCTGTCGGCGCTCGACTCGATCTACAGGGTCGTGTCCTTACTCACACTCGGTCTCCTCCTCCTCGCCGCCGCCCTGACCTACCAGCGCCTGCGGCCACCCGGTCGGGCGGAACTGCCCGATCAGGCGAGGTGACCGGGCGCTCGAATGTTCGATTGTCAGTCATGTACCCGGGCAGCCTGCAATCAGATCTACGTGTGCGACCGCGTCAGCCTGAGCAAGGACCGTCTTGGCGCGACAGGGTCCCGTCGTCCGCAGGACGTAGCCCGTGTTGATGTGGTAGAGACCGGCAGGGACGGATATGGTGAAGTGAACTGCTCTTGTCGAACCAGTCCGCACCTCAAATGGATTACCCACCTCGAATAGGCTGATCGGCGCGGCCCGGCGAGTTCCTGAATTCCCCGGTCGACGAACCATGCGTATCGTGCCGGTCACCTTGGCTGGGCTTGCCAGCGGGCCTTTGACTGAGTCCAGCGGCTTGGACGCGCCACAGCCAGCGAGCACGGCGGCGGTCAGGACGAGCACAGCAGACCAACCTTGGCCGTTGGAAGTCTCTCGTCGACCGGCTTGGCGGCGACGCAGTCATGGCCGTACCGGCCTCGCCTTGGGCGTTGCGTCCGCTGTTAACGCGTCCGAGGTCGGATTCAACGTGACGAGGTCCCCGACGCTGGCTGGGGGCGCCTCATACCCAGCCGCTCGCGGCGTGACAGGCGTCATCAAATGGCCTCCGTCTACAGACGCGCAATGTGCGACAAGAACAATGCCAATGTACAACCATCAACGGATCGTGCTCTTCCGCCGGCTCGTGGCGGCCCATACTCTACGGGTATGCAAGCCAGTACATAGGTCCGGGCTTTGGGTATGTACCGTAACGCCGCACCTTCGGCGAGGGCCAAAGGCCGTCGCGCGGCTCGCAGTCGCCAAGCCATGCGCCCCGGGTCACCAGCGAGCGCGGTCGCGCTGGCTACGGCAGCGTTGGTGATCGTCGCCGGGTGCGGTGCTTCGACGACGCGACCAAGTGGGTCGTCGCTCCCGTCGCTAGCCCTGCGCTAACCGTGAAAGCAAGCTGCCCAGAGGGAGCCGAGGCGATGTCCCCCGTTCCGTCGACGGAACGGTCTCTGAGATGGCGGTCACCCGGGACACCGTAGCCGCACGACTCCCGCCCATGGTCTCGTG
>DATAUX010000076.1:0-21688 GCA_036268015.1 Solirubrobacteraceae bacterium | reverse complement strand
CCGCCAGGCGCAGCAGCGCCCTGAGGCGGGGCTTCGCCTCCAGCGCCCGGCCGGGTGCGTGGGCCCGGAGCAGCGGCGTCAGGGCCGACAGCTTGATCGACAGGTCCGCACGTGGGACCGCCCGGTCGGTGGCGGCGCCCTCGAGCAGCCCGTTCGCCGGCCACCCGGCCGTTTGGTCGGCCAGCGCGTTCAGGGCGTCGGCGCACCGCTCGGCGTAGCGCTCGCCCTCGACCTCGGTGACCGTCGCCTCGCCGAGCAGGTCGAGCGTGCTCGCCTGGCCGGCCCGCCACATCCGCTCGAGGTCGGCCGCCGCGTCCACCGGGTCATTGCCGACGATGAACCGGCCGGCCATATGCCGCACGACGCCGGCCGCCGCCCGGCCGAGCACGGCATCCGGAAGGTGAGCGCCGCCGCGCAGTAGGAGCGGCCCGCCGTCGCCGTCGACCAGCAGCGCCCGCAGATGGTCGGCCATGTCGTGGTCGTCCCGGCAGGCCGGCGCGACGTCGACGAGCCGCAACAGCCGGGCCTGGAGCTCACGGTGGCGGTTGGTCCACTCGAGCGCGCTCTGCTCGGCTCGGTGCAGCGGCGGCCGACCGTGGGGTCGGGCGGCGTCCAGCGCCCGTCCGATCCCACCGATCTCCCGCTCGAGACTGTCGTCGGTCGTGGGTGCTGCCATCTTTCGAGGCTACCCGGGCAGCCGGCGACCGGGCTCCCGATCTGCCTCGATCGACCGAACCTTTGCCGGGCGCCGCGGGTTGGAACAGCCATGCACACCCTCCGCTGCCGCCGTCTCACGCTTCCGCTCTCCGTCGCGGTCCTGTCGTCGTCGCTCGTCTTCGGCGTCGGGTCGGCCGCCGCCGCCGGCCCGCCGGCCCGCGCGACGGCACCCGGACGTGTCGTCTTCGCGCTCCCGCCCGCCGACGCGGATCCCCAGGGCGGCGGCGGCGTCCCGGACGTCGCGCTCCCGAACGGCGACACCCTCGTGACCGCCGGCGGGCAGGGCACCGAGTCCGAGGTCGTCGCGCTCCGTCCCGACGGCACGCTCGACCCGTCGTTCGGGGTTGGCGGGATCGTCCCGATCGGCGCCGATCTGCCCGACTTCGTCGAGCAGGTCGTCCGCCAGCCCGACGGCAAGCTGGTCTTCCTCGGCAACGGCCTCGGGGGCAGCTCGGAGCCGGCCGAGCTGATCGTCGTGCGGCTCGATCCGGACGGCAGCCTCGACCAGACGTTCGGCTCGGGCGGCATCGACCGGCTGCCGATCCAGGCCGGCTGCAGCACCTGCACGGCGCTCGCCCTGCGGCCCGGCGGTGGATTCGTCGTCGCGGGAACGATCGGTGACCGGCCGCTGACGGTCAGCGCGACGCCGCTCGCCCCGGCGCCCGCGACCGCGTGGGTGCTCGCCGGGCTGACCCAGACCGGACAGCTCGACCCGAGCTTCGGCGCGTCGGGGATCGCGCCGGTCGCCGGCAACGGGGCGTCCGGGCTCGACGCGGCCGTCCTCCCCGACGGCGCGATCGTCACGCTCGGCCACGTCGCCGGCGCGCCCGGGACCGACGTCGAGTACCTCAGCCGGCTGCTCCCGGGCGGCGCCCCGGATCCGTCGTTCGGCGGCGGCGCTCCGGTCAGCCTGCCGTACGGCGCGACGAGCAGCATCGTCGCCAACCCGGACGGGTCGGTCGTCGTCGATCTCGGCAACGCGCTCGTCCGGTACACGGCGGCCGGCGTCGCCGACCCGACGTTCGGATCCGGCGGCGCCACCGTGATCGGCACGGCCGCCGGCGTCCGGATCGCCCAGCTCATGCCGGCGCCGGGCGGACGCCTGCTCGCGACGCTCGACCTTCCGACCGGACCGATCCCCGGCCGGGAGTCGGTCGAGCGGTTCACCGCGAACGGAGCGGTCGACCCGACGCTCGGCGGCCCGAGCGGCCTCAGCTTCAAGATCCCGTTCGGCGGCGGGAGCTCGAGCATCCCCGCGAACGGGGTGATCGTCGCGCTGCCCGCGCTCTACCAGAACACCTTCTCCGGGGCCCTGGTCCAGCGGCTCGACGGGTCATTCCTGGTGGTCGGCGGCGTGTCGGTCACGCAGGAGGTCGGCCAGGACGCGTTCAAGACGACCGACGACCTCGCGGTGGCCGCCCTGAGCCCGTCATTCGCTCCGGATGCGTCGTTCGGCGGGCCGGCCAGCCCGCTCCACGTGACGCTCGCGATCCCCGGTCAGCGGGCGAGCACCGCCCGCAAGGCGCACGGCATCCGCGTCCGCCTCGACGCGTCCGCGCCCGGCCTGGCCCGCGTCGTGATCAAGGCCTACGGTCGGGTGGTCGCCCAGAGCGTGCTGCCGGTCTTCGCCGCCGGGCCGGTCACCGTCCCGGTCGAACTGACCACGTACGGCGCCAACTGGTTGCTGCACCATCCCCGCAGCAGGCTGAAGGCGACCGTCAAGGCGCGCGACCTGCTGACGAGCGGTGCGTCGGCCGGGGCGTCGGCGGCGCTGCGCTGAGTTCCCGGCGACTCCGGGGGCCCTCCCCGGGGGTCGGTGGGCGAGGGGGATGCCGCCGGCCTGGCGCCGGACTGGTGAGACCTTGAAGCCGGGGTGCCGGGGTTGGGGTCGAACCTGCGGCGCGTGCTGTTTTTTCAGTTGTTCGCGTCGAGAACTGGACGGTCCAGTACTCGTCGGGTGCTGGGGAGTAGACCGGCTCTCTCACGAGCGAGTCGCGAGCCGCGCCTCACGAGCGATCTCGAGATCCTCGCGCGCCCTCAGCACCACCGTCCGCGCGCGGACCCCGGAGCCGGCCGACACGTCGCGGTCGCCCGTCCCCCCGAGATTGCGCTGCGCGTCGATCCCCAGCCCGAGGAAACCGAGCCCGGCGACGGCCTCGGCCCGCACGGCCGGTGAGTGCTCGCCGACGCCGCCGGTGAAGACGAGCGCGTCGAGTCCACCGAGCGCCGCGGCCATCGCCGCGATCCCGGCCCGCAGCCGGTGCAGGTAGACGTCCAGGGCAAGCCGGGCAGACGGGTCGCCGGCCCCGGCCCGGTCGACCGCGACCGACATCTCCGCCGTCCCGGCGAGGCCCAGCACGCCCGACTCGTGCTCGAGCCCGTCGGCCACCTCGAGCTCGGACAGGTCGGTGTGCTCGAGCAGCCACAGCACGAGCCCGGGGTCGACGCTGCCCGAGCGCGTCGCCATCACGAGCCCTTCGAGCGGCGTGAACCCCATCGTCGTGTCGACGGACCGTCCGCCGCGGATCGCGCAGAGCGAAGCCCCGGCCCCGAGATGGCAGCTGACGACCCGCAACCCGGCCGCCGGCCGTCCGAGGATCTCGGGCGCCCGCCGGGCGACCCATGCGTGCGAGAGACCGTGGAAGCCGTAGCGACGCAGTCCCCAGCGCTCACGCCAGGCGTCCGGCAGCGCATAGGTCGACGCGGCTTCGGGGAGCGTCGCATGGAAGGCGGTGTCGAAGCAGGCGACGGCCGGGATGTTCGGCAGGGCCGCCGACACGGCGTCGAGCGCGGCCAGCGACTTCGGCTGGTGGAGCGGGGCGAGCCCGACGAGCTCGCGGAGCTCGGCCTCGACGGCCGGGTCGATCCGGACGGCCGCGCGGAAGCGCTCGCCGCCGTGGACGATCCGGTGACCGACGACGTCCGCATCGGCGAACCCGTCGTCGAGGGCGGCGCGCACGTCGTCCGGGTCGACGACGGCCCGCGGGGCTCGCAGCTCGCGGGTCGCGAGCGTCCGGTCGTCGGCGTCGAGCAGGTCGAGCTTGAGGCTGCTCGAGCCGGCGTTGACGACCAGCACGCGCACCCCGGCCGCCCCTCCTACGAGAGCGGTGGGCCGGCCGGCAGGGCGGTCCAGGTCCAGTCTCGGACGTCCGGCGGATCGTCGCCGATCTCCCTCGTGTACGCCCGGTGGCGCAGCCGCTCGTCGACCATCTTCTGGCGGAGGTGGGCGGCACGCGTCGACAGTCCGGGGACATGGTCGATCACGTCCATGACCAGGTGGAACCGGTCGAGGTCGTTGAGCATCAGCATGTCGAACGGCGTGGTCGTCGTCCCCTGCTCCTTGTAGCCGCGGACGTGGAGGTTGGTGTGGTTGGTCCGGCGGTAGGTCAGGCGGTGGATCAGCCAGGGGTAGCCGTGGTAGGCGAAGATGACCGGCCGATCGGTCGTGAAGAGGGCGTCGAAGTCGTGGTCGGACAGGCCGTGGGGATGCTCGCCCTCCGATTCGAGGCGCATCAGGTCGACGACGTTGACGACGCGGACGCGCAGCTCGGGGAGGTGCTCGCGCAGCAGGGCGGCGGCTGCGACCGTCTCGAGTGTCGGCACGTCCCCGGCACACCCGAGCACGACATCGGGCTCGGCGCCGTCGTCGTTGGACGCGAAGTCGAAGATCCCGATGCCCCGCGTGCAGTGGGCGATCGCCTCGCCGATCGTCAGGAACTGCGGCGACGGCTGCTTGCCGGCGACGATCACGTTGACGTAGCCGCGGCTCCGCAGGCAGTGGTCGGCGACCGACAGCAGGCAGTTGGCGTCCGGCGGCAGGTAGACGCGGACGATCTCGGCGCGTTTGTTGACCACATGGTCGATGAAGCCTGGGTCCTGGTGGGAGAAGCCGTTGTGATCCTGGCGCCAGACGTGCGAGCTGAGCAGGTAGTTCAGCGAGGCGACCGGCCGCCGCCAGGGGATCTCGCGGGTGACCTTGAGCCACTTGGCGTGCTGGTTGAACATCGAGTCGATGATGTGGATGAACGCCTCGTAGCAGTTGAACAGGCCGTGGCGCCCGGTCAGCAGGTAGCCCTCGAGCCAGCCCTGGCAGAGGTGCTCGCTGAGCACCTCCATGACCCTGCCGTCGGTCGCGAGGTGGTCGTCGGTCTCCAGCGTCTCGGCTTCCCAGACGCGGTCGGTCGCCTCGAAGACCGCGGCCAGCCGGTTCGACGCGGTCTCGTCCGGCCCCATGATCCGGAATGTGTCCGGGTTCTCGCGGATCACGTCGCGCAGCCACTGGCCGAGCACCCGCGTCGCCTCGGCCGATCCGGCGGCCGGGCCGGGCACGTCGACCGCGTAGTCGCGGAAGTCGGGGAGGTCGAGGTCGCGGAGCAGGAGCCCGCCGTTCGTGTGCGGGTTCGCGCCCATCCGCCGGTCGCCGGCCGGCGCCATCGCGGCGATCTCCGGCCGGAGGGTGCCGGCCTCGTCGAAGAGCTCCTCCGGCCGGTAGGACCGGAGCCAGTCGTCGAGCAGGGCGAGGTGCCCGGGGTTCGTCCGGACCTCGGCGAAGGGAACCTGGTGGGAGCGGAACGAGCCCTCGGCGGGCAGGCCGTCGACGAACTTCGGACCGGTCCAGCCCTTCGGCGTGCGCAGGACGATCATCGGCCAGCGCGGCCGGTCGGTGTCCCCGTCGACCCGCGCCCGACGCTGGATCGCGGCGATCTCGCCAGCGACGTCGTCGAGCGTCGCGGCCATCAGCTGGTGCATCGTCTCGGGATCCGAGCCCTCGACGAAGCGCGGCGCGTAGCCGTAGCCTTCCAGCAGCCCGCGCAGCTCGGCCTCGGGAATCCGGGCGAGCACGGTCGGGTTGGCGATCTTGTAGCCGTTGAGGTGGAGCACGGGGAGCACGGCGCCGTCACGGACGGGGTTGAGGAACTTGTTCGAGTGCCAGCTCGCCGCGAGCGGCCCGGTCTCGGCCTCGCCGTCGCCGACCACGCAGCAGACGAGCAGATCCGGATTGTCGAAGGCCGCGCCGTACGCGTGCACCAGCGAGTAGCCGAGCTCACCGCCCTCGTGGATCGATCCGGGAGTCTGCGGCGCGACGTGGCTGGGGATGCCTCCGGGGAAGGAGAACTGGCGAAACAGCCTGCGCAGGCCTTCCTCGTCGCGGCCGATGTGCGGGTACACATCGGTGTAGGTGCCCTCGAGATAGGTGTTGGCGACGAGGCCGGGACCGCCGTGCCCGGGCCCGGCGACGTAGATCGCGTTGAGGTCACGGGCCTTGATCAGCCGGTTGAGGTGCGCGTAGATGAAGTTCAGTCCGGGCGTCGTGCCCCAGTGGCCGAGCAGCCGGGGCTTGACGTGCTCGGCGGTCAGCGGCTCGCGCAGGAGCGGGTTGTCGAGCAGGTAGATCTGACCGACCGAGAGGTAGTTGGCGGCGCGCCAGTAGGCGTGGAGGAGGTCCAGCTCGGCCGCCGGGAGCGGCGTGTTCGGTGTCGTCTGGGTGGACGCGATCATCGTGCCGGGGCGGTCGTCGTGATCCGGAACCGGTCGGCGCCGCGCTCGCGCACGGCCAGTCCGGCCTCGAGTGCGGCGGCGCCGCCGCCGGCGAACAGGACGTGGAATGTCTGTGGTGGCGAGTCGATGGAGAGCATGGGTACGAGGCTACGAGGCTCGGGCCGGGTGGACAGCCGCGCCGGCCCGCGCTGTTCGTGCATCAAACTACGGACACGCGGGGCGCTACCGTCTGTTGATGGCCGCCGCCGAGCAGACCCACCTGGAGCCCGGCGCCGTGATTCGCATCGTGCTGGCCGATGACCACCCGGTCGTCAGGCGTGGCCTGCGGATGCTGCTCGACGACGAGGCCGATTTCGAGGTCGTCGCCGAGGCGGGTACGGTCGAGGAGGCCCGGCGCTACGTCCTCGGGCACCATCCGACGGTTCTCGTGCTCGACCTCAACATGCCCGGCGGCCCGAGCCTGGGTGCGATCCCGGGCCTGCGCGTCGATTTTCCGCAGACGCAGATCGTCGTCCTCACGATGCAGCAGGAGCCGGCGTACGCGCGCGAGGCGCTGGCGGCCGGGGCGACGGCTACGTCCTCAAGCAGGCGGCCGACGGCGAGCTCGTCGAGGCGGTGCGGCTCGCGGCGATCGGCGAGAGCTACCTCAACCCGCGGCTCGGCGCCCGGATCGCGTCCGAGCCGCCGCCGGGCCCGCCGGCTGACCGCTCGGCGCGGGAGGTGGACATCCTGCGCCTGATCGCCCTCGGGCATACGAACACGGAGATGGCCGAGCAGCTGTACATCTCGGTGCGCACGGTCGAGACCCACCGGTCTCATATCCAGCAGAAGCTGCTCCTCTCGTCGCGGGCCGAGCTGGTTCGCTACGCACTCGACCACAAGCTCGTCACCACCTGACTCGGTCGTCGGTGGGGGGCCCTGGGTCGCCGTGGGTGGCCGCGGCGGGCGGCCCCGTGGCGCAGGACGGCGATCTGGGCGATCGCGTCGCAGCGGGCGGTTCTGGCGGGCCGGCGGCCGGCGGCCGGCGGTCGGCCGGCCAGTCCGTAGGTGACCGCACCCCGGAGGGGGTTCTTCACCGATGGCCGGCAGAGCGAGGCCGGATACGTTGGGCAGGCCCCGAGGGGGCCGGGTCGTGGTGCGGCCCGCGAGGTTGCCGTCGCTCACTTCCGCGCAGGTCGTTGCACTGCATCAACCAAGTCAACAGATTGAACCTCGCCGGTTCGATAAGTGTGAGAGGCGGAGAAAGTTGCGACAGCTTTCAGACGAACGCACACGGGCTTCGCCCGTCCGGGTCGTCCTGGCAGAGCAGCACGGTCGGATGCGCCGTGGCTTGCGGCTGCTGCTCGACGGTGAGGAGGGCGTCGAGGTCGTCGCCGAGACGGACGATCTGGCGACGGCCCTGAGGCAGGTCTTCCTGCTGCGGCCGGGCGTGCTCGTCGTCGACCTGAGCATGTCGAACCAGTCGACGATCGACGCGATTCGCCTGCTCCGCCGCGAGGTGCCGGGGACCGGTATCGTCGTTCTGACGATGGAGGCGAGCAGGATCTTCGCCCAGGCGGCACTCGACGCCGGGGCGGTCGGCTTCGTGCTCAAGCAGGCCGCCGAGGGCGAGTTGGGGCCGGCGGTGAGGAGCGCGGCGACGGGTGTGCGGTACGTGAGTCCGAGGCTGACGGCCGGCCGACGGGTGGTCCCGGGATGACCGCGGGTTCGCGTGAACCGGAGCGGGCTCTCGCGCCGCAGGCGGGTGGCGTGCGCGACGAGACCGCGATGCAGCATCTCGACCGGAACTTCATGGAGCTGCTCGGCGAACTGCGGGTGGCGCTGCCGGGGGTCCAGGTCCTGTTCGCGTTCCTGCTGGTCGTTCCGTTCAACCAGGGCTACACCCGGATGAGCACGGTCGACAAGCGGGTTTACTTCGCGACGCTCCTCTGCACGGCGCTCGCGGCGATCCTCCTGATCGCGCCGACCCTCCACCATCGCCTGGAGTTCCATCGCGGTGACAAGGCGCACATCGTCAAGTCGGCGAACCGGCTGGCGATCGCCGGACTGGCGGCCCTTGCGGTGGCGATGAGCGGGGCGATCCTCCTGGTCAGCAATCTCGTCTTCGGTACGGCTGCCGCGATCGTCGCGACCGCGGGGATCCTCGCGACCTTTGGCGCCGTCTGGTACGGGATGCCGCTGCGCCGGCGTGCGAGGCTGAACCCGGGCGGGCCGGCGGCCGGCGGAGGGCCGGACGGCGCCTGAATCGACGGTCGCCCGCGGGCCGCCGCCGCGGGCCGCCGCCGCGGGCCGCCCCTGAGCCCACGGTCGGTCGGGGCAGATGACGGGAGTCGGGCAGGACCGGGCGCCGGCATCGGCGGGTTATTGCCGATAGGCGTGATCTCGGGTGTCGAACGGTGTTCGTGTCGAACGGTGTTCGTGTCGAACGGTGTTCGTGTTCGCGCAGGCGGCACGTGGGCGGACATGGGGTTTGCGCTGGGCGAGTCGGGACGCCGGGAGGCGTCGATCGTCGTCAGTCGAGCCCGGCGTGCAGGCTCCGGGCGGTAGGCGAGCGGGGTACGTCGGCGTGGTCGGGGTTGGTTCGGAGCAGCCGGTCGCCGACGGTGCTGGTTATCCCGTGCCAGTAGTGCTCGTTCTTGTAGTGGTGGAGGCGGTGGTTGCGCGAGATCGAGCGGAAGTACCGCGAGCGGGGCTGGTGGGCGGTGTGGATCAGGAAATGCGTCCATTCGTAGGCCCCGACGAGGACGAACCCGGTCAGCAGCATCGTCACGAGCGGCGCGGCCGGGAGGGCGGCGCCGGCGAGGGCGAGGATGCCGTCACCGAGTGCGGCGGCGGCGGGAACCGCGAGCAGGAGGACGGCGAGCGCTTCGAGCGGGGAGAAGTTGATCAGGTCGAGGCTGCGGGGGTCCTCGTGGTGGGCGCGGTGGGCTCTCGCGGTCGGGAGCTCGACCGGCCGGCCGCGGAAATCGAACGGGCGAAGATGGAGCAGGTGGACGTGGATCGCCCACTCGCCGAACGGATAGGCGACGAGGATGAAGAGCGCGGCGCCGACATCGCGCCAGGTTGGGGGGCCGAGGGCCAGGCGAACGGCGAGAGCGACCACCGACGCGGCGGCGATCACCCAGGGGCCGCGCTTACTCGCGAACTCGGTCCAGGCTTCCCGGAGCGAGGTGATGTCCGACCCGTCGCGGGCGGGTGGTTGGGGGCCGAGGCTCACCGGCGGGTCCCGGCGTCAGGCCTGGGTGAATGGCAGGGAGACGCGGAACGTCGTGCGGCCGGGCTTGGAGTCGAAGCGAAGCGACCCGTCGTGGCGCTCGGCGACGATGCGCAGGGCGGTCGCGAGGCCGAGGCCCGTGCCCTGGCCGACGTCCTTGGTCGTGAAGAAGGTGTCGAAGACGCGTTGGCCGACGTCGTCGGGGATGCCGGGGCCGTCGTCGGTGATCTCGACGATCGCGCAGGTCCCGTCGCGGCGGGTGGCGATCTCGATCGCCCCGGACTGGCCGAGCGCGTCGATCGCGTTGTCGAGCAGGTTGGTCCAGACCTGGTTGAGCTCCGAACCGCGGACGGTCAGCTTGGGCAGGGTCCGGTCGTAGTGGCGCGTGACTTCGATCGCCGTCTGCTTGAGCTTGTGGTTGAGGATCAGGAGGGTGGCCTCGATCCCCTCGTGGAGGTCGACCACGACGAGGTCTCCGCGGTCGAGGTAGGCGTAGGACTTGACGGCGCCGACGAGGGCGGACATCCGCTGGGTGGACTCCTTGAGCTCGGCGACGAGTCCTTCGGCGCTGAGGCTGGCGGCGACCCAGCGGAGCGCGCCGTCGGTCGCCGGTCCGGCGAGCTCGGCGACCCGGGTCAACCAGGCGTCGTCGATGCCGGCGGCGGCGAGCGGCTCGGCGATCTTCCACGGCTCGGGGACGCCGAGCTCGTCGAGTCGGTCGGTCAACGCGTCCTCGGCGTCGGCGGCGTCGAGCGTATCGAGCGCCGTCTGGCCGGCGGCCCCGGCCAGCGCCTCGGCGTGGAGGGCGAGGAGCTGCTCGGCGACGTCGCGCTCGATGCCCTTCGTGACGAACGCCCGGAGCGCTCCGTTGACGATCTCGAGCGTCTCGCCGAGCTGGGTGGCCGTGCGTTGGGCGGCGGCGGCCGGGTTGTTGAGCTCGTGGGCCAGGCCGGCGGCCATCGTTCCGAGCGAGGCGAGCCGCTCGCGGTTCTGCTCGATCGCCGTCAGCCGGCCGATCACGGGCCCGACGGCGGCCATCACCCGGCGATGGACGGGCGGCTGGGCGAGTGCCAGGCGGCGGAACTCGTCGGGGTCGATCAGGGCGACCCGGCAGTCGGTCTCGGCCATGATGCAAAGCTGGGTCGGCTCGTCGGTGATCACGCTGACGGCGCCGATCCAGGTCGGCGCGAGGTGACGCTTGAGCGGCTCGGCGTGGCCGCGGCTGTCGCGCATGTACGAGCGGGCGGCGCCGTCGAGGAGCAGGTGGACGCCGGGCGCATGGTGGCCCTGCTCGGAGAGCACCTCACCGGGCGGCGTGTCGGCGACGGAGGCGACGGCGAGCCATTCGGCGAGCTGGGCATCGTCGATCTCGTCGAAGAGGTTGACGCGGCGGAGCTCGGCGAGAGCCACGGGGGCGGGAGTCATCCTTCGGCCAGGTACTCGTGGATCAGGGAGACGGCCATCGACCCCTCGCCGACGGCGCTGGCGACCCGCTTGATCGACCGGGCGCGGACGTCGCCGGCGACGAAGACGCCGGGAATCGAGGTCTCCAGGAGGCGGGGGTCGCGAGTCAGCGGCCAGCCGGCGTTCTGGGCGTCGGGTCCGGCGAGGATGAAGCCGCGGTCGTCGCGGGCGACCACGCCGTCGAGCCAGTCGGTCCGGGGGATCGCGCCGATGAAGACGAAGCAGGCGTTCGCGTCGAGCGTCGACTCGTCGCCGGCGGCGTCGCGGACCCGCAGGCTGCGGAGGTGGCCGTCGGCGCCGGCGGCGGCGATCGCGACGCTGCGGGTGCGGACCTCGACGTTCGGGAGAGCGTCGAGTTGGGCGATCAGGTAGTGGGACATCGACCGGTCGAGCGACGGTCCGCGGACGAGGATCGTGACGTGGCGGGCGTACCCGGAGAAGTAGACGGCGGCCTGGCCGGCCGAGTTGGCCCCGCCGATGATCACGACCTCCTGGTCGGCGCAGGAGCGGGCCTCGGTCAGGGCGGCGCCGTAGTAGATGCCGGCGCCGGTCAGCTCGGGGAAGCCGGGCGTGTCGAGCTGGCGGTAGGAGACGCCGGACGCGATCAGGACGCAGTTCGACGAGAGCGTGCCGCCGTCAGAGAGCTCGACGATCCGGCCGGCTCCCTCGGCGCGCAGGCCGACGGCGTCCTGGATCGTCAGCAGCTCGGCGCCGAGCCGGCGGGCCTGGTCGGTCGCGCGACGGGCGAGGTCGGACCCGCTCAGGCCCATCGGGAAGCCGAGATAGTTCTCGATCCGGCTGGATTGGCCGGCCTGACCGCCGGGGGCCTCGCGCTCGACGAGCACGGTGCGCAGGCCCTCCGACGCGCCGTAGACCGCGCCGGCCAACCCGGCCGGGCCGCCGCCGACGATCACGAGGTCATAGTGGTCCTGGGCGGCCGTCCCGGTGACGCCGAGGCGCTCGGCGAGCTCGAAGACGGTCGGGCGCTCCATCACGGTGCCGTCCTCGAGCAGGGCGACGGGCAGCCGGTCGGAGGCGATTCCGGCGACGTCGAGCAGGGTGCGGGCTTCGGCGTCGCGCTCGACGTCGAGCCAGCGGGCGGGGACCCGGTTGCGGGCGAGGAAGTCGCGGAGGTCGTGGGAGTCCTTGGAGAAGCGGTGGCCGATCACGCGGACGCCGCCGGCCTCGAGCGCGGCGCCGGACTCCCAGGTGGTGAGGAGGTCCTCGAGGACGGGAAAGAGCTGCTCCTCGGGCGGATCCCACGGCTTGAGCAGGTAGTAGTCGAGGGCGACGTCGTTGATCGCGACGATCGCGGCCTCGGTGTCGGCATACGCGGTCAGGAGGACTCGCTTGGCGTCGGGGACGATCTTGCGGGCCTCGACGAGGTACTCGGTGCCGGCCATCCCGGGCATCCGCTGGTCGGCGATCAGGAGGGCGACCTGGTCGCCGCGGCGCAGCACCTCGCGGAGGATCTCGAGGGCCTGGGCGCCCGATCCGGCGCGGAGTATCCGGTAGCGCTCGCCGAAGCCGCGACGGAGGTCGCGGGAGACGGCGGCGAGGACGGCGGCCTCGTCGTCGACGGCGACGATCGCCGGACGGCGCTCACCTGTGGGCAGGAGAGTGGACACTCCTACTGGGTCACGCGTGGACAATGGTGGGCGGCGAGGTACGCATTGAACGCGCCGGCGAACTTGTGACCGTTGCGAAGGTCGTGGACGGCCCGGTAGGCGGTGTAGCCGCAGATCGCGGCCTGGAACGGGTGGACGGTGCCACAGCCGGCCAGCGAAGCGGTCCCGAGCAGGCCGGCGGCGGCGAGAGCGGCGAGGCGTCTTGGCACCGGCACACAATAGCTCGGCGGCGGTGGGTCAGAGATCGCGCAGGACGCGGGCGATGTCGACGGTGTCGAAGCGGTCGTGGGGTCCGGTCGCGGCCTGATCGGTCGGCGGGGCGTCGAGGTCGGCGGGAGCCCACCAGGCGTGGCGGTGCGCGGCGTCGAGGGCGAGCTTGGCGCGGGCGCTGCGCGCGGCCGGTGCGTGAAGGGTCGCGAGGCCGCGGATCCGGGTGATGATCGATTCGGCGAGCGCGGTGAGTCCGTCGTCGGTGCTGCCGGCGGCGGCTCCGGCGGCCGCGATCATGCGTTCGAGGACGGGGCCTTCGCGGAGCGGGAAGCCGAGCTCGGCGAGCGCGGCGGGGTCGCGTCGGTCGAGCAGCTGGGCGAGCGTCAGCCAATCGTCGGCGCGGGCGAGCTCGGCGCGGCCGACGGGGCCTGCGACGATCGGTCGCAGGCCGGACCAGGTCGTTCGGAGCTCGGGCGGTGGGGCGGCGTTCGCGAGCCGGGCGTTGAGCGCGTACCAGGCGTCGAGCAGGGCGACGGGGAGGACTCGGGCGTCGGCGTCCCAGGCGCGGCGTGTCGCGCCGAGGACGTAGCCGGCGAGGCTGGTCACCTCGGCGCGCTGTGCGGGCCGGACCCGGTCGGAGAGGGCGTCGGCGATCGCGAGCAGGAGGCGAGTCGCGTCGTGGTCGTCGAGCTCGCGGACGAGGTCGCGGGTCCGATCGGCGAAGGTGTCCCAGTCGGTGTCGTCGAGCAGGAGCGGAAACGTCCGGTCGCCGGTCGGGCCGCCGGCTTGGGAGAGGGCGAGCATCGCGGCGTCGAGGCCGCCGGCGGCGAGGAACCGGCGGCGGGCGGCCGGATCGGTGCGGAGCTGGTCGATCACGAGGTCGCGCCAGCTGGGGTGGACCCAGCCGATGCCGAGCGGCGTGACGCGGAGGAAGTGGTCGGTCAGGCGATCGACGAGATCGGCCGGGCGAGCGGTCAGGCCGCCGGGGTGGTGGTGGCGGAGGGTCGCGGCGAGTTGGCGCTCGTCGACGAACCCGGCGGGGACGTCGAGCATCGCGATCAGGAGGTGGCGGTGGTCGGCGCCGAGCGCGGCGAACGACGTGGCCATCGCCTGGGTCGGCGTGGTCAGCTCGCGTTCGACGAGCTGGCGCCAGGGGGCGGCGGAGGGTACGGGCGTCGGGGCCTGGTCGCCGTCGGCGGCGAGGGCGAGGGCGAGCAGGTCGGGGTGGCGGTCGGTGATCAGGCGGCGGATCCGCTCGGGCGTGAAGTGGGGGTGCTCGACGATCAGGGGGCCGGTCGAGCGGATCAGTCGGCGGACGGCGAGGCCGGCGTGGAGGTTCTTGGCGTGGCGGAAGAGGATCAGGGTCTTCTCGGCGAGGTCGAGATCGGAGGCGTCGACGAGGACCTCGGCGGGGGCGGGGAAGCGCTCGGACCCGCGTTCGCGCTGGACGCGGCGCAGGCCGGCCTTGAGGGGTGCCGGCCGGGAGGTCCAGATCAGCCAGTGGTCGTCGTCGAGGACCTCGAGCAGGCGGGCGAGCTCGTGGGCCCAGCGGTCTGCGGCGTCGGGCCGGTACTCGGTCGAGCCGAAGGCGTCGTCGGCGACGAAGACCTGCCGGCAGTCGGGATCGAAGGCGGACCAGACCTGATCGGGGGTGTTGGTCTCGTGGGCCTGCCAGCCGTCGGTCATCTGGGCGAGGGCGACCATCCGGGCGATCGCGGTCTTGCCCATCTCGGGCGGGCCGGTCAGGACGACGAAGCGGTGGCGGTCGAGGACGGCGCGGGCGTGGTCGAAGGCCCGGGTCGGGGAGAAGACGCGGGCGAGGGCCTGGGCGGCAGCGACGTCGAAGGCCGACCGCTCACGCGTCTGCTGGTCGATCAGGGCGGCCAGGTCGCGGAGGCCGAGCACCGAGGGGAGGGCGGCCCGGAGTCCGGGGTTGAGGTCGAGCGACCGGCCGATCTCGCGGATCCCGAGCACGTCGAGCCGGGGTGGGCTGGTGGGGCGGAAGGCGGCCTCGAATGCGCGGGCGGCCGGACCGGCGTCGAGGTTCGTGAGTGCGAGGACGCCGTCCGCGTCACCGAGCTCGCGGTCCTCGACGAGGCGTCCGAGCCGGCGTGTGAAGTCGAGCTGACGACGGGCGGGGTCGAGCCCGTCGGACACCCAGATCACGGCGAGCGTGACCGTCCCGGCCGGGCGGATCGTCCGGCCGCAGGCGACGATCGGTCCTTCGGCCGTGGCCGCGCGGACGGCTTCGGCCCGGCCGGTCCAGGCAAGATCGATCAGGCCGGCGTCGGCGAGGAGGAGCGTGCAGAGCCGTTCGAACTGGAGCCAGCCGAGCTGGTCGAGGTCGTAGGCCGGCGGGCCGGCGCTCAGATCGTCGGGGCCGTCCATCTGACCGGATTTTCACAGGTTGGCCTTGGCGGCCGTCCGGTTCGCTGGGGGCGTCCGTGTCCAAGCTGGTGCGGTGTCAGCCGGAGCCGCCCCGCGGGTCAGCGCGATCGTGCCTGTGATCGCCGTCAACGACTTCGGCCGGCGGTGCGTGGAGGCGTCGCTGGCGGTGCCCGCATCGGGTGGCCGGACGCGGCGATCGAGGCGCTGGAGGAGCCGACGATCGGGGCGGTCGCGGGGCCGACGCTGACGCCGGACGACGAGCCGGTGGGCGGGCAGCTGTCGTTTCGGATCTTTGCGTCGCCGCTGGTCAGCGGACCGCATCGGTGGCGGGACCCGCAGGTCGCGGGTCGGGACGCGGACGATGCGCCGTCGGTCAACCTGGCGCTGGGTCGGGCGGCCGCGGAGGCGGTGCGCCTGGACGCCGGCGGTCCGGAGGCAGGGCGACATCCGAACCGAAGACGGTCCGGATCGAGCGCGTGAGGACGAGGTCCGAGATCCCGCTGACCCGCAGCCGCCAGCCGCGGGGTTCGGTCACGACGAGGCGGAGCAGCTCCTGCGTGATCGTGTCGGCCGGGTCGCTCATGTAGACGTCGAGCGCGCCGTCGCGCAGCTCGATCGGCAGGACGCGGCAGACCTGGCAGAAGGCCTCGGACACAATCGACAGAGCGATCGGCGGATCGCGCGGCGGCGCGACACCGGAGGGCCGCGGCGGCGTACCACCGGCCGGCCGGCCGGTGCCGTCTTGGCGGGATACGTCCCGGCCGGTCCCGTCCGGGTTGCGTGGGAGCCCGATCACCTGCGCGGGGCGTGGAATCGCTCGCTGGGCGGACCGGCTCGGCGCGCCGACCGGTGGGTGACGGCGGCGGTCGGGCTTCCCTGGTGCCGGGCCGGGAGCCGACGGTACATCGCGCGCCGGGATGGCTCGTCGAGGTCGATTCAGGGGATCGGCGCGGGGTTCGTGACCGTTGGCGCGGGCGCGCTCGGCCGCCTCGGTTGCGTGGCGACGGGCCTCGTCTGCGATCAGACGAGGTTCGCCTTCGGTTGCGCGCCGCCGGTCCGGCTTCTGCGCTGCTGTGGTCGCCGCGTCCGGGCGGCGGTCGGTGGCGCTACCACCGTCCTGCGCGGGTGGGCTGGCGTCGGCGTCGGGAAGATCGCCGGCCGAGTCGGTCCGCGCCCGACGATTCGCTCCCGGCGGTCCGGGCTCCAGCCCCTTCGCGCGGGCGAGCTCGGCCGCCTCGTCGGTTTGGCGTCTGGCCGTGTCGGCGAGCAGCCGGAGAGCCCCCACGGATGGGCGACGACGGTCGGGCGATTGGGTTGGTGTGGTGCTCATCGGCCGGTCGTCGCGGGCCTGCGCGGCTGACGAGCCGACCGCCCGAACGCCCGGCCGACCCGGACGGCGGCGGTCGGTTGAAGCCGGGTCCCAGTTGCTTGCGTCATTCCCCAACCCCTCGACGGCGACATCACACTCGTGATCCCCGGCCGGCGTCAACACTGGTGCGGTCCCGGCGGAGGGACGGTCACCGACGTGGCCGCGAATCGCGTCGAAGGATACCGGGCGGTGTGTGCGGTGTCGACTCACACGTCAGCCGGACCGGCTGAGTCTGGGACCCAGGTTCTGTGGGCGCCAGAGGCTCCCGGCGGCCGGCGCCGTCCACGGGACGGCCCCGTGAGCGTGCCGTGCACGGCCTTTCGAAATCTGTACGAAGATCTACATTTTGTCGCGTTTCGTGCGATTTCCGCAGAAAGTCTCGAACCGCGTGGCCTCAGCAAGCCACCGCATCGTCCGCGTGTGTCGGCCGGCCAACCGGGCGGGCAGGCGGTCCGGGCCGGCGTCCGGCGGGACCGTCCGCGCCCGAGGCCGACGGGTCCGGCCGGCGGGCGGGGCCACCCCCCCGCGGACCGCATCTCGCCTGCCCCGCCGGGAACCGGCCCGCTATGTTGACGAATCCGATGCTC
This sequence comes from Solirubrobacteraceae bacterium, assembly GCA_036268015.1. Taxonomy (GTDB): domain Bacteria; phylum Actinomycetota; class Thermoleophilia; order Solirubrobacterales; family Solirubrobacteraceae; genus Palsa-513. The sequence goes on along the minus strand of DATAUX010000076.1, from coordinate 4,612 downwards.
TCGATGACCGCGGCCGAGCTCCGCGTCTGGGTCCAGAAGTGGCGGTGGTATGAGCAGAACTCGCTGCCGTGGAACCGGGCGCGGATCCACTGGGAGTTCGCCCGCCGCGAGGCGTTCGTCCGCTGGCCCGTCCACGGCAACGTGCTGGACGCGCTCGGGGACGGAAGGCTCGAGATCGGCGCTCACGTCCTGCTGGAGCCCGGCGTCTGGATCACGGCCCCCGACCCCGCGCGGGTGCGGATCGGCGGTGGGACGTTTCTCAACCGGGGTGTGATGATCGCCGCCGTCGACCTCGTCGAGATCGGCGAACACTGCATGCTGGCGAACGGGTGCATGGTCACCGACGCGGACCATCGCTTCGACGATCCCGACCGGCCGGTCCCGTGGCAGGGCTTCAGCTCGAAGGGGCCGACCCGGCTCGGCGCGAACGTGTGGTGCGGGGCGAACGTCGTCGTCACGAGCGGGGTGAGTATCGGCGAGCGGTGCGTGATCGGCGCGAACAGCGTCGTCACGCGGGACATCCCGGCCTTCTCGGTCGCCGCCGGCGCGCCGGCCAGGGTGCTGCGGCCGGTCGTCTACCCAGGCCGCGGCGCGGCGGACCCGTAGGCGCGTCCGAGGGTGTTTCTCAGGCCGGGTGCTGGTCCTCCGCGGGAGGCGGGGCGGCGATCGACGGTGGCTCCCCGGACGCGGGGGACCGACCACTCAGGCGGCCGCCGGCGTCGGCCTGGCTCGCTGGATGCGGACCCGCCGGCCGACGAAGCACGCGAGCACGACCAGCGAGACGGCCGTGATCACGAGCGGACCGGCCGCTCCCGTCCCGAACGCCCGCGAGACCAGGTCGACGCCGCCGCCGAAGACGGCGGCCGCCGGCAGCGTCAGGACCCAGGCGCCGGCGATGTCGCCGGCCACGCCCCAGCGGACCGCCGAGAACCGCTTGGCCGCACCGGCGCCGACGATTCCCCCGGAGATCACGTGGGTCGTCGACAGCGGGTAGCCGACGCTCGACGCGGCCAGGATCACCGCGGCGCCGGCCGTCTGGGCCGCGAAGCCCTGGGCCGGGTCCATCTTGATCAGCCGGGTGCCCATCGTCCGGATGATCCGCCAGCCGCCGCTCAGCGTCCCCAGGGAGATCGCGCTCGCCGACGCGACGATCACCCAGACCGGGACGTGGAAGCCGGTCGACGGGACGTCGCCGTGGGCGATCAGGGCCAGCGTGATAACGCCCATCGTCTTCTGGGCGTCGTTCGTCCCGTGCGACAGGGCGAGCATCCCGCTCGAGACGAGCTGGCCGCCCCGGAAGCCGCGGTTCACCGTGCCCGGTCGCAGGCCGCCGACGATCCGGTAGACGATCCAGATCGCCGTCCAGGCGACGACGAACGCGAGCAGGGGGGCGACCACGGCCGGCACGACGAGCTTGCCGAGCACGCCGTCGCCATCGACCGCGCCGAAGCCCTTCGAGGCGACCACCGACCCGATCAGTCCGCCGATCAGGGCGTGGGACGAGCTCGACGGGAGGCCGAGGTACCAGGTCAACAGGTTCCAGGTGATCGCCCCGGCCAGGCCGGCGAAGACGACGGTCGTCGTCACGTCATGCGTGTCGACGAAGCCCTGGCCGACGGTCGCGGCGACCTTGAGCGAGATGAACGCGCCGACGAAGTTCAGCAGCGACGCGAGGGCGATCGCCGGCCGCGGGGCGATCGCCCGCGTCGAGATCGCGCTGGCGACGACGTTGGCCGTGTCGTGGAACCCGTTCGTGAAGTCGAAGGCCAGCGCCGTGAAGACGACGATCGCGAGGATCAGGTCCGAGCTCATCCCTACGAGTTCTTGATCACGATGCCCTCGAGGATGTACGCCGCCCGCTCGGTCGAGTCGATCGCGTTCTCGAGCCGCTCGAAGATGTCCTTCCACCGGATCACGACCATCGGGTCGGTCCCGTACTCGAACAGCGAGGCGATCGCCTCGCGGACGATCTGGTCGCCGACGTTCTCCAGGCGATGGACCTCGACCGTCTGCTGGCCGATGTCCTGGAACCCGCGGATCCGCGGGATCGCCACGGACAGCTGGACGGTGGCCGCGTGGAGGACCTCGGCCATCCGCTGGGCCTGCTCCATCGGCGCCTCGATCTTGTACAGGCCGAGGTAGTCGGCGACCTCCTCGGTGTAGTCGACGATGTCGTCGAGCGCCGAGGTCAGCTCGAGGATGTCCTCACGGTCGATCGGCGTGACGAAGGTCTTGTTCAGCCGTCCGATCACGTCGTGGGTGATCTGGTCGCCGGCGTGCTCGCAGTCGAGGATCTCCCTGGCCAGACCCGCCTGCTCGGGAAACTCGCGAAGCATCTCCTCGAGCAGTCCGGCCGCCTTCACGTTGTTCGCGCCGGCCCGCTCGAAGAGGTCGAAGAACTCGCTCTCCGGGCCGCGCAGCAGTCCCCTGATCGATCCCATCTACAAGGCTCCCGCCGCACGTTCACTAAGTCGAAGTCGCCTGCCCCGTCCGCCGTCCGCCGGGCGTGCGGACAGCAGTGTGAACGATTTGTCAAGCCGGCGGCGTCAGCCGCGCATCCCCTCGTCGAACGCGTCGAGCTCGTCGGGGTCGATCGAGTAGGTGTGCTCGGCCGCCGGGAATCGCCGGCCGCGGACGTCGTCGGCGTACTCGCCGACCGCGGCGACCATCTGCGAGCGGAGCGCCGCGTATTGCTTGGCGAAGCGGGGCGTGTGGCCGTCGTAGATCCCCAGCAGGTCGTGGAAGACGAGGACCTGCCCGTCGGTCCCGGCGCCGGCGCCGATCCCGATCACGGGGATCCCGAGCCGGGGTGCGAGCGCGGCGGCGACGGCCGCGGGGACGGCCTCGAGCACGAGCGCGAAGCAGCCGGCCGCCTCCAGGTCGAACGCGGCCGCCGCCATCGCCAGGGCGGCGTCCGCGGTCCGGCTCTGCGCCCGGTAGCCGCCGAGCGCGGTGGCCGTCTGGGGTGTCAGGCCGAGATGGCCCATCACCGGGATCCCGCTCGCGACGATCGCCCGGGCCCGGGAGACCGACGCCGGGTCGCCGCGCTCGAGCTTGACGGCGTCGCAGCCGGCCTCCTTGACGAACCGCTGTGCTGTCCGTACGGCCTGCTCGTCGGAGACCTCGTAGGACCCGAACGGCAGGTCGGCGACCAGCAGCGGGGTGGCGCACCCGCGGCGGGCGGCCGACGCGAGCATCAGCATCTCGTCGACGCTGACCGCGACCGTCGACGGGTAACCGAGCACGGTCATCGCGCCGGAATCGCCGACGAGGACGACATCGACGGCGGCGGCCTCGGCGACCTGGGCCGACGGGTAGTCGTAGGCGGTGACCATCACGATCGCTTCGCCCCGGCGCTTCTTGTCGGCGAGCGCGGGCAGCGAGATCGGGAGTCGGTCGTTGCGCAGCGTGGACTTCGGGACGGTGGACATGACGGCTGCCTCCTCAGGCCAGCAGGGCGCACGCGCGATCGTCGATCGCGGCGATCTCGTTGTGTGCATCGACGTGGACGACGCGCGGCCGGTAGTCGGCAAGCTCGGTCGCGTCGTACTGGGCGTAGGCGATCACGATGATCGTGTCGCCCCGGTGGACGAGGCGGGCGGCCGCCCCGTTGACCTTGATCTCGCGCGACCCGCGGACGCCGGAGATCGTGTACGTCTCGAAGCGGGCGCCGTTGTCGACGTCGACAACGGCAACCTGCTCGTACTCGAGGATCTCGGCCGCGTCGAGCAGGTCCGGGTCGATCGTGATCGACCCGACGTAGTTGAGGTCGCAGTCGGTCACCTTCGCCCGGTGGATCTTGGCCTTCAGCATCGTGCGCAACATCAGCCGGTCCGCCTCGCTTCCTGGGGGTTGAGGATCACGTTGTCGATCAGCCGGGTCCCGCCGATCCGGGCGGCGACGGCGACGAGCACCGGACCGTCGAGATCGGCGGCCGGCTCGAGTGTCTGGGGCGAGACGAGCTCGACGTACTCCGGCTCGATCTCGTAGGCGGCGAGCTCCCGCCGGGCGAGCAGGCCGACGGCCCGCGGGTCGCGCTCGCCGTCGCCGGCCGCCCGCACGGCGGCGTCGAGCGCCCGGCTGAGGCCGACCGCCCGGGCCCGGGCGGGCCCGTCGAGATACGTGTTGCGGCTCGACATCGCCAGGCCGTCGGGCTCGCGGACGGTCGGACAGACCTCGATCCGCACGGGGATGTCGAGGTCGCGGACGACCCGGCCGATCACGGCCGCCTGCTGGGCGTCCTTCTGGCCGAAGTAGGCCGTGTCCGGCCCGACCATGTTGAGCAGCTTCGTGACGACGGTCGCGACCCCGTCGAAATGCCCGGCGCCCCGCTCCACGCCGCAGAGGCGGTCGGCGAGTCCGGCGACGCGGACGGTGGTCGCGAACCCGTCGGGGTAGACCTCGCGGGCGTCGGGCGCGAAGAGGATGTCGACCCCGGCCGCGGCGGCCAGCTCGGCGTCGCGGGCCTCCTCGCGCGGGTACCGGTCGAGGTCCTCGCCGGGCGCGAACTGGGTCGGGTTGACGAACAGGGACATCACCACCAGATCCGCGTCCGCGCGGGCCCGCCGGACCAGCGAGAGGTGGCCGTCGTGGAGAGCGCCCATCGTCGGCA
>DATAUX010000075.1:0-16857 GCA_036268015.1 Solirubrobacteraceae bacterium | reverse complement strand
TCCTGCTGGCGGTCATGCTCCTGACGGCGGTCGTGCTCGCGCTCGGAGTGGCGGAGCTCCTCGTCGTAGTTGGCCCCCTGGTGGTGGAGCGTGTGCCCCATCAGGTCGCGCTTCGTACTCAGGTAGACCTCGTTGTGCGGGTTCGGCGCGTGCTCGATCGGGATCTGCTCGGTCACCGACAGGCCGTAGCCCTCCAGCCCGCGGATCTTCTTCGGGTTGTTGGTCAGGATCCTGATCGAGCTGAGGCCGAGATCGGCGAGGATCTGCGCGCCGATCCCGTAGTCGCGCAGGTCGGCCGGGAAGCCGAGCCGCTCGTTGGCCTGGATCGTGTCGAGACCGCTCTCCTGGAGCTTGTAGGCCTTCAGCTTGTTGAGCAGGCCGATCCCCCGACCCTCCTGGGCGAGGTAGAGCAGGACGCCCTCCCCCTCCTGTTCGATCATCGCCAGGGCCGACGACAGCTGCTCGCCGCAGTCGCAGCGCAGGGAGTGGAAGACGTCGCCGGTGAGGCACTCCGAGTGGACGCGGACGAGCACGTCCGGCCGGCCGGCGACGTCGCCCTTGACGAGGGCGACATGGTGCTTCTCGTCGACCAGCGATCGGTAGCCGACGGCCTCGAACTCGCCGAAGGCGGTCGGCAGGCCGGTCGACACGACGCGCTCGATCAGCTTGTCGTAGCGGCGGCGATGGGCGATCAGGTCCTTGATCGTGATCATCTTCAGGCCGTGGCGCTCGACGTACGGGATCAGGTCGGGGACCCGGGCCATCGACCCGTCGTCGTTCATCACCTCGCAGATCACGCCGGCCGGGGTCAGCCCGGCGAGCCGGGCGAGGTCGACGCTGGCCTCGGTGTGGCCGGTCCGCTCCAGCACGCCGCCGGGCTTGGCCTTCAGCGGGTTGACGTGGCCCGGCTGGGTCAGGTCCGACGGCCGCGAGTTCGGGTCGATCGCGACCTGGATCGTGTGGGCCCGGTCGTGGGCCGAGACGCCGGTCGTGACTCCCTCGCGGGCCTCGATCGTGATCGTGAACGGCGTCTGCAGGGGCGACTCGTTCTTGGCGGTCATCAGGTCGAGACCGAGCTCGTCGCACCGGTCCGGCGTCAGCGCCAGGCAGATCCACCCGCGCGCCTCCTTGGCCATGAAGTTGACCGCGGCCGGCGTGGCGAACTGGGCGGCCATCACGAGGTCGCCCTCGTTCTCGCGGTCCTCGTCGTCGCAGACGACGACCATCCGACCCTGGCGGATCTCCTCGATCGCCTCGTCGATCGTCGCGAACGGGCTTGTCGCCTTGACGGTCATGCGGCCACCAGCTTCTCGACGTGTTTGGCGAGGACGTCGACCTCGATGTTGACGGAGCTGCCGACGCCGGCCGAGCCGAACGTCGTCCGGCGGAGGGTCTCGGGAATCAGGGCGACGCTCAGCGAGTGGTCGTCGACGGCGGCGACCGTCAGGCTGACCCCGTCGAGTGCGACCGAACCCTTCTCGACGACGTAGCGGAGCAGGCCCGGGTCGACGTCGAGCACGACGACGCCGGCCGGCTCGACGCTCGTCACCGTGCCCTGGCCGTCGACGTGGCCGAGCACGACGTGGCCGCCGAGCCGATCGGACGCGCGGAGCGGCAGCTCGAGGTTGACGCGGGCACCCGGCGCGAGGCCACCGAGCGACGACCGGGCGAGCGTCTCGTCGATCACGTCGGCCGCGAACGAGTCGGCGTCGGGCTCGACGGCCGTCAGGCAGACGCCCTGGACCGAGATCGAGTCGCCCGAGCTGAGCTCGCCGGCGAGCCGCGTCGCGACCCGCAGGCGAGCGCCGGACGCGTCGCGGTCGCAGGAGATCACGGTGCCGAGGTCGGCGACGAGCCCTGTGAACATCACCACTCGCGCAGTCGGGCCGAGATCAGCAGGTCGTGGCCGACCTGCTCGCAGCCGAGCGTCAGGGCTCGCGTCGCGTCGGCGATCCGCTCGACGCCGACCCCTTCGAGCGGGTCCCGGCCGGTGCGCCCGCCGAGCAGGATCGGCGCGAGGAAGAGACGGACCTCGTCGACCTCGCCGGCGTCGAAGAAGGCTCCGGCGAGGTGGGGCCCGCCCTCGAGCAGGATCGACGAGATCTCCCGGCCGCCGAGCTGGTCGAGCGCCGACTCGACGCGGGCGGGCTCGTTCTGACCGGTCGCGACGATGACGTCGACGCCGGCCGCCTCGAGCGCGTCGGTCTCCGACCGGGGGGCCGCCCGCGAGACGACGACGATCAGGGGGTCGTCGCTCGCGTCGGTCACGAGCCGCGACCCGAGCGGCAGCCTGGCGAGCGAGTCGAAGACGACTCGCTGCGGCTGTCGATGGACGCCGTCGACGCGGGCCGTCAACTGCGGGTCGTCGGTGATCGCCGTGCCGATGCCGACGGCGACCGCGTCGACCGCGGCCCGCCACCGGTGGGCTCGGGTCCGGCTCTCCTCGCCCGAGATCCACTTCGAGTCGCCGGCCCCGGTCGCGACCTTGCCGTCGAGCGTCATCGCCGACTTGAAGAGGATCCACGGACGACCGGTCCGCGCGTGCTTGCGGAAGGCCTGATTGGCGAGCCGGGCTCGGCGGGCGAGGTCGGCGTCGGCGACGACGATCTCGACGCCCTCGTCGCGGAGGATGCCCGGGCCCCGCCCGGACGCCTTGACCGTGGGGTCGTCGCTCGCGAGGACGACCCGGCGGATGCCGGCGGCGACGATCGCGTCGGTGCAAGGCGGCGTCTTGCCCGTGTGGCAGCACGGCTCGAGCGAGACGTAGAGGGTCGCCCCGTCGAGGCTGACGTCACCGCACGCGCGGATCGCGTTGACCTCGGCGTGCGGGCCGCCGTAGACCTCGTGCCAGCCTTCGCCGAGCAGCTCGGCGCCGCGGGCGATCACCGCGCCGACCGTCGGGTTCGGCCCGACCCGGCCGGTCCCCCGCTGGGCGAGCTCGATCGCCCGCTCGAGGTGGACGCGGTCGGTCTCGGTGGTGATCGTCATCCTCCAGTGGAGGGTAGGGGAACCCCGGACGCGGAAGTCGCCGGCGGAGCGGGCGTCGCGCACTCGCCGCCGGTCAGGTGGTAGATGTTCATCACCGGGCCGGGATTGCTGTAGGCGAGCGGGTAGTAGTCGAACGTCCAGTCGAAGTTGAAGCGGACCGGCTTGCCCTTCGGACCGTACGGCGTCGACGAGTAGATCAGCTTGGCCTGCTGGGCGAGGGCCCTGTAGTAGGCGATCGCTCCGGGGACCTGGCCGGGGTCGACCTCGGCCCGGCCGAACTGGGTCTCGCCGGTCACGACGTAGCAGTAGTCGTGTGACTCGTAGAGGGGGATCAGGGCCGGCTGGAGCGTCTTCTCGTAGTCCTCGATGTTGACGACCGGGCCGGCGCCCATCGCGAGCACGCCGTCCGACTGGACCTGCGTGTGGGTCGCCGGGTACTTGATCCAGCGAGCGCCGTTGACGGTCCCGAGGACGTGCCCGATGTCCGAGGCCCACGCGTCGGGAACGACCGGCTCGACGACGATGTGCGTGCCCTGGGCGACGTGGGCGACCATGTACGCGCGAGCCTCGTTGCGGGTGTCCGGGCGGGAGTTGACGAGGTCGGAGTGGACGCTGTGGACGACGCCCTGCCCGCAGAGGGCGACGACCGCGACCGCGATCATCGTCGGGCGCAATTCGGGGACGAGCCCGCCGATCCAGTCGGCCGCCCGGAGCACGGCGTAGGCCGAGAGCAGGCAGAAGATCGGCAGCACGGGCATCAGCCAGCGGCCGAAGTACCGGCCCTGAAGGCCCATGAAGAGGAGGAAGATGATCAGCGCCGGGACGAGCACCGTGATCAGGCGGCGCTCACCCCACCAGAGCGCGATCGCCCCGCCGAGCGCGGCCAGGGCCGGCGCCCAGCCGAGGCCCCAGGTCAACGTCCACAGGTAGTAGGTGATGCCGCTCCCGTGGGTCAGGCCGAGCTTCCCGGTCGCGTCGTCGCTCGCCGCCGACTGGTGGGCGATGCCGCCGTGGAAGGCCGAGAAGTCGAGCACGGCGTACGGATCGGCGAAGACGAACGCGATCAGCGCGAGCACGCCGGCCGTGGCGATTCCGAGCAGCGCGTTCCGGCTGCCGCCGGAACTTCGGTACTGGTAGAAGGCGGCGGCCAGCAGCGGGAGCAGGACGATCCCGCCGGTGTACTTCGTCGCGCTCGCCAGGCCGAGGCCGATCCCGGCGATCAGGTAGTCGCGGAACCGGCCGTACCGCAGGACGCCGGCCGTCGCCCACAGCGAGAGGGTCAGCGGCGCGAGGGTCGGGACGTCGTTGAGCGCGAGGTGGGAGTAGAAGACCGGCAGGAAGGCGACGGCCAAGAGGCCGGACGCGAGCAGTCCGGTCCGCCGGTCGAAGAGGCGGGCGCCGCACAGGTAGAGCAGCCAGACGGCGAGCGTCCCGAGCACGGCGGCGGTCGCCCGGGCGATCACCCAGACCTGGGTCGGATCGCTGGCGAACGTGTGCGAGAGGGCGGCGCCGCCGCCGAACCAGATCCCGTAGACGATGTAGAGCAGGTACGTGTAGGCGGGCGGGTTGTTGAAGTACTGGGTGTTCAGGCTGGGGCCGAACAGGCCGATCGCCCGGGGCACGAAGTGGGCGTTCTCGTCGGAGTTGTAGGCATACGGCAGGCCGCTCTTGATGCCCCACAGACGCAGGCCGAGGGCGAGCAGGACCAGCCCGAGGACGGCTAGTGCCCAGCGACCCCGGTGCGAGGTGTCGGACTCGTGTTTGGGAGTCGAACGCCGTTCGTGTTCGCGTTCGCGTTCGCGTGGCCGCCTGGGTTCGGGCTCGGGCTCGCGCACGGGGTCGAGCGGACGCCGGACGACGTCCTTCTGGGGCGGGTCGAAGAGCAGGCTGCGAATCGAGGTCATGGCCGTCGGGCGGGGCGGCTGGTGGGGGTCCGGGGCGTCGGCGGCATCAGCAGTTCACGTACGCACCGTAGTACTGCGTGGTCGCGACGCGCACGAAGCCCGGCATCGGGACCTGCTCGGCCGGGTTGTCGGTGGCGTCGACGAGCGCCTCGCGGGCGACGGCGAGGCCGGTCGGATAGAGCGCCACGCCGTGCTGGATGCTCTTCATCAGGGCTGGCCTGCCGGCCGCCTGGAGGACGAGCGCCTGGCTTCGATCGACGACGCCGGACGCGCCCCGGTCGAGGATCCAGCGGGCGTCGGGGATCAGCTTGCGGTTGGGCAGCGACAGCGGGCCGCAGCGCAGGCCGGCGGCGACCGCCGGCTCGTGGAGGATCGCGGCGAGCTCGACGTGGGAGTCGCCGCGGAAGCCGAGCTCGGTCTGGATCTCCTGGATCGAGATCGTCGTCGCGGCAGCCGTGACGCCGTAGATCGTCAGCGCGAGGGCGCCGAGCGCCCAGGCCCGCCGGAACAGACCGCCGGGCTCGAGCATCGTCCAGCCGGCGAGGGCCACGGCGCAGAAGATCAGGATCATCAGGGCCGGCAGCAGGAGGTAGCGGTCGATCACCGAGAGGCCGGCCAGGCCGATCGCGGCGAACGTCGTGATGCCGGTCACGAGCAGGGCGAGCGGGACGACGACGCGCTTGGGCACGAGCCAGATCGCGAGCACGACGCCGGCGATCGCCCCGAGCAGGAGGGGGCCCTTGTCGAGCCGGACGAGGAACGTCCAGAGCGACGACGGGACCGAGCTGAGGCCGGTGTTGCGGCCGAGCGCGGCGGCGAGGCCGCTGGTCGAGTGGAGCGAGAAGAGCGGGTCACCGGTCTCGATGTAGTCGAGACCGGCCCAGATCACGGGGCCGGCGGCGGTGATCGCCGCGTAGAGGAGCCGCCGGCGCCAGGTGGCCGGCCATGCGCACCAGAGGAAGTAGAGGCCGGCGATCAGCCAGGCGTCCGGGCGCATCAGCTCGGCGGATAGCAGCAGCAGGAAGACGGGCGTCCCGCGCCTGGGCTGCTGGACCTCGAGCGCGGCGGCCCAGACGACGACCGCCATGTACGGGATGTCGATGTAGCCGCGGACGGCGAGGAAGCTGAGATTGAAGCGGCTGAGCAGGAGGGCGGCGGCGACGACGCCGACGAGCGGGGTGAAGACGACCCGGCCGAGCCGGTAGACGCCGGCGACGATCGCCATGAAGCAGGCGATCGTCGCGAGGATCATCACCCGCTCGGCGTCCTGACCGAGCGGGCTGAGCAGGGCGCCGAAGGCGATCGACAGGGGGTGCTCGGTCGGCGCGCGGTAGACCTGGAAGGTGAGCGGCTGGAGGTGGAGGGCCTCGCGCCCCCAGAGCAGGGCGTAGTCGGAGTCGTAGATCGGGTAGGTCGGGTAGACGACGGCGCCGATCGCGGCGCCGACGCAGACCAGGGCGAACGTCCCGCGAGCCCAGACCGCCTCGGGGACCGCGCGCAGGCGCGCAAGGCGGGCGGGCCCGGACTGCGGCCGGGTGAGCATCGTCGCGAGTTCCATCGAGGTGAGTTCTCACCAGAGTGAGGCCGACGTTTGGCGCCCGGCCGCTGTCTCTGGGATACTGGCGGCCAGTTTACGGCAAGGTCACCGCGGCAACCGCCGCTCGTCGCCGCCCGGACACCAGCCCCGCAGAAGCGCCGGGCCGTCGATTCCAGATGAAGCTGATCATCCAAATTCCCTGCAAGGACGAGGCGGACCAGCTGCCTGCGACGCTCGGCGATCTGCCGCGCGAGCTGACCGGGTTCGACGAGATCGAGTGGCTCGTGATCGACGACGGATCGACCGACGAGACGATCAAGGTCGCCCGGGAGCACGGGGTCGACCACATCGTCAAGCTGACGAACAACAAGGGTCTTGCGATGGCCTTCCAGGCGGGCCTAGACGCGTGCCTGAAGCTGGGGGCGGACGTGATCGTCAACACGGACGCCGACAACCAGTACCAGGGCGGCGACGTCGCGAAGCTGGTCGGGCCGATCATCGACGGGCGGGCGGACATGGTCGTCGGGGATCGGGTGGTCAGCTCGATCGACCATTTCTCCGGGCCGAAGAAGATGCTCCAGCGGCTCGGGTCGTGGGTCGTCCGGCGGGCTTCGTCGACGACGGTCCCCGACACGACGTCCGGCTTCCGGGCATACAACCGGGAAGCGGCGATCCAGATGATGGTCGTCTCGAAGTTCACGTACACGCTGGAGACGATCATCCAGGCCGGCAAGCTGCTCGTCGCGGTCGACCACGTGGCGATCCGGACGAACCCGAAGACGCGGGAGTCCCGCCTGTTCCCGTCGATGGGCGCCTACGTCCGGCGCAACGCCGTCTCGATCTTCCGGATCTACTCGCAGTACGAGCCGCTGCGCGTGTTCTGGGGAGCCGCGAGCCTGGTCGGCCTGGCGGCGATCCTCGTCTGGGGACGGTTCGCGTACTTCTACGTCGACGGCAGCGGCAAGGGCCACGTCCAGTCGCTGATCCTCGGGGCCGTGCTGTTCAACGCGGCCGTCGTGCTCGCCGCGCTCGGCGTGATCGGCGACCTGTTGAGCGCCCAGCGGGTGATGATCCAGCGGACGTTCGAGCGGGTCCGGAGGATCGAGCTGAAGATCGGCGTCGCCCCGTCGCACTACGAGCCGGGCGCCCGGGAGACCGGGGTCGCGAAGACGACGGGCGCCGACAGCGCGCCGGCGACGGGCAAGCTCGAGACGATCAAGGTATGACTGCGGCGACGACAGCGGTCGAGACGATCGGCGGATGACGACCACGACGACATCGGCCGAGGGGATCGTCACGGGCAACACGTACGACAAGTACGGCTCGACGAACCCGGTCGTCCGCCGGCTGATGGCTCGCTTCGAGGCGACGCTGGACGAGCTCTTCAGGACGGCGGATCCGCAGTCGCTGCTCGACGTCGGGTGCGGTGAGGGCGTCCTCACCCACCAGTGGGCCGAGCGACTCGCCGGCCGCCGGGTGGTCGGGCTCGACCTCGACGACCCGCTGCTCCACGCCGAATGGGCGAAGCGGGCGGCGCCGAACCTCGAGTACCTGGTGATGAAGGCCGAGAATCTGCCGTTCGCCGACGACGAGTTCGACGTGGCGAGCGCGATCGAGGTGCTCGAGCACGTCCCGGACCCCGGCCATACGGTCGCGGAGATGGCCCGATGCGCGAAGCGCCACCTGCTCGTCTCGGTCCCGCGGGAGCCGCTCTGGCGGGGGCTCAACATGGCGCGCGGGGCCTACCTGAAGGATCTCGGGAACACTCCGGGCCACCTCAACCACTGGTCGAAGCGGAGCTTCATGGGCCTGCTCGGCGAGCACGGCGAGGTCGTCGAAGCGCGGTCGCCGTTCCCGTGGACGATGTTGCTCGTCCGCCTGTGAGCACGTCGCCGGCCCGAGCGCCGGCAGAGCGGACATCCGGGCCGGCCGAAGCGCCGGCGGAGCGGACATACGGGAGCGGAGCGCGGATCCTGTCGATCGGGATCGCGTCGACCGGCGTGCTGACGTTCGCCTACTTCTCGGTCGCCAGTCACGTGCTCGACAAGTTCGCGGCCGACCGGCTGGACGTCCTCTGGTCGGTGATGTTCGTGATCATCTCGGTGATCTACCGGCCGATCGAGCAGCTGCTGTCGCGGTCGATCGCCGACCGCCTGGCCCGGGGTCTCGACCGCCAGTCGCTGGGCATCCCGATCGCGATCCAGTCGACCTTCGCGCTGATCTTCCTGGTCGTGGCCCTGAGCCTCCACGACACGCTCGTCAACCACGTCTTCGACGGCTACGCGACGCTCTACCGGGTGCTGGTCGTGGGGACGCTGGCCTACGCGGCGAGCTACTTCGCGCGGGGCTGGCTGGCCGGCCACAAGTACTTCGCGCTGTACGGGGGACTCGTCTTCATGGAGGCGACGTCACGGCTGGCGTTCGTGCTCGCCGTCGCCCTCGGCATCGCCCACGGCCAGTCGGCGGTGGCGCTGGGGATCGCGGCGGCGCCGTTCGTCTCGCTGGTCGTCGTGCCGGCGGCGTTCGCGCGCCAGCGGCGGACGCCCGACCCGGCGACGGGGGCGGCCGGGGGGTCTGACGAGGATGCGATGACGATGCGCGGAGGCACGGGCTTCGCGCTGTCGGTCTCGGGGATCCAGCTGGCCGAGCAGTCGCTGCTGAACGCGGCGGTTCTGACGGTCGACGCGACATCGACGAACCACGCGCTCGCGGGAATCGTCTTCAACGTGCTGCTGATCACGCGGGCGCCGCTGCAGCTCTTCCAGGCGATCCAGACGTCGCTGCTGCCGCACCTGGCGGGCCTCGAGGCGACGAGTGGTAGCGCGGCGTTCAGCCGGGCGATCCGGACGACCGTTCTCGCGATCTGTGGATTCTCTGGAGCGGTTGCCGCTGGATTGCTGGCGATCGGCCCGTTCGCGATGCGGCACCTGTTCGGCCAGGCCTACCCTTACGACCGCTTCGGCCTGGCGCTGATCGCCGTGGGCATGGGGCTCCACCTGACCAGCGGCACGCTCAACCAGGCTGCGCTGGCCCGGGGACGGGCGGCCGCGGCGGCGGCGACCTGGCTGGGTGTGGCGGCGGTCTTCGTGATCTGGATGATCCTCCCGTTCATCCACGACCAGATGCTCAGGGTCGAGGTCGGCTACAGCGGAGCGGCCGGGATCCTCGCGATCGGCCTGACCGCCCTCTACCGGCGGGGTGCGGCGGTCACCGGGTAGGCGCCGGCCTGCCGCGGCGGGAGTCATGATCGGGTGGTGTCGCGATGGCGCTCGCCCTACGACCGCCAGATCCTCAGCCTGGCGGTGCCGGCGCTCGGCGCGCTCGCGGCGGGGCCGCTGTACTCGCTCGCGGACACGGCGATCGTCGGCCACCTCGGTCCGAAGCAGCTCGCGGCGCTCGCGCTCGCGGGCACCGTGCTCGCGGTGGTCGTCGAGCTCGGGGACTTCCTGTCGTACGGGACGACCGGGCAGGTCGCGCGGCTGCACGCGGCCGGCGCCGAACTCGAGGCGGGCGCGATCTCATCCCAGGCGCTGTGGCTGGCGGTCGGGGCCGGGGTGATCGCGGTCGGCGTGCTCCTGATCGGCGGAGGCCCGTTCCTGTCGCTGATCGGCCGGGGTGCCGGCGTGCACGGGAGGGCGCACGAGTACCTGGACATCGCGGCGTGGGGCGTGCCGGCGCAGCTCGTCGCGCTCGCGGGCGAGGGATGCATGCGCGGCGTCGGCGACCTGCGGACGCCGCTGCGGATCCTCGTCGTGGCGAACGCGGCGAACGTCGTCCTGGAGGTCGGGCTCGTCTACGGCGCGCACCTCGGCCTGGTCGGGTCGGCGGTCGGCACGCTGGTCGCCCAGCTCGGGATGGGTGTCGCGTTCGCCCGCCGGATGCTCGCGGCTCCGGCCCGCAGCCGGCGACCGAGCGCGCGGCTGATCCGGCCGCTGCTGCGGACGGGCAGTCACCTGACGGTGCGCACGGCGGCCCTGCTCGGGGCGTTCACGCTCGCGTCGGCGCTGGCCGCCCGGTTCGGAGCGGCGGCGCTCGGCGCCCACCAGGTCGCCTTCCAGCTCTTCCTCTTCCTCGCGCTCGTGCTCGACGCGATCGCGATCGCCGGCCAGATCCTGGTCGCGCGGCTGCTCGGCAGCGGCGACGTCGACGGGGCTTGGCGGGCGGCCGTGCGGATGCTCTGGTGGTCGATCGCCTGGGGCGCCGGGTTCGGACTGGTGCTGGCGCTGGCCAGCGGCGTCGGGCCGCACGCGTTCACGAGCAACCCGGGCGTGCTCGGCGACAGTCGTCGCATCTGGCTCCTGCTCGGGCTGATGCAGCCCCTGGCCGGCGGGGTGTTCGCGCTCGACGGCATCCTGATCGGAGCCGGGGACACGCGCTTCCTGGCCTGGGCGATGGCGGTCGCGATCGCCGTCTTCGTACCGCTGGCCCTCACGGCCGGAGACGTCGCCGGCCTGTGGTGGGCGTTGAACGCGCTGATCGCCGCTCGCCTGGTGACGCTGTTGCCACGGTTCGTACGCAGACGTTGGGCGATCGTCGGGGCCCGCGCGGCGTGACGGCTGCCGTCACGTGTCCGTGGAGCGGGCGCCGAGCTCGCGCAGCCAGGTCACGACGTTCTCCCTGCGGGTGTCGAGTCCGTCTGCGATGTCGAGCGGCGTCTGGCCCGACGCGTAGGACGGCGCGGCGTCGAGGTCGGCGCCCCGACCGAGCAGGAGCTCCGCGCACCGGCGCTGGCCGCCGTGGCAGGCCTGCCAGAAGGCCTCGTCGATCTGGTCGGCGCTCGGCGGCGGGCTCGCGTCGAGCAGCTCCGTCACCCGGGTCAGCATGCCGAGAGCCGACGCGTGCCACAGCTTGTCGACCACGGCGCCTCGCGCGACCAGCAGGCGCGCGACGTGCCAGCAGCCGTAGCCGACCGCGTTGTCGAGCGGCGTCACGTCGATCGACCCGCCCGGGGCCTCGACGTTCGCGCCACCGTCGATCAGGACCTCGGCCACGTCGACGTCGTCGCTGCTGGCCGCCGAGTGCAGTGCCGTCTCGCTGTGCCGGCCACCGACGATCGGCGCGTCCGGGTCGGCGCCGGCGTCGAGCAGGGTTCGGACGACCGCCGGACCATTCGGGTGGTACCCGGGCCAGTCGGTCGCGACGTGCAGCGGCGTGCTCGACGCGCCCCGCCGGCCCTCGATCAGGGCGCCGGCCAGAAGGGGTTGCTCGTCGAGCAGCCCGGCCAGGTCGGAGACGGCGCCCGTCCGGATCGCAGCGACCAGCTCGAGCGTGATCGGATCGTCGCGGTGCAGGTGCATCGACACGAGTCTCCGGGATCGACGCGGCGCGCGCAAGCCCGCCGCCGGCTGCGGGGCGCCGGCGCCCCGACCCGGGCCCGCCGGTCAGCCGTCGAGCTCGCTCGCCAGCCCGAAGCCGGCGAACAGCCGCGGGTCGAGGAAGGCCGTGATCTCGGCGATCTGCCGGCCGGCCGGCGTCAACAGGAGGAACGCCTCGGTCAGCAGGGCCAGGCCGAGCGGCATGATCAGCGCCGACCCGGCCCCCTGGACGGCCCGGGCCCCGATCAGCCAGCCGATGCCCGGCGACACGGCGCACGCGGCCGACGCGATCGCGAACAGGCCGAGCCCGACGGCGTAGAGCCTGCGACGGCCGAACCGGTCGCCGACCGCGGCGGCCGTGATCGGCAGGACGCCGAAGCTGAGGTTGTAGGCCGTTGACCGTCCACTCGAGCTGCTCGACCGACGCGTGGAGATCCAGTCGAATCGTGCTCAGGGCGGTCGAGACGACCAGCGTGTCGAGCGCCGCCATCAGCGATCCCACGCCGGTCAGGGCGAGAACCGATTTCGTCCGTCTGTCCATCTCCGCACCTCAATCCGTTTTCGGCTCGTTTCGAATAGAGATCCGACCCGGGAATCCATCGCGCTCAATCGCGCGGTCACCGTCGATCCCTCCGCCGGTCGGGTCAGGCGGTCGCGGGTCGGGTCAGGCGGTCGCGGGTCGGATCAGGCGCGACGCGTCGGCACGAGCGCGATACTCGTCGGGCGCATCAGACTCGAGTCGCCGCGCGCTTGGCCAAGGTCGACCAAGCGCGCCAGGATCCCCATGCGGGTCTCTGGCCGGCCGGATCTCGATCGGCGATGATTTCGACTTCACCGACGACGAGCTCGACGATCTGCTCGACGGCGGCCAATGAGGCTGCTGCTCGACACGCACGTCATCCTCTGGCAGCTCGACGGAGCCAGAACCGTCGGGCCGGATGCCAGAGCAGCGATCGAGCGGGCGAGCGAGCTCGCGTTCAGCGTCATCCGTTCGCCGCGATCGGCGTCAAGGCCGCGGTCGGGAAGCTCCGCGTCCCGGACGACCTGCGCGAACAGATCGAGCAGACCGGCGTCCGGATCCTCGGACTCACGCCGGATCACGGTCTCGCTGTCAGTCGTCTACCGATGCACCACCGCGACCCGTTCGACCGACTCCTGATCGCCCAGGCACGCTCCGAGCGGATGACCGTCGTGACGGCCGACTCGAGGTTCGCCGACTACGACGTCCCGACGATCGACGCCAACGGCTGAGCGGGCCCTACCGGGTGTGGCCGGCGAACGCGGCCAGCGCCGCGGCGTTGATCGCCGCGTACGCCTCGCCCGGATCCGGTGCGCTGAAGATCGCGTTGCCGGCGACGAACAGGCTCGCCCCCCGGGCCGCGCACGGTCCGGCCGTCGTCACGTCGACGCCGCCGTCGACCTCGATCACGACGCCCTCGCCGACCAGCGGCGCCAGCCGGTCGAGCTTGGCCAGCGAAGCCTTGATGAACTTCTGGCCGCCCCAGCCCGGGTTGACGGTCATGCACAGGGCCAGATCGATCTTGTCGGTCAACTCGGCGAACACCTCCAGCGGAGTGCCCGGGCAGACCGCCAGCCCCGCGTAGACACCGGCCTGGCGGATCAGGTCGAGCGTGTAGTCGAGGTGCGGCGTCGCCTCCGCGTGGATCGTGATCACGTTGGCCCCGGCCTTCGCGAAGTCGGCGACCTGCCGCTCCGGCCGGTCGACCATCAGGTGGACGTCGAGCAGGACGCCGAGCTCCGACAGCGACGCGACGACGCCCGGTCCGAAGGTCAGCGGCGGGACGAAGTGGCCGTCCATGATGTCGACGTGGATGACCTGCGCACCCGCGGCGACGATCTCCGCGGCCTGCTCGCGAATCCGCCCGTGGTCGGAAGCGAGGACGGACGGGGCGACGAGGGGCTGCGTGGGGAGACTCATGCCCAAATCCTATCCTGGGACCACTCCGGCCGCCATATCGACCGGCGGGCCGGCTGGACCGGGACCAGCATGTCCGCACCGCACCGCTAGATCGGAACCAGCATGTCCGCGCCGCACTGATTGCAGATCGCGACCGCCGTCGTCGTCATCCGGACCATCGTCTGGTGCTCGCCGCAGTTCGGGCAGAGCGAGACCAGTTCGAACCGATGCAGGCAGTACACGCACCTGTACCGGCCCGGCAGGTTCGTCGGCCGCAGCCACGGCTCCGTGCAGTTCGGGCACCGCGGACCCAGCTCGTCCGGCTTGCTCACGCGCCCGCTCCCCCGGCCCCGGCAGCCGCGCCAGTCCCGACCCCGGCAGCCCCGGACCGGCCGGTCCCGGCAACCGCGCCAGCCGGCTCAGGCACGACGCAGCGCCGCGATGTAGAAGCCGTCGCTGCCCTGCACGTGCGGCAGCGCGAGGATCGCCGGCCGGTCGGCCCAGGCCGGGAACCCCGGCCGGAGGTCGACCGCCGCGAAGTCTGGGTGATCGTCGAGGAAGGCATCGATCTGGTGTTCGTTCTCGTCGGGTGAGATCGTGCAGGTCGAGTAGACCAGCCTCCCACCCGGGGCGAGCGCCCCGGCAGCGACGGACAATAGCCGGGCCTGGGCAACCGCGAGCCCGGCCACCGTCTCGGGCGTCGCCCGCCACCGGAGGTCCGGCCGCGACTGGAGCGTCCCGAGCCCCGAGCACGGCGGATCGACCAGCACCCGGTCGAACGCTCCGCCGAGATCCCGGGGCTCGCCGGCGTCGCCGACGACGACGGTCACGTTGGCCGCCCGCATCCGCTCGGCCGTCCGCACGAGCGCCCTGGCCCGGCCGGCGTGCCGCTCGACGGCGACGACCTGACCCGACGGGCCGACCAGGGCCGCGAGGTGCGTCGTCTTGCCGCCCGGCGCCGCGCACAGGTCGAGAATCCGCTCACCCGGCTGGGGGTCGACCGCGTGTCCGACGAGCATCGCCGCCCGCGACTGCGGCATGAACGTCCCATCCCGCCACAGGTCGGACGCGTGCGCGTCGAACCGCTCGAGCGCGATCACCGCCTCCGGCGGGTCACCCGGGACGCTCGAGGAGACCGGCAGGGCAGCCGCGAGCCGGGCGGCATCGGTCACGATCATGTTCGCGCGCAAAGCGTGCTCGGCGGGTTCGTTGCAGCGGGCCAGCAGGGCTCGGGCGGCGTCGGCCCCGAGCGCTTCCCACCACAGCTCGACGATCCACACCGGCATCGAGTGCTTGATCGCCGCCCCGGCCGGCGTCGCGTCGTCGAGCCCGCCGAGCAGCCCGGCCGCCTCCCGGGTCGCCCGCCGCAGGACCGCGTTCGCCAGCCCGTGCCCCCGGGATCCCTTCGCCAGCTCGACCGTGTCGTGGACGACCGCGTGCGGCGCGCTCTCCATCCACAGCAGCTCGTACAGCCCAAGCCGCAGGGACGCCCGCAGCGGCGGATCGATCGCGTCGATCGACCGGTCGGTCAGGCCCTCGATCAGGTGGTCGAGCGTCGCCCGCCGCTGAACCGCCCCGTACGCCAAGCGCATCGCCAGGGCCCGGTCGCGCGGGTCCAGGCCGCGCGACGCCGCGTGCATCGCCCGGTCGGTGTACGCCCCGTCCTCGAACGTCCGCCGCAGCACCGCCAGCCCGCACGCCCGGGCCTCAGACACCATGACCGCTCGCTCCGGTCTCAGACGGCATGTCCGCGGATGTAGTCGGCCGCGTCCATCGGCCGGCCGCCGGGTGGCTGGACTCGCACCAGCTCGAGCGCGCCGTCGCGGGCCCCGTAATAGAGCCGGCCGTCCTCGACGCCGAGCGCCCCCGGCCGCGTGCCCGAACCCCCGCCGTCTGCTGCGACGCCGGCGACCTGCACGCGGAGGCCACCGGTCAGAGACGGCGTTTCGATCCGCGCACCGATGTGCGGATCGAGCGCGCGTACTGTCCGCGCGAGCTCGATCGGCGTCCGCTCGGGGTCGAGGATCCGATCCTCCGGCCCGATCTTCTCCGCGTAGGTCAGGCCGTCATCGGTCTGCTCGACGTAGTTTCGCGGCCCGTCGAGCGCCCCGATCAGAAGTCGCGCGCTCAGTGTCGCCAGGCGGCCGGCGAGCGTTCCGTACGTGTCGTCCGGATCGATCGGCATTGTCTCCTGCGCGCAGATCGGCCCGCTGTCGAGGCCGGCCGTCAGGCGGATGATCGACACGCCCGTCCGCGTGTCGCCCGCCATGATCGCCCGCTCGATCGGCGCGGCCCCCCGCCACCGCGGGAGCACCGACGGGTGGACGTTGAGGATCTCGTAGGTCGACAGCAGCGGTTCGCGCACGAGCGCCCCGTACGCGCAGACGACCAGCGTCGCCGGCTGCGCCCGCCCGATCTGCTCGGCCACGTCCCCCAGCCGCTCGGGTTGGGCCAGCTCGATGCCCAGCGCCGCCGCCGCCGTCGCGACCGCCGGCGGCGCCGGCTTGCGCCCGCGGCCGCGCGGACGGTCCGGCCGCGTCACGACGAGCCCCGGTCGGTGGCGCGTCCCGGCGAGGCTGTCGAGCACGGTTACGGCAAACGGCGACGTCCCGATGAAGACGGTCGCTATGAACTGCTCCCGGGCGCGTCGGCCTGTGCCTCGCGCATCTTGCGCATCGCCTCACGCCGCTGCTCCCGACTCGTCCGGTCGAGGATCAGGATCCCGTCGAGGTGGTCGATCTCGTGCGCGATCACCCGCGCCTCGAGCCCCGACGCCTCCACCGTGATCGGCTCGCCGTGCTCGTTGTGCGCGCCGACCCGCAGGTGGATCGCCCGCTCGACGTCGACGTTCACGCCCGGCAGGCTGAGGCACCCCTCCTCGACCGTCTCCTGCTCCCTGCCCGCCCATTCGACGGTCGGGTTGATCAGCGCGACGACCGGGCTGTCGTGCTCGACCCGGTAGACGAGCACCCGGTGCAGGATCCCGAGTTGGGTCGCCGCCAGACCGACGCCCATCGCCGCGTCCATCAACTCGCCCATCCGCTCGACCTCGTGGCGGAGATCATCGTCGAACCGGTCGACCGCGATCGCCTTCGCCCGGAGCGCCGGGTCGCCCAGCTTGCGGACGTACCGCAGGGCCTCGGCCCGGCGGCGCATCGCCTCCGGGTCCGGCGGCGGCCCGCTCTGCTCGTCGGC
>DATAUX010000074.1:0-5587 GCA_036268015.1 Solirubrobacteraceae bacterium | reverse complement strand
GTCCTGCGAAGCCGCCGGGTCCGGCGAAGCCGCCGGGTCCGGCGAAGCCGCCGGGTCCGGCGAAGCCGCCGGGTCCGGCGGAGCCGCCGGCGCTGCCCGCGCCCCGGGGGCGGGCGAACCCGCCAGGACGTGCACCCGTGTGCGTGGTCCGAGACACCGCCCCGGACGACCGCCGGCCGGCCGAGCCTGCCGGTCGGGTTCCCGGCGCTCCGAATCCGCGCCCGCCGACTCCGCCCGGGCCGCCGAACTCGGCGGTCTGGGGGCCGCCGGCCGGGAAGGTTCCGTTCGTCGGGTAGCCGAGCGTCTCGGCGGCCCAGGTCGCCGGGGCGATCAGGAGGACGCCGAGTGCGGCACAGGCGGCGAGCGTCCGGACGCGCGGCCGCCGGAGGATCAGGGCGGCGGCGGCGAGCCCGCCGCCGGCGATCAGGACCGGCGCCAGCCAGGTCAGCTGGCCCGGGTACTGGTGGAGGACGGCCAGCTCGCCGGCGACGCCGGCCGCGACGGCCGGCGGCCCGATCAGCCGGCCGTGGTCGGATCCGATCAGATGGGCGGCGCCGCCGCCGGCGAGGGCGGCGGCGAACGGGGCGAGCAGGGACACGTAGTACGGGTGGAAGATCCCGTGGGCCAGGCTGAAGACGACCGCCGTCGTCAGGAACGACCCGCCGACCGCGAGGATCCAGCCGGTTCGCGGGTCGGCCCGCCGGGCCCGGCTGGCAAGGAGGATGCCGAGCCCGGCGACGACGGCGAACCCGAGCAGCCAGCCGTCCTGGCCGCCGAGCGACGCGTTGAGCAGGCGGAGCGGGCCGGTGTTCCCGCCGAGCAGCCCGCTCGCCCCGCCGATCCCGCCGCCGGTCGTGCTCGGGCCGCCGGCCTGGCCGGCGATCCGGCCGACGCCGTTGTAGCCGACGATCAGCGACCAGATGCTGTTGTCGCCGGTTCCCGACACCCACGGCCGGTCGGCGGCCGGCGTCAGGGCGACGAGGGCTGGCCAGGCGCCGCCGACGAGGACCATCGCGCCGCCGCCGGCCGCCAGCGACTTGACCGCGGCGAGCCGTCCCCGGGGTGCGACCCAGAGCACGGCGGCCACGATCCCCGGGACGACGGCCAGGGCGACGGCCATCTTCGTCTCGAACCCCAGGCCGACTAGGACGCCGGCCCGGACGAGCCATTTCGTCCGGCCGTCCTCGAGCGCGCGGACGCCGCACCAGAGGGCGGCGACGCAGCAGAGGACGAGCAGGGCGTCGGGGTTGTTGTGGCGGGAGATCGCCACGGTGATCGGCGTCGTCGCGAGGGCCAGGCCGGCGAGGAAGCCGCCGAGCCGGCCGAACCGCCGGCGAACGAGGTCGTAGACGAGCCCGACGCTGGCGACCCCGATCAGGGCCTGGGGGACGAGGATGCTCAGCGGGTGGTAGCCGAAGACCCGCGCCGAGAGGGCCTCGACCCAGAGGGCGAGCGGCGGCTTGTCGACGGTCATCACGCCGGACGGGTCCATCGATCCGAAGAGGAAGTCGTGCCAGCTCGTGCTCATCGACCGGACGGCCGCGCTGTAGTAGTCGTCGGCCCACCCGTTCTGCCGCAGGGCCCAGAGGTTGAGGACGGCCGCCAGGAGCAGGATGGCGGCGAGCTCGGGGCGGGCGCGGAGGGCGAGCGCAGCGGCGCGGGCCCGTCGGCCGTATCCCGGCCGGGCCGCGTCGGCCGAGGACGAGCTTGTCGGTGGGTTCAGGCGGCCGGCCGGGGGCCCGAACGGGCGGGGTTGGGAGACGGACTTGAAGATGGACATTCGCGGCTCCGGGGTCGGTCCGGCTCGGTCACCGTGATGATCCGGGCGGCGGGTGAACGTAGGGTGAGGGGAGCCTGGGAATCGGCTGGGTGGTGGCGGCCCGCGCGTCGCGGTGTACCTTCGACGCGGGCGGTACTGGACCGTCCAGTACCGGCGGAAAACCGATCAGTACTGGCGAAGAACTGATGAGTACTGTCGGGCCTGCCGGTGTCCCGTCGTCGGGTCGCCGAGCGTCGGACGACCAGACGGACGCGGCTGGTCAGTCGGGCGAGACGATGTCGCCGACCCGAACCGTCCCGGGCTCGAGCACCTCGCCGTAGATCCCGAAGGCGAGCGGCTCGGTCGTTCCGAGGCCGCGGCGGTAGGACCCGAGCATCTCGAGGACCGGCATGTCGACCTGCCCGGTGTCGGGGTCCTGCGTGGTGACCAGGCACCGGCCGACGTGTCCGCGCATCGCGACGAGCGCGTCGCCGATCCGGACCTGCGCGCCGACCCAGTCGTCCTCCTCGTGGGCGGCGGGCCCGTCGACCTCGATCAGCATCCGGAACCTCCGGGGGTCGACCTCGCGGTCGCCGGACAGCTGCTCGAGCCGGACGACGGACGCCTGGGAGATCAGCGAGACGGCGCCGGCCGGGCCGCGATCGATCGCGCTCCGGCGGGGGTCGGCGGCGACCAGGCGGAGCGGGCGGCCGGCGTAATCGGAGAGGGCGTCGGCCCACGGGCCGATCACGAGGCGGGCGTGGAGCGGGGCGGAGAAGAAGCGGCTGAGGACCGACTCGCCGAGCTGGACCTCGCCGGTCACGTCGGCCTGGTCGGGGAAGCGCATGCTCAGCTCGCGGGTCGTCAGGTCGTAGTCGGCGACGACCGTGCAGAGGGCGCCGACCTGCTTGCCGTTGAGCATCCGGTCGCGGTCGTCGATCAGGTAGAAGCACCGGTTGTCGGGCACGCCTGAGAGCCCGAGCGTGAGCGCTTCGCGCGGGCGGAGGCGAAGGCCCTTGACGGGGGTCGTCGCGAGGCTGGTGACGCGGATCACGCGAGCACGTTGATCATGTGGTCGGCCGTCGCCTGGAAGTAGTTCAGGAGCTGGGTCCGGTACGGGTCGGCGATCTCGGTGTCGTCGATGGCGACCCGCATCGCCCGCATCCAGGCGTCGCGCTCGGTTGGTCCGATCGAGAACGCGGCGTGGCGCATCCGCAGGCGCGGGTGACCGCGCAGCTGGGTGTAGGTCTGCGGACCGCCCCAGTACTGGATCAGGAACATCCGGAAGCGATCCTCGGCCGGGGCGAGGTCGGCGTCGGGGTAGAGCGGTCGGAGCGTGTCGACGTCGTCGGCGACGAGACCGTAGAACCGGGAGACCAGCCTGCGGAAGGTCGGCTCGCCACCGATCGCGTCGTACAGCGTCCGGGCGGGTCCGGCGATCGGCAGGTCGGTCATGGATCGATCGTAGACGCTCAGGACCTGGCCACCGGGTCGGCGGGTTCGAGCCGGGGGAGCCGGACGACGAAGGAGGTTCCGCCGGTGGGGGCGTTCGCGGCGGTCGCCGTGCCGTGGTGGGCGGCGACGACGGACGCGACGATCGCGAGGCCGAGCCCGGCGCCTGCCTTGCCGCGGCCACGTCCGGGGTCGGCTCGCCAGAACCGCTCGAAGATCGCGTCGGCCGCGTCGGGCGGGAGGCCGGGGCCGTGGTCGCGGACCTCGATCAGGGCGTCCGGGCCGTCGGTCGTCAGGTTGAGCTCGATCGGGGTGCCGGCGGGTGTGTGGACGATCGCGTTGCGCATCAGGTTGCCGATCACCTGGCGGAGGTGGTGGGGGTCGCCGAGGACGAGGGTCGGGCCGGCGGAGTGAAGCTCGATCTCACGGTCGGCGGCGATCGCCCGGGCGTCCTCGACGGCGTCGCGGGCGAGCTCGGTGAGGTCGACCTGGCCGTGGATCACCTCGGGCAGCTCGTCGAGCCGGGCGAGCGTGAGGAGGTCGTCGACGAGCACGCCCATCCGGGCGGCCTCGTCCTCGATCCGGGTCATCGCCTTGCGGATGTCGGCCGGGCTCGAGGCCGCGCCGATCCTGAACAGCTCGGCGTAGCCGCGGATCGACGCGAGCGGGGTGCGGAGCTCGTGGGACGCGTCGGCCAGGAACCGGCGGAGGCGCTCGGCGCTGGCCTCCCGCTCGGTGAAGGCCCGCTCGATCTGGTGGAGCATCGCGTTGAGGGCGAGGCCGAGCCGGCCGACCTCGGTCCGGTCGGTGGCCGGCTCGACCCGGCGGGAGAGGTCGCCGGCGGCGATCGCTCCGGCGGTCACACCGATTCGCTCGAGCGGGCGGAGGCCGACGCGGATCACGAGGATCGTCAGGAGGCCGAGGGCGAGGAGGACGCCGCCGCCGACGAGGCCCTCGACCTCGAGCAGGCTGTGGAGCGTCTGGTCGATCTCGCGGAGTGGAACCGCGAGGATCGTCGTGCCGAGGCCGCCGGGCATGGCGAGGGCGTAGACGCGGTACTTGGGGCCGCTGCCGACCGATCCGACCGTGATCGCGTGGACGTGCCCGGGCGTGGTCAACGGGATCGTCGACGGGAGTTTCGGGGTGCCGAGCGACGGCCCGTACTTGGTCGTCGGCGTGCCGGTGACGCCGTTCGCGTCGCGGTGGACGATGTACGTGCTCGGCGGAAGCGACGCTGGTCCGATATCGCCCCCGCCCCCCCCGCCGCCTACTCCTCCGCCTGCGCCGCGCGGCGGGAACGGGCCGCCAGTGGTCGGAGGCCCGCCACGGCCGCCGGGCGCCATGTTGCCGGACGGCGTGGTGGTCGTAGTGCCGGTGCTGGCGCCGGAGACGGCGGCCGGCGGGGCGGTCGGGGCGGTGTTGAAGTCGTCGGAGACCTGCCGGGAGGTGACCTCCTGGTCGACCCGCTGGAGGAGAAACGAACGCTGTTCGGCGTAGGTGACCGCGCCGACCGTGACGAGCCCGACCGCGACGAGTGCGACCAGCCCGACGAGGAGCCGGGCGCGGAGGGACATCGTCAGACCCGCGGTGAGCGGAGGGCGTAGCCGACGCCGCGGACCGTGTGGATCAGGGCCGGCGCGTCGGTGTCGATCTTCTTGCGCAGGTAGCTGATGTACGTCTCGAGGACGCGGGCGTCGCCGCCGAAGTCGTACTCCCAGACGTGGTCGAGGAGCTGGGCGCGGGTGAGGACGCGCCGGCCGTTGAGCATCAGGTACCGGAGCAGGCGGTACTCGGTCGCCGTCAGGTCGATCTGCCGGTCGCCGCGGGTGACCTCGCGGGTGTCGTCGTCGAGCTCGAGATCCTCGAAGACGAGCCGGTTGGTGTTCTGGTCGGACAGGCCGCTGCGCCGGAGGATCGTGCGGATCCGGGCGACGAGCTCCTCGAGGCTGAACGGCTTGGTGACGTAGTCGTCGCCGCCGATCGTCAGCCCGCGGACCTTGTCCTCGGTGGCGTCGCGGGCGGTCAGGAAGAGGATCGGGGCGGCGACGTGCTTGGCGGCGAGCCGTTCGGCGACATCGAAGCCCTCCATATCGGGGAGCATGATGTCGAGGACGAGGAGGTGCGGGCGGAAGTCGTCGACCGCGGCGAGCGCTTCGGCTCCGGTGCCGGCGGCGGCGACGGCGAAGCCCTGGAAGCGGAGGGCCATCGAGATCACGTCGACGATGTTCGGCTCGTCGTCGACGACGAGGATGCGGATCGGGTCGGCCGTCTGCTCTCTCATGCGGTCATTGTCGTCCGCGAACCTGTGATTTGCCTGAGTCCGATCGGGGCGCAGGGTGTGCAGGTGGCTGCCGCTCTCGGGGCGGGATGTGTTGT
>DATAUX010000073.1:0-15187 GCA_036268015.1 Solirubrobacteraceae bacterium | reverse complement strand
CGGCTGCCGAAGATCTTCTACGTCAACTGGTTTCGCAAGGACGCGGATGGCCGGTTCCTGTGGCCGGGCTTCGGTGAGAACAGCCGGGTCCTGGCGTGGATCTTCGAGCGGTGCGCGGGTTCGGTGGAGGGGGTGCAGACGCCGATCGGGGTGATGCCGGCCGACGGCGGGATCGACATCGACGGCCTGGAGATCGGGACCGGCGAGATGGCCGAGCTGCTCGCGGTCGACGAGGACCAGTGGCGGGCGCAGCTGCCGCAGTTCCGCGAGCACTTCGCGAAGTTCGAGCGCCTGCCGGGCGAGCTTGCCGAGCAGCTCGACGCACTCGAAGCCCGCCTCGGCTGAGCCTGAGCGGGTCGGAGGGCCGGCGGCGCGGGCAGGGCGCCGCCGGACACGATGATCGTCTCTCTGCTGGCCGCGCTCGGCGTGCTCGGGCTGCTGACGGTCGTTCCCGGCCCGGACATGGCGGTCGTCACGCGGGCGGCGCTGTCGGGCGGCCGGCGGCCGGCCAGGGAGACGGCGTCCGGGGTTGTGTCGGGCCTGCTGGTGTGGGGGGCGCTGGCCGTCGGTGGGCTCGCGGCAGTGCTGGCCGCGTCGGCCGACGCGTACGCCGGTCTACGCCTGGCCGGGGCGGCCTACCTGATCTGGCTCGGCCTGCGGACGCTCTGGCGTACCCGCGGCCCGGCCAGCCCAGCCGGCGATCGGGCGAGTCAGAGCGCCCGGGCGAGCGGGCCTGCCGGGGCGCCCGCGGCTGCCGGGGGGCGCGGGGCGAGCGGGGCCGCCGGGGCGAGCGGGGCTGGCGGGGCGAGCGGAGCTGCGGGGGCGAGCGGGGCTGCCGGGGCGAGCGGGGCTGCCGGGGCGAGCGGAGCTGCGGGGGCGAGCGCGGGTGCCGGGGCTGCCGGGCGACGGCGGGGGAGGGGTGTCCGGAGCCGGACGTGGAGCGCGGGGTTCGTGACGAACCTGATGAACCCGAAGATCGGCGTCTTCTACACGAGCGCGCTGCCGGCGCTGGTGCCGGCGGGTGCGCCGACGACGGCCACACAGGCGGGTCTGGTGGTCGCGCACGCGGCGTTCTCCCAGGTCTGGCTCAACGGCTGGGCGCGGGTCCTGACGGGTTCGCGCGGCGTCCTGCGGCGGCCGGGCGCGCTGCGGGCGGGGGAGCGCGCCGGCGGGGTCGCGCTCGTCGGGCTCGGCGTCGAGATCGCCGCGCGGACCGCCTGATCGATCCGATCACGGCGTCGGCGGACGGCTTCCCGGCCTCGAGCCGGCGCCGCGCGGGCGCGGTGGTAGTTTTGCCGGATGCTGATCTCGACGATGAACGACCTGCCCGGCTACGTGATCGAGGAGGTTTTCGGCGAGGTCTTCGGGCTGACCGTCCGGTCGCGGAACCTCGGATCCCAGATCGGCGCCGGCTTCAAGTCGCTGGTCGGGGGCGAGCTGAAGGGAATGACGAAGATGCTCGCGGAGGGCCGGGAGCACGCGACCGAGCGGCTGGTCGCCGAGGCCGGGGCGAAGGGCGCGAACGCGGTGCTCGCCTTCCGCTTCGACACGTCCGAGCTCGGCTCGACGTGGACTGAGATCTGCGCGTACGGGACGGCCGTCACGGCCCGGAAGCTGTAGCGGCCAGCGCGGACCGCGGCGACCGTCGCCTCAGCCGGCCGGCTCGACACCGGCGCGGGCCGCGCTCGCGAGGACGCCGATCGCCCACTGGCGCAGGGCCTCGTCGAGCATCGCTCCGTCGAGGGCCACGGCGCCGGCCCCGTGGTCGGCGCTGGCCTCGTCGAGCGCCGCGACGATCTTCCGGGCTCGGGCGACGTCCTCGTCGGTCGGGGTGAAGACGTCGTTCAGGGCGGCGACCTGGGCCGGGTGGATCGCCCACTTGCCGTCGAAGCCGAGCTCCCGGGCGCGGCCGGCCGCGGCGAGGAAGTCGTCGTCGACGGCGACCCCGAGGTACGGGCCGTCGATCGCCTGGAGGCCGGCGGCCCTGGCCGCGAGGACGACGGTGTCGCGGGCGCCGTCCCAGGCCGAACCGTCCGGGTGGGCTGGTCCGGGCGGCCGCCGGCCGAGTGAGACGCTGAGGTCCGCGTAGCCGAGGATCAGCGTCTCGAGCCGCTCCGACGACGCGGCGATCTCCGCGGCCCAGAGCAGTCCGGCGGCGGTCTCGATCAGGGCCTGGACACCCAGCGGCATCGACACGTCGGTGCCGGCCTCGACGCCGGCGACCAGCCGGTCGACGAACGCGACGTCGTCCGGGCTCTCGGTCTTCGGGAGGATCACCGTCGCCGGCGGGACGTCGGCCCCGGCGAGCGCGATCAGGTCGAGGTGGCACCACGGCGAGCCCGGCGCGTTGACGCGGACCGCGATCCGGGCGGCCTGGTCGGGATTGGCCGCGAGCGCGGCGACGACGTCGGCCCGGGCCTGGTCCTTCGCGGCGATCGCGACGGCGTCCTCGAGGTCGAAGATCAGCTCGTCGACGTCGAGTCCCAGCGCCTTCTGGATCTTCCGGTCCGAGGACCCCGGGACCGACAGGCAGGACCGGCGGACGGGGTTGGTCATCGCGCTAGTGGGGGCCCTCGCCGGGGGTCGCCGCCGGCGGGCGGGACTCCTCGGCGAGCGACGTGATCGCGAGGGCTCCGCGGGCGGCCTCCTCGAGCACCTCGGTCGCCTCGTCGAGCGACCGGGCGTACAGCTCGACGAGCAGATGGACGACGATCCGGTTGTCGTCCTCGTGCTTGTGGAAGCGGACATGCGTGAAGAACTCGCGGACCCCGTGGTCGCCGAACGCCGCGTACGACAGAGCGTCCCCGGCATCCGGGCCCGAGCAGCTCTCGACCTCGTCGGCGTCGACGGTCACCGTGCACGAGGCGACCCACGGCGTCCCGGCGACCATCCGCTCCCAGCGGTCCTCGATCGGCTCGACCCGACCGTCCTGGAAGCCGAGGTGCGGCTGGTCGTGCATGCAGTCGAGGCACTGGACGACGGCCTCCTGCAGCTCGTCGACGACCTCCGCCCGCTCGCCCGTCTCCGGGTCGATCTTGTGGATCCCCTCGTAGTGGACCTGGACCTCCAGATCCTGGGACCAGCAGCGGTAGCAGCGCAGCCAGCTGCGGGGGTCGGCGTCCACGCGTTTGATTCTATGCGCAGTCGCGCAGCCGCCCGCTGCCTGGCCTGACCAGCCGGCATTCGCGGCTCCGGGAGGCGCGCCGGCGAGGATCGCGGGTCAGCCGAAGGTGAACGAGAAGCCCTGGGTGCCGGGCGAGAACTTCAGCGTCAGGCGGTGGCGGCCGTCCTTCGGGAAGGAGGCGATCGTGTACAGCCGCTGCTGGTCGACGGTGATCGACCCGTTGTGGACGTCGACCCCGTCGGGCGCGGGACGCCCGTCGAGCGTGACCGCGACGTGGCCGGTGGCGCCGGGCTTCGGCGGGCTGAGCACGATGTAGACGTCCTTGCCCTCGACCTCCGTGTCGATCCGCGCGTTCGCCCCGGCGACGACCTCCTGCGGCCCGATCGTCCAGGTTCCGCCGTAGCTGAACCTGCTCAGCGGGATGCTGCCGGTGTCGGCCGGCGTCGTATGCGTGCCGGACTTCGGGTTCGCCGGGATCCAGCCGTCGGCCCGCTCGTAGCCGAGGTACGTCTCGGGACTCGTCTGCTGGGAAGGCGTGATCGCCCCGACCGCCTTGGCGTCGGACCCGAGCGAGCCGTGGCCGGCCGCCGCCAGCAGCGAGCGGATCTTCGCCTCGGTCTGGGCGTAGTCGCCCTCACCGAACTCGGCCGACCGGACCTTGCCGGTCGCGTCGATCAGGAACTCGGCCGGCCAGTACTCGTTGCCCCAGGCGTTCCACGTCGCCATGTCGTTGTCCTGGACGACCGGGTACTTGATCCCGAGCGACCCGATCGCCTTCGACACGTTCGACGCGTCGTGCTCGAACGCGAACTCCGGCGTCTCGATGCCGACGATCGTCAGCCCGTCGGCCGCGTACTTCGAGTTCCACGCCTCGAGGTAGGGGAGGGTCCGCAGGCAGTTGATGCACGTGTACGTCCAGAAGTCGATCAGCACGACCCGACCGCGCAGCTGGGCCAGCGTCAGCGGCTTGTCTCCCGGCGTGTTGAACCAGTCCTGCGTGCCGACGAAGTTCGGCGCGGTCCCGAGGACCGGGAGCGAGGACGCGGCCGCGGCGGTCGGCAGTGCCGGCGCCGAGCTCGCGGCCTGGGCGGCGGCCGACGTGAAGCGCGACGAGTGCGTGTGCAGCGAGCCGGAGATCCGGCTGGTCACGGCATGGCTCGACTCGAGCGAGGCGGTCAGGCTGACCTGGGGGATGTGCTCGGCGATCTGCTGGTCGAGCTTGACGTCGAGCTGGGTGACGATCACGACGGCCGTCAGGATCATCACGACGCCGAGCGTCCGCTGGACCGCCGGGCCCCGGCCGGCCGCCCGGAGACGGTCGATCACGCGGCGGCCGCCGAGCGACAGTCCGAGCAGGACGATCGCCGAGCCGACGGCATACGACAGCCCGACGGCGATCGACCGGCCGGACGCCGCGCTGACGGCGATCACGGCGGCGAGGATCGGGCCGGCGCACGGCGTGTAGACGAAGCCGAGGGCGCCGCCGACGACCAGGCCGGACGCGAAGCCGTCGCCGCGTGTCCGGGGACCCAGCCGCGAGAGGAAGGCGAGCGGCTCCTCGAGGCGCTGGGCGAGCGACGGGACGAGCAGGGTCAGACCGAAGACGAGGAGGACCGCGACCGCGAGATCGCGCAGCGGATCAGAGCCGAGGCCGACGCCGCCGGCGACCTTCGAGATGCCGACGATCGTCACCGTGAAGGTCACGGTCAAGCCGAGCACGATGCCAAGCGGCCGCCGGCGGCCGCCGACGCCGCCGGCCGACAGGAGCGCCGGGAGGACGGGCAGGACGCACGGGCTGAGCGCGGTGCCGGCGCCGGCCAGCAGGGCGAAGAACATCAGGATCAGCATCGTCGACCATCATCGGCGATCGGTCCGGCCACGAGCGTCGATCGAACCTTTCAAATGTATGAACTCCGTCGTGCCCGCCGGACCGGCGGTCGGGCGCCGGCATGGATAACCTGCACGCGTGCGGCGAATCACGGCCCTCTGCTCGGTGACACTCACGGCGGTCGTTCTCGCCGGCTGCGGCGGCAGCACCGACGAGACGCCGGCGGTCCGGGCGGCCGTCGTCGCCTACGGGAAGGCAGTCGCCGCGAAGGACTACACGAAGATCTGCAACCAGCTGTTCGCGCCGAACCTGCTCCAGCAGATGGCGTCGATCGCGCTGCCGTGCAAGACGGCCCTGTCGCGCGGGCTCGGCAAGGTCAAGAAGCCGACGATGACGGTCGGCGCGATCAAGGTGACCGGCGAGAACGCGGTCGCCGACGTCCACACCGCAGCCGCGAACCAGTCGGCCGCGGACTCGTCGATCGGCCTCGTCAAGTTCGGCGGCACCTGGCGGATCGCTTCGCTCGCGGGCGCCGTCACTCCCGCGAAGTAGGGCCGGCGACCCCACCCCGGCCGCGTGCGACGAGCGCCGGCCGGCTCGGGTTGGCGCTCCGGTGGGTACGGCCCGGTCGCCCCCGTTCGTCCCGGACACGCCGGCCCGGTCGCGCGTCCGATCGCCGCCCGGCGAGCGGGTGCGTCGCCGCGTCGGGCGGGCGTGGATCCACCGGCCGTTGCCGGTGCTATCCTGAACCTTACGTTCACGTAAGCTCTCAAAGGATCCGCCGATGGCTGTCGCGCCGAGCACCACGTCCGCCCCGAAGGAACGCAGACGCCTCGGCGTCGCAGCCGACCACCACAACTACAAGTGGTGGGCCCTCTCGTGCACCAGCCTCGGCATGCTGCTGGCCGCGACCAACTCCGGCACGCTGATCATCGCCCTCCCGGACCTCGAGCGCAGCCTCCACGGCAGCCTGCTCGGGCTCGTCTGGGTGATCCTCGCCTACATGATCGCGTCGACCGTCCTCGTCCTCAACGCCGGCCGCCTGTCTGACCTGTTCGGCCGCAAGAAGGCCTACGTCGGCGGGTTCCTCGTCTTCGCGCTGGCCTCGCTCGGCGCCGGATTCTCGGCCGACGTGACCCAGCTGATCCTCTGGCGGATCCTCCAGGGGATCGGGGGGGCCTTCCTCTTCGCGAACGCCGCCGCCCTCGTCACCGACGCGTTCCCCCGCGAGCAGCTGGGGATGGCGATGGGCGCGAACACGATGATCGCGGCCGTCGGCCTCGTGCTCGGGCCGGTGCTCGGCGGCCTGCTCGTCTCGGCGTCCTGGCAGTGGGTCTTCTGGTTCAACGTCCCGTTCGGCCTGATCGGCGCGATCTGGGGTGGCCTCGTCCTCCGCGAGCTGGCCAAACCGGACGCCAACCGGGGTTTCGACATCCTCGGGACCGTGACCTTCGTGATCGGCCTGACCGGCCTCGTGCTCGGCGTCTCGCGCGGCGGGCTGAGTGGCTGGAGCGACCCGATCGTCGTCGCCGGGCTCGCCGCGGCGGTCGTCCTGCTGCCGCTGTGGGTGCTGATCGAGAGCCGTGTCAAGGCGCCGATGCTCGACCTCGCGATCTTCCGCAACCGGCTGTTCGCCGCGGCGACGGCCGCGGCCTTCATCAACGGGCTCGCCCGGTTCGCGCTGATGTTCCTCTTCGTCTTCTACTTCCAGGGCGCCCAGGGCAACGACGCGATCACCGCTGGCATCAAGCTGATCCCGCTCGCCGCCGGCATGCTCGTCGCCTCGCCGCTCGCCGGGATCTACGCCGACCGTCACGGCTCACGCGCGCTCGCCGCCCTCGGCATGGTCACGGTCGGCATCGGCCTCGGCCTGATGACCACGCTCGGCGTCCACACGGCCTACTGGGAGAGCGGCCTCTGGATGACGATCGTCGGGATCGGCTCGGGCATGTTCAACAGCCCGAACACCGCCGCGATGATGGGCACGGTTCCCGCCCAGCGGCGGGGGATCGCCGCCGGCGCGCGGATGCTCCTCCAGAACACCGGCGCCGTCCTGTCGATCGCCTTCGTCCTTGCGATCGTCACGTCCGCCGTCCCGAAGGCCACCCTGTTCAAGATCTTCTCGGGTCTGGCCCAGGGCCTCTCCGATCAGAAGCTGGCGCCGTTCATCCACAACATGCACGTCGCCCTCTGGGTTCTCACCGTGACGTCCTTCGTCGGTGCGATCGTCTGCATGATGCGGCCCAAGCACGTCTCCGCGGATCCCGACGGTGGTCCGGTCGACGAGGTCGAGCCGCTCGGCGATCCGATCGGCGAGCTCGAGATCGAGCAGGTGCTCAGCCGATGACCGCCGAAACGCTTCGCATCGGCGACCTCGCCCGCCTCGCCGGGACCACAGCGCGGACGATCCGCTACTACGAGGAGATCGGCCTGCTCCCCGACGGCGGCGCCCGGATGGCCGGATCCCACCGGCTCTACGACGACGCCGACCTCGAACGCCTGCGCGAGGTCATGCGGCTCAAGTCGCTGCTCGGTGTCTCCCTCGACGAGCTCAAGGAGCTGCTCGCCGCCGAGGATGCCCGCGCCGCCCTGCGCTCCGAGCTCAGCCGCGACGACGTCGAGCCCGACCGCCGGCGAGCCCTCCTCGTCCAGGCCCAGGACCTCCTCGACCGCCAGCTCGAGCTGGTCCGTCTGCGGGCGGCCGACCTCCAGCTGCTCGAGGCCGACCTCGCCGATCGACTCGCCCGGGTTCACCGCAAGCTCGCCGAGATCGACGCCGCTCCACAGCCGGCGATCGCAGACGCCTGACGCCCGGCTCGAGAATTGGGCGACATCGGCAAGCCGCTGCGCGAGACCGAGCGCCCCGCGCCCGTCCGGCTCCCGGTGCCCGAACCCCAGCCCGAGCCGGCGCCCCACCCACCTGAGGTCGCACCCGCCCCCGACCGGCCAGCACCAGCCCCAGCGTGACGCCGGAACCCGTGGCCCAGCCGATCGTCGGCTTCCGCCACTGGGCGGCCCGGCGCGGCGGGCTCTATTCGGGGATCTTCGTCGCCGGTCGATTCGTCCCCAACCCGGCCCTCGCGATGATCGCTCCCCGCGCGATTCCGGTCCCCTGGCCCACCGATCACGATCGCAACGCCAGGTGCTTCGCGCTCGGTGGCCACGACGCCCCCCACGCGAACTGCGGGTGCGGCTACTCCGCCTACTACGCCCTACCCGACGAGCCCGATCTGCCGGCGCCGGAGGCCGTCTGGGGCGCGATCGTCGCCTGGGGGAGGGTCGTCGAATGCGAGCGCGGCTTCCGCTCCGAGTTCGCCCGTCCGCTCGCCCTGCTCGACCGCGGCAGCCCGCTCGATCGGCGCGAGGGTGGCCAGCGTCTGACTCGGGCCGCCGACCACTACGGGATTCCCCTGCTCGCCGCCAGCGAGCTCGTCGCCTACGCCGGCTGGCACGGCCAGGTCGTGGGTTGAGCGGGCCGGGCCCGGCCGGACGTGTCGAGTCTGTCGCGAGAATCGTACGAACGGCGACATTTATGTGGTGTTTCGTACGTTGGCGCCGAACACGTCGCGCGTCTGTTCTCCGGCCTCCACCGGCAGCCCCGCCCGACCCTCGAGCCCGCTGACGAGGCCCGGGACGTCCTGACTCGGCGGCTGCTTCGCAAGCCAGGCTTCGACTGCTCGCCGCCCACCCAACCGCCTCAGTCCGGCCTCGCCGTGCTCGGTGACGTAGTCCGACACCGCGCTCGCGCGCCGGCCGCGCACGCGCCGGCCGGCCAGGTCGATCGACCGTCGGTGCGCGTCGAGGGCTTCGGCCAGCTCGTCGATGCCCTGGGGCGGCGGCAGCCCGGAGACGGCGACGGTCGGCGTGTCGCCCGACCCGACCGACCTCAGCGCCGCCCGCGCCTCGCGCAGCGTGTCCTGCGCCGGCCGGCCGGTGTCCGCCTTCGTGACGACCAGCAGATCCGGGATCTCCATGATTCCCGACTTGAGGAACTGGAGCGTGTCGCCCGACCCCGGCTGGAGGATCACGGCGACCGTATCCGCGAGATCGCCGACGTCGGTCTCCGACTGGCCGACGCCGACCGTCTCGACGACGACGACGTCGAACGCCGCGGCCAGCGCCTGGGCCGCCGCCCGCGTGGCCGGAGCCAGGCCGCCGAGTCGATGAGCGGTCGCCGTCGACCGGATGAACACGCCGCGGTCCGCCGGGTCGTAGGAGATCCGCACCCGGTCGCCGAGCAGGGCCCCGCCCGATCGCTTGGACGACGGGTCGACGACCAGGGCCGCGACGCTGCGGCCAGCGCCCCGCCAGACGGCGACCAGGGCCGAGACCAGCGTCGACTTGCCGACCCCCGGCGGCCCGGTCAGGCCGACGATGTGACCGGGCGCCTCACCGCCGAGCGCGGCCGGCGAGACGGCCGCGATCAGCTCGGCCGCGCCGGCCCGGGCGGTCGGCGTCGTGCTCTCGAGCAGGTTCAGCGCCTCCGGCGCCGCCGCCAGGTCACCCCGGCCAAGCCGGGCGCCGAGCTCCGCGCCGCTCACCCGACGACGGTCTGAGCCCGGTGGCGCTCGGCCACCAGGGCGACGATCTGCCGCATGATCTCGGCGAAGCGGAAGTCCTTCGGCGTGAAGACGGCCGCCACGCCGGCCGCGCGCAGCGGGCCGACATCCCGGTCGGGGATGATCCCGCCGACGACGACCGGAACGTCGACGCCACGCTCGCGCAGGGCGTCGATCACTTCAGGGATCAGGTCCCGGTGAGATCCCGAGAGGATCGACAGGCCGACCACGTGAACGCCCTCCTGGAGGGCCGAGTTCGCGATCTGGGCCGGGGTCAGGCGGATCCCCTCGTAGACGACCTCGAAGCCGGCGTCCCGCGCGTGGACGGCGATCTGCTCGGCCCCGTTCGAGTGGCCGTCGAGGCCTGGCTTGCCGACCAGCATCTTCAACCGCCGGCCGAGCGACTCCGACAGCAGGTCGACCTCGCCGCGGAGCTCCTTGAGATCGGCGTCCGGCTTCGTCGACGACGCGCTGCCGACGCCGGTCGGCGCCCGGTAGTCGCCGAACGTGTCGCGCAGCGCCTGTGCCCACTCGCCCGTCGTGACGCCGGCCCGGGCGGCCGCGAGCGACGCGACCATGATGTTCTCGTCGCCGGCCGCCGCTCCCCGCAGCCCGTCGAGCGCCGTCTGCACCCCGGCGTCGTCGCGTCCGGCCCGCCAGCCCGCCAGCGCCCGGACCTGCTCGGCCTCGAGCGCCGGGTCGACGACGAGGATCCCGCCGTCGAGGTCCGCGGTCAGCGGAGACGGCGCGGTTCCGGTGAACCGGTTGACGCCGACGACGGTCTGCTCGCCGGCCTCGATCCGTCGGATCCGCTCGCGGTGAGAGTCGACCAGCGCCGCCTTCATGTACCCGACCGCCGCGACCGCCCCGCCCCGGTCGGCGATCGCGGCGAGCTCGGCCCGCGCCCCGTCGGCCAGCTCGTCGACCAGTCCATCCATCACCACCGACCCCGCGAAGATGTCCGGGTACTCGAGCAGGTCGGTCTCGAACGCGAGCACCTGCTGGATCCGCAGCGACCACTGCTGGTCCCACGGACGCGGCAGGCCGAGCGCCTCGTTCCATGCCGGCAGCTGGATCGCCCGGGCCCGCGCGTCGCGGCCGAGCGTGACGGCCAGCGCCTCGAGCACGATCCGCTGGACGTTGTTCTCCGGCTGGGGCTCGGTCAGGCCGAGCGAGTTGACCTGGACGCCGTACCGGAAGCGCAGCAGCTTCGGATCGCTGACGCCGTAGCGGTCCCGGCCCAACTCCTCCCAGATCAGAGCCATCGCCCTGATCTTGGCGTGCTCCTCGACGAACCGGACACCCGCGTTGACGAAGAACGAGATCCGACCGAAGACCGCCGCCACCTTCTGCTCGCTCCCGCCGACCCGGTCGCGGACCGCATCGAGCACGGCGATCGCGTTGCCGATCGCGAACGCGATCTCCTGGACCGGGGTCGCCCCGGCCTCCTGGAGGTGGTACGAGCAGATGTTGATCGGGTTCCACTGCGGGACGTGCTCGACCGTGTAGGCGATCGTGTCCGCCACCAGCCGCATCGACGGGCCCGGCGGAAACGCGTAGGTCCCGCGGGCGAGGAACTCCTTGATGATGTCGTTCTGCGTCGTCCCCCGCATAGCCTCCGGGCCGATCCCGTGCTCCTCGGCCGCGACGATGTACAGGGCGAGCAGCCACGGCGCGGTCGCGTTGATCGTCATCGACGTGTTCATCGCGTCGAGCGGGATCCCGTCGAACAGCTCGGCCATGTCGCCCCGGTGGGAGATCGACACGCCGACCTTGCCGACCTCGCCCCGCGCGAGCACGTGGTCGCAGTCGTAGCCGGTCTGGGTCGGCAGGTCGAAGGCGATCGACAGGCCGGTCTGCCCCTGGGCCAGGTTCCTGCGGTAGAGCTCGTTCGACGCCCTCGCCGTCGAGTGGCCCGAGTACGTCCGGATCAGCCACGGCCGGTCGGGTCGGTCGAGGCGGTGCGGTTCACCACTCACGCCTGCGATTGTAGGGTGCTGACCACCGGCCACGAGCGCAGCACCGCCCCGGTGACCGGCGCCCGGTGACCGGCCCCGCGATTCGGAGGAACCCGTCTGTGAGCAGCGACGATCCGCGTCCAATCGATGTCCGGCATCTCGGCCGCGACCGGGTGATCTGCGCGTGGCTGGTCGACGACGTCGTCGTCGACCCGGGCCCCAGCTCGTCGCTCGACGCTCTCTTCGCCGGCCTCGGATCGATCCGGCCGCGGGCGCTGGCCCTGACCCACATCCACCTCGACCACGCCGGCGGCGCCGGGGCGATCGTCCGGCGTTGGCCCGACGTCGAGGTCTGGGTCCACGAGCGCGGCGCCCGCCACATCGTCGACCCGAGCCGTCTGGTCGCGAGTGCGACGCGCCTCTACGGCGACCAGATGGACCGCCTGTGGGGTGAGATCGTGCCGGTTCCCGCCGAGAACCTGCGGATCCTCGCCGGCGGCGAGACGCTCGGCCCGTTCGCCGTCGCCTACACCCCCGGCCATGCCTCGCATCACGTCTCCTACTTCCACGAGCCGACCGGTCGGGCGTTCGTCGGAGACGTCTGCGGCGTGCGGATCCCCCCGTCGGACTTCGTCCTCCCGCCGACCCCGCCGCCGGACATCGACCTCGAAGCCTGGCGGGCCTCGCTGGACGCGATCGAGGCCTGGCAGCCGTCGAGTCTCGCGCTGACCCACTTCGGCGGGGTCGACGATCCCGCCGGGCACATCGCGACGATGCGCGACGCCCTCGACCGCTGGGGCCAGCGGTCCCGTCGCCTCGACGAGGACGCGTTCGTCGCGCAGATGGCCAGTGAGATCGCCGCCGCCACCGATCCGGTGACCGCCACCCGCTACAACGGCGCACTCCCGCCCGGGCAGAGCTGGCAGGGGCTCGCCCGCTACTGGTCCAAGCACGACGACGAGCCCGGACCGGGCGCGCCCGCGAGCTAAGCTCGGAGGTCTGATGCCGGCGACGATCGAGCTTCCCCGGGTGGGCGGACCAGGCACTGGGATGGGCGGGGCGTGGAAGGTGATCGTCCGCAACGACAGCCACAACACGTTCGACCACGTCGCCGCGACCCTCGCCCGCGTGATCCCCGGCGTCACGCTCGACGGCGGCTACGCGATGGCCGACGCGATCCACAACAAGGGCCTGGCGATCGTCTGGACCGGACACCAGGAGGCGGCCGAGCACTACTGGGAGTGTCTGCGGGACGCCGGCCTGACGATGGCTCCGCTCGAGCGGGACTGACTGCGCCGGCCGGATCGCCTTGGGCGAGCCGGGTGGCGTTGGGGCGGCCTGCCGGTGGGGGATGGGCTCGCGGTCGAGTGGGCTTGCGGGCGGTCGGGTCGGCGGTCGGGCGGGTCGGGTCGGGCGGGTCTTGGATCGCGCTGCGCGAGAGTTTTTCGCGGTTTGGTACGAACATCGACAAAGTGTCGCGTTTTGTGCGATCAGCGCCGGAGCTCTCCTGGCAGCAGGCTGAACATGACCGTCGCCCGGCTGGCGCCCTTGAATGGAATGTGCGAGCGGAGCACGCCCTCGCGGACGAACCCGCAGCGGAGCGCGACTCGCTGGGACGCCTCGTTCTCCGGCGCGCAGGTCAGCTCGATCCGGGCGACCCCGAGCTCGTCGAAGGCCCAGCCGGCGAGGAGTCGGACGGCGTGTGACGCGACTCCGCGGCCGCGCGCGTGTGGCCCAAGCCAGTAGCCGACCGCCGCACGCGCCTGGCCGAGGTCGACTCCGTAGAGCGAACCGCCGCCGAGCATTGCGTCGGCGTCCTGCGGATCGACGAACGCGAAGTTGAGCTCCTCGCCGCGCAGCCGGGCGTCCTCCTGAGCGTCGAAGTACGCGCGCGCGTCGGCCGCGGTGTAGTCCGACGTCTGTGGCCAGACGAACCGCTGGACGGACTCGTCGCCGAAGCCCATCAGCTTCGCCGGGACGTCGGCGGCGGTCCACGGCCGCAGCCGGACGGTCTCGTCGACGAGCGGCGGGTCCGGGAAGCGGAGTGGGGTCATCGGTCGACAGTAGGTCAAACACGAGTGGGCGCGGCGAGCTAGTGTGGCCGGATGGCCGACTGGGACGACGTCCGTCGCATCGCGCTGGCGCTGCCGCAGACGAGCGAGCGGACGTCCCGGGACCATGCGTTCTGGCAGGTCAAGGACAAGGGATTCGTGTGGGAGCGGCCACTCCGGGCGTCTGATCTCCGTGCGCTCGGCGACGCCGCGCCGACCGGTCCGATCCTCGGCGCGAGGGTCGAGCACCTCGGCGCGAAGGACGCCGTGATCGCCGCCGATCCGGACGTCTTCTTCACGATCCCGCACTTCGACGGCTACCCTGCGGTTCTCGTTCGCCTCGACCGGATCTCCGACGACGATCTCGTCGAGGTGATCACCGAGGCCTGGCTCGCCCGCGCGCCGAAGCGGCTCGCGCGGGAGTACCTCGACCGATCTGCCTGAGTCGTCCGCGCGGGCGGCTACGGCTGGTAGGGCGGAGCGACGCCCCATCCCCACCGGGGGACCGGCGCGTGTTCGGCGACCTCGGCTTCGGGCTGGGAATTGTGCACGGCGAGGCGGGACCCCCACTCGGCGTAGCCGACGATCGCGGCGCGAAACTCGGGATCCGCGGGTAGGCCGGCGTCGTCGGCGGCCTGGCTGAGCAGGGTCACGAACCGCAGCCGCTGCTCGGGAGTTATCGCGAGCCCGACGTGCCGGCCGAGCATGTGCTCGTAGCCGCCCTGCTGCTCGGTGTATTCGGCCGGGCCGCCCATCACCTCGCACCACCAGGTCGTCGCGTTGCGCCGGTGGGCCTCGCCGACCCGGCCGCCGAACACGGGGGCCAGCAGGCCGTCGGCCTCGACGAGGTCGTAGAACGCGTTGAGCCAGCGTTCGAACGCCGGCCGTCCACCGCCCCACTCGTAGATCGTCGGCGTTGCCTTCGGCGGGTTCACGCTCACGGCGTCCACGATACGTCGTCTGCCGGCCGGCCCGCCGGGAGCGGCCCGGTGATCCGTCGGTACCCTGAGCGGATCGCGCTGAGACAGTCACGACCTGGGCGTACGGCTGAGCAGTTGGCCCGCGCCGTGGGTAGCGGCCGGCGGGTGGCAGAGGCCCTGCGCCACCTCGATGTCCACGGGTCGGAACCCGGGGCCGTCGTCGTCGCCGAGGCGCTCGCCCACTTTCTCGTCGCCCGCTGCGAGGCCCACCACGCCGGCTGGCGTGTCCTGCGCCAGGTCGTCGTCGACTCGGCGGCCGACGCGCCGTGGGAGCGGTGTGCACGGCGGGCAGTCCCGCAGGTCACCGAGGATCTCCTGAGCCTCGTCGGCGAAGGCGGTCGGACGCCGCTCGCCCGCGCCCAGCATGTCGCCGCTCGGCGGCGGGCCGAGCACACCGCGCGGTTCGTCGACGTTGACGCGGTCCTCGCCGGGCTGGGTCTCCCGCTGCGGCCGGTGACGCCCGAGCGCTGGCAGGAGGCCTTCGGGAGTGCCGTGAGTGCGAGGTCGCGCGAGCAGGTCGCCCGGGCCGTCGAGGCTGCCCTGGAC
Source organism: Solirubrobacteraceae bacterium (assembly GCA_036268015.1). Classification (GTDB taxonomy): domain Bacteria; phylum Actinomycetota; class Thermoleophilia; order Solirubrobacterales; family Solirubrobacteraceae; genus Palsa-513. The sequence continues at coordinate 141 of DATAUX010000073.1, read as the reverse complement.
GATTGAGGTACGCGGGGCTTTCGTTTTTCGCGGACCCCCGGGACTGGACCGTCCAGTACTGGGGCAGTACTGAGGAGTACTGGGGCAGTACTGAGGAGTACTGGGGCAGTACTGAGGAGTACTGGGGCAGTACTGAGGAGT
>DATAUX010000072.1:0-4204 GCA_036268015.1 Solirubrobacteraceae bacterium | reverse complement strand
CCGATCGCGACGATCACGAGGACGCCGGCCGCGAAGCCGAGCTGAGGCTGGAAGGCGAGCAGGATCAGCCAGGCCCAGAGGGCGCTCAGCAGCCAGATCCCGATGCTCCAGGCGAACGCCTCGAGCGCGACGCGCCGGTCGCGAAGCCCGGACAGGCCGGTCGCCAGTCCGATGCTGAACGCGTCGACCCGGTCGGCGCTCAGGCGCGGCAGCCGGCCGATCGGACGGAGCACGAAACGCAGGGGACGGTCGCCGTGGACGGCGAGCACCCAGATCGCCGCGGCGAATGCGACGGCGAGCGCCGCGGCGAACACGGCGGCCGGGCCGAGCCAGCTGACATGCGGGAGCCAGGGGGCCGCGCAGAAGAAGATGATCAGGATCGAGAGGACGTCGTACGCCCGTTCGACGACGACGGTCCCGACGATCTCCGCCGCCGGCGTTCCGGCCCGCTGGTTGAGCGCGACGACGCGGGCGGCCTCGCCGGCCCGGGCGGGCATGATGTTGTTGAACAGGTAGCCGATCATCGTCGCCGCGACGACCGGCCCCCGGGGCGGGCGGCGGCCGCGGGCGAACAGCGACCGCCAGCGCAGCGCCCGCATCAGGGTCGCACCGGCGAACGCCGCCGAAGCCGGTATCAGCCACCAGAAGTCGCTCTTGCGCAGGGCGCGCCACGCGTCCGAGAAACGGACGTTGCGGACCGCGAGATAGCCGAAACCGACGGCCAGGAGGACGGTCGCCGCCTGGAACGCGACGCGCCGACCGGACCAGCGGCCCGACCCCGAACGCTCACCGGACAGCCCGGCCAGGCCGTCGTCGTCTGGCTCGCCACCCACCCGACGAGCCTACCAAGCAGGGGTGTCGTGCGCCCGTCGCGCCCGACCCAACCGGCCCGCCACGACCCGGTCTGAGCTACGGTCACCGTTTGATGGTCCCCCGAAGCAAAGGAGCCCGGATGAAACGCCTCTCGACGGGATCGGTCGCCGCGCTCGCGTGCGTCTCGCTCGGCGCGGCCGCCGCCGGCGCGAGCCCACTCGCGAATGCGGCGGCGAACCCGGGTCCCCGGGGCCCGGTCGCGGTCGCGGCGGCCGCCCGCAAGTGCAAGCAGCCGCGCTACCCGAGCACCGGCTACTTCACCGGCCTGACCGCCACGAACACGACATGCTCGACCGCGAGCAAGCTCATCCTGGGGATCTACAAGTGCCGGACGAAGTCAGGCCTGGCGGGGAAGTGCAAGACCAAGGTCGACGGCTTCAAGTGCGCCGAGACCCGGCACTCGATCCCCACCGAGATCGACGCGCGCGACACGTGCAAGCGCGGCAGCGCGAAGGTCGTCTCGACCTGGCAGCAGGACATCAGCTGACCCGGCCCGCTCGAGACCGTCACCGGCTGGCGGCGACGGTCGCCCGATAGTCGGTCGGTGCGACCGCCAGGGCACCCGGCGGGATGCGGGCCGTCGCGTGGACCTTGATCGCCGCCGCCAGACCGTGCCGGTGCTTGCCGAGCGCCTTGCGCAGGACGGCCAGGCCGCGGACGCTCAGGCTCATCCGCAGCAGGACGGTCTCGCCGGCCCGCAGCTTGCGCGACGGTGACCGAATGCTCGTATGCGGTCCACCGGCAGCGGCCGTCAGGGTCACACGGGCGACGAATGTGCACGCTCGGTCGCAGGTCACCGTCATCAGCAGCGACCGATGGGAGAAGACTCCGGTCGCCCGCGTCAGCTTGACGGTGACCGCTACCGGCGGTGGCGGCGTGGGCGGCGGCGCCGGCGGCGCACAGGTCGACGCGGGAGCGACCCCGTCGAACACGTCGACCCGGTTGGTCTCCCGGTCGGCGACGATCAGCGACCCGTGGCAGTCGACGGCGAGGCCGGCCGGGGCGATCAACTGCCCGTCGGCGGCGCCCCGCGTGCCCCAGGCGGTGATGAAGGCCCCGGTCGACGTGAACTCCTCGATCCGGTCGTTCCCGCCGTCGGCGACGAAGACGTGGCCGGCCGGGTCGACGGCGATCCCGTCGGGGTCGTCGAAGAGTCCGGTCGCGGTCCCGGACGACCCCCACGTGCGGATCTGCCCGCCGGTCGAGCTGAGCTCCTGGACGCGGTCGTTCCCGCTGTCGGCCACGTAGATATCACCCTGGCCGTCGACCGCGACGGCCTGCGGACGGCTGAACTCGCCCGGCCCGTCTCCGGGTCCGCCGACGTCCAGCCTGACGGTTGCGTCCGGCGCGAAGCTCTCGATCTGGTTCGTCGACGTGTCGGCGACGATCGCGTCGCCCTGCGCGTCCACCGCGATCGCGCTCGGCGCGACCAGCGCCCCCGGCGTCCCGGGCGCCGGAGTCCCGCCGAGATTGCCGAGCGGCAGGCCGCCCGGCGTGAACCGCTGGACGCGGTGGTTGTCGCGATCGGCGACGAGCACGTCGCCGGACGAGTCGAACGCGACCGCGGTCGGCGTGTCGAACTGTCCGGGGCCGAGACCCGACTGACCGATCACGTCGACGAACTGGTGAGCCGAGTCGAACAGCTCGACCCGCTCGTTCGCGGTGTCGGCGACCAGCACCTCCCCGCTGGCGTCGGTCGCCACGTCGCGCGGCCCGGAGAAGTCCCCGCCACCGCGGCCCGAGCTGCCCCAGGCCCGCAGGAGCCGTCCGGACGGATCGAAGACCTCGATCCGGTTGTTGGCCGTGTCGGCCACATAGACGTCGCCGGCCGCGTCGACCGCCAGCGCCCGCGGGAAGCTCAGGTGGTCGGGGCCGGCCTCGTCGCCGAAGCTCGCGACGAAGCCGAGCGTCGAGTTGAGCTTGACCACCCGGCCGTTGTTGTTGTCGAGCACGAGGACGTTCCCGGTCGGGTCGACGGCCACGTCGTACGGGTACTTGAACTGGCCGGGGCCCGTGCCGAGCGAGCCCTCCTGCGCGACGAAGACCCCGTCGGTCGTGAAGACCTGGACACGCTGGTTGTCGTCGTCGGCGACGACGACGCCGGTCGCCGTCGCGGCGACGCCCCGCGGGTGCGAGAGCTGACCCGGGCCGCTCCCCAGGGTTCCCCAGGCGACCGCGCCGCTCCCGTCGAGATTGAAACGCTGGATCCGATCGTTGTCGGAGTCGGCGACGAAGACGTACGGCCCGCTCACGGCGATCGCGCCGCCGGCCGGCGCGTTCAGGTTCCCCCCGCCGAAGTGGAACTGGCCGAGTCCCGATCCGGGCGAGCCCCACTGGCCGAGGAAGTCGCCGGTCGCGTCGAATTTCTGGATCCGCTCGTTGCCGGCGTCGACCACGTAGACGTTCCCGGCGGCGTCGGTCGCGAGGCCGCTGATCGAGCCGAACTGGCCCGGTCCCCTGCCGGCCTCGCCCCACTCGCTCTCGAACTCGCCGGTCGACGAGAACAGCTGAACCGCGTGTGATTCCGCGTCGGCGACGTAGACGCCGCCGGCCGGTCCGATCGCGACGGCCTGCGGGAAGCGCAGGGTCCCCTCGGCTCGCTGACCGATCACCTCGAGCGCGCTGTACGGGCACGAGTTCGCCCCCGGGCAGGACGCCGCGGCCGCAATGCTGGAAGCGCCGCTGAGGATCGCGACCAAAACAGCGGATACGACGAGGAATCGTGCAGAGCGGGCTGGCATCTTCTCGCATTCTCCTCAGGCTCTTCGGGGCGAGGTCGGGCCTCGGGCAGCGTACGCGGACCAGGCCCGGGCGTGCGTCACGAGGCGCTCACGAGCGCCGCGACCCGTCGCGTGATCGCCAGTCAGACCACTAAGCTGCCCGAGGTTCCGAGCGCCGTCCCGCCGCCGGCCCGACCCGCCCCCTACCACGGAGAACCCAGTTGCCCGGAGTGCTGCGCGCCCGCTCGGCCAAGTTGCTCCACCTCCCCTGGGCCTGGCCCCCGCGGCCCGGACGACTCGAGTCGCGGCATCTCGTGATCGCCGTGCTCGCCGTCCTGATCGTCGTCGGCGGAGCGATGCGCTACCGGGAGATCGGCAAGAACCAGCGCGTCTCGGCCGACGAGATGTCCTACGCCGGCCTCGCCAACAGCATCGCGTCCGGCCACGGCTATCTCGGACAGATCCACTGGGCGCCGGGGGCGCCATACGTCTTCGCGCTGTTCTCGCGGCTCGAGGGCTCGACGATCCGGATCGGCCCGCACGCGAGGAGCCCAGCCCAGGCGGCTCAGCTCGTGATCGGTCTGGCGACGCTGGTGCTTGCCGCGTTCGGC